>JAZOVQ010000053.1:0-78706 GCA_045658805.1 Candidatus Scatosoma sp.
TTGATAACGGGCATATAACCAGAGGTCATCGAATATTCAGCTTGCAATTCAACTTTCGTCGTCAAATACTTCATCAAAAGCCAAGATGCAGCAACTTCTTGTTCGTTGCTCTTCTTGAAGAGAACAAGGGAAGGACCTTGGAAAATAACTTTTGCGTTGCTTGCATCTGCTTGAGGAGGAGTGGTAACGCCTACTTCAAATTGATAGCCACCGCCTTCACCTTCAACAACGTCTGCCTTTTGATAGGAAGCACCTGCGGCAGAACCGATACACATAAATGCGGTTTGGTCGGTGAACAAGTCGGAGGTGTAGCTACCGTTGATTTCTTGCGTGATAACGTAACCTTTCTTGTACCAGCTGGTAAATCTTTCTACAAACGCGCGGTTTTCAGCCGTATCAAATACGAAGTGGTCGCCCGTTGCGGAGGTGTAGGGTTGGTTGAGCTGTTCGCACATGCTGATAAACCAGTTTGCTTCGTTATCGTAGCCGAGTGGAATAACGTCGTAGTTGCCCTTAGCATGTTCGATGTCCAAAATTTGCTGACAAACGATTTCCATTTCATCCCAGGTCTTAGGAACGGTCAAGTTGTTCTTTTCGAAATACGTCTTGTTATAGTACATAACTTCGGTCGACTTAGCAAAAGGAAGGGTGTACATTTTGTCACTGCCGTATACTTTACCTTCGTTATAGAATGCAGGGATGAAATCTTGGATTTGTTCTTCAGTAAGACCCATCGTGTCGTCCATGATATAGTTGTCAAGAGCAACAACTTTACCTGCAAGGTTATAATATGCTACGTGGTCGGGATTGCAGAATGCGATATGAGGGGAGTTACCAGCGGTAATTTCCGTGGAGATTTGTTCCTTAACGCCATCATAATCGCCCCAGCTGGTGGAAAGACCTTCGATGGTGATGTTGGGATATTGCTGATTAAATTCAGCGATCCACTTAGAAACAACGCCTCTAAGGTTTGCGCCCATACAGTGATAGAACTGAATGGTAACGGGGCTGCCGTCGTAATCGATTACGTCAGCACCAACAACGGTGTTGCATATGCTACACACCCCTTCTTCATTTTCCGTGTGTTCCGCCTTGTCTTTCACTTCGTCGCAAGTAGCGCAATCATACCAATGATAGCTATTATCGTTGGCATACGTTGTTTCCCAATTATGGCTTGCCGCAGTGTAGTTGCCAAGCTCTACCTTTCCACATGTCGTACAAGTGTTGGTATCATAACCCTGCGCCTGGCAGGTGGGCTGGGTTGTTACCGTAGTCCAATTGTGGTCAGCGTACGCCCCTTGCTTCCATTCGATATCTCCGCACGTAGCACATACACGGGAATATATGCGGTTTTCACAATATCCGCTTCCCTCACCATACAACACCCATTCACCAAAAGCATGGGTATGTTTGTTTTCCGCAATTATTATCTGCGTGCTTCCGTCCGTATACGTCACCACGTAATTACCCTCTTCATTAATGGTTATCGATTGCACTGTGACACTTTGCGAACTTTGCGTTCCCGACGAGCTTTGCGTTCCCGACGAGCTTTCCTCGTCATCTTCGCAAGCGGCAAAGCCAAACGCTGTTGCGCCGATACATAAACACGCCAATAACGAAATTAAAAATTTTTTCATAGCTATGCGCTCCTGAATTTTATATTGATAAAATTATTGTACCACCATTGATATGGTTTGTCAATGGATTTAGAAAATTTTAATTGATAAAGAATCCCACCACCGCAAGCGGTCCCCCTCCCTTTTTCAGAAGGGAGGCAAGATACCACCACCGCAAACTTGTCCACTCTCTTTTCCAAAAGGCAGGCAAAATCCCACCACCGCAAACTTGTCCACTCTCTTTTCCAAAAGGCAGGCAAGAGAGCTCCACCCCAAACTTGCCCACTCCCTTTTTCAGAAGGCAGGCAAGATACCACCACCCCAAACTTGTCCACTCTCTTTTTCAGAAGGCAGACAAAATCCCACCACCGCAAGCGGTCCCCACTCCCTTTTTCAGAAGGGAGGCAAGATACCACCACCGCAAGCACTCACTCACTTTTTTAGAAGATAGGCAGGAAAAACACCACGCCAAAACTTGTCCCTCTCTCTTTTCCAAAAGGCAGACAAAATCCCACCACCGCAAACTTGTCCACTCTCTTTTCCAAAAGGCAGGCAAGAGAACTCCACCTCAAACTTGTCCCCCTTCTGTAAAAGGGGGAAAGCAAACGTAGTGCGCTAGGGGGATTCCTCTATTTCTTCTATTCTTTCCTGTACAATTTTATAAATATACTCACACACTTCTTTAAAATTGGTATGAATATAATTGTTGGGTATTCTAATAACCTTTACGTCGAATTGCTCCAATCTCTTTGTGCGCGCCGCATCCGCTTCAATATAGTCGTCCTCATAATGCTGTGAACCATCTAATTCTATTGCCAATTGAGCGCGCGCACAGTAAAAGTCAACTATGTAATCACCTATCACTTTCTGACGAAGAAATCTTACAGGACATGTTCTTAAAAATGTGTACCACAGTTTTCTTTCTTCTTCGGTCATTTCTTTGCGTAAACGTTTCGCATTTGTTGTTAATTTTGGATTATGCTTAAACTTAGGCATGATTATTCCTTATTGCTTATTTTTCATAGAATCCCACCACCGCAAGCGGTCCCCCTCCCTTTTTCAGAAGGCAGGCAAGAGAACTCCACCTCAAACTTGTCCACTCTCTTTTCCAAAAGGCAGGCAAGAGAACTCCGCACAACGTATCCCTAAAATGCAGGCGGTGGTCATCCCACCGCCGTGTTTTATTGCTCAGTTCATTACAACGTCTTTTAAACTGTCATATTTTTTCAATGCTGCGCGGCGCAATTCTTCACTGTCCAGCCTGCCCTCAAACGCTTCATCCGACAGCTTCTTCGCCGCAAAAATAACCTGCGTAGGATAATGCAAATTCTTGATATCTCCAAACATTTTTCCCGATTGACGAGTGCCGAAGAAATCCCCGCTGCCACGCATTTCGAGGTCCTTTTCCGCAATTTTGAACCCGTCGCTGTTGTTTTTCAAGGTCAACAAACGCTCCCTTGACGTTTCGCTTTCCGAGCCCATCAATAAGAAACAATAGCTCTTTTCCGCGCCTCTGCCCACGCGTCCGCGAAGCTGATGCAGCTGCGACAAGCCAAACCGTTCGGCATTGTAGATAATCATAATGGTTGCGTTGGGTACGTCCACGCCCACCTCAATAACCGTCGTCGACACCAAACAATCGTATTCACGGTTTTTAAAGGCGGTCATCACTTCCGTCTTTTCCTTATCTTTCATTCTGCCATGCAACAGCGCAAACCGCACCGTTGGCATACGCCCCGACAATTCCTCGTACAACTCCGTTACGCTCATGATAGAGCCTTCTTCATCGTCGTCTATCTTCGCGCATACAAAGTATGCTTGTCTACCGCGCGCCGTTTCCTGCTTGACGTAATCGAGCATGCCCTCATACTTGCTTTCGGGAATAATACTCGTCGAAATTTCTTGTCTTGCCTTGGGCTTGTCCGATATCGTCGTAACGTCCAAATCCCCATAGAATATCAACGAAAGAGTGCGTGGAATGGGCGTTGCGCTCATAACCAGCATATCCACTCCCTCGCCCTTTTCCGCCAAGGCGTTGCGTTGCGCCACGCCAAAACGGTGCTGTTCGTCACACACGATAAAGCTAAGCCGTGGTATCTCTACGTCCTCTTGAATTACCGCGTGCGTACCGCATATAATATCCACTTCGCCGTTTTTCAACAGCGCTTTCATTTCACGCTTTTCTTTCGCCGTCATACCGCCTGCCAAATACCCCACTCGGTATTCGGGAAAGTATTTCTTCAAAACGTTATAATTTTGCTCGGCAAGCACTTCCGTGGGGGATAAATAGGCCGCTTGGTAGCCGCTTTTCACCGCCATGAAAATGCCGCAAAGCGCCACCGCTGTCTTACCGCTGCCTACGTCACCTTGAATCAATCGGGTCATGCGCGTGGGTGCGTAAACGTTGGTGTAAATATCGTTGACCGCTTGCTTTTGCCCGTCCGTAAACTCAAAACCAAACCGCGTAGCAAACGCTTTCACTTCGCTTGCCGTCACCGAATAATTATGCGTACGAACGTCCTCTTTGCCGCCTTTGATAATTTTAAACGCCGAAATCAGGACGAAATATTCCTCCAACGCAATGCGCTCCGCCGCCAAATCCTTGCTTGCCATATCCGTAGGATTATGAATTTGATAATAGGCTTTTTCCAGCGACGGCAAATCGTATTTCCGTACAATTTGCCAAGGAATTACGCCCGACAAATCCACCTTTTGCAAGGCTTCCTTCACCGCCGCGCGGACAATTTTTTGAGATAAATTCCCTTTCAGGGAATACACAGGCACAATGCCCTTTAACCGATAATTGCTATCAAGCGGCTCATACGTGGGGTTGACAAGGGAAATTTGTCCAAACTTGTTTTGCACGCGTCCGTAGAAAAGATATTCGCCCGGCTTCAGCTTTTGCGCCACGTACGGTTGATTAAACCAAACGACCGTAAACGGAAAACCGTCCTGCGAACAAAAGGCTTTCACCATTTTCCGCTTGTTACCGTAATTGACGGGCGCAAGGCGGTTGACTTCGCAGGCTATCAACACCATATCGTTATGATACGCCGTCTTTAACGACGAACGCTCGGTCAGGTCAAGATAGGCGCGCGGATAAAATTTCACGAGGTCTTCCACTTCGCGAATACCGAGCTTTATAAAATCTTTTTCACGCTTTTCTCCAATAGAACGGAGTGTTGATAATTTCATATCCTAACCTACCACAAAAAAATCAAACGGGAAGAACAGCCTACCGTTCCTCCCGCCTACTTGTATAATTATACGCTTTTTAATTGATTTTTATACATTATTCCAAAGACATAATGTAATAGTAAACGGATTGACCGCCGTTGTGGAAATCTACGTCGCAATCGGGATATTTTTCCGCAATTACTTCGCAAAGCGCAGCCGCTTCTTCCTCGTTTACGTCCTCGCCGTAATAGAGGGTGATTACCTGGTGGAAGTCCTCTTTCATGCGGCCGATCAACTTCAATACCGTTTCTTCCAACGAATGGGATTTCGCCAAAATCTTCTTGTCGTCCAAGCCGATAATGTCGCCTTCCTTGATAGAGAAACCATTTAACGAGGTATTTCTTACCGCATACGTTACTTGACCAACCTTAACGTTATCAAGCGCATGAATCATGTTCGTCTTGTTTTCTTCTGCGCTTACTTCGGGGTTGAATTCCAACGCCGCCGCAAAGCCCTGCGGAACGTTCTTGGTGGGGATAACGTGCAACGTCTTGTTTTCTACGAGGTTTTTCGCTTGTTCCGCCGCCAAAATAATGTTCTTATTGTTGGGGAAAACAAAGATATGCTCTGCGTTAATCTTTTGCGCAGCGTTTGCAATATCGCTTGCACTGGGGTTCATCGTTTGACCGCCTTCGATAATGCGATCTACGAACAAATCCTTGAAGATTTCGGAAAGACCTGCGCCCGTACAAATAGCAAGCATGCCCATTTCTTTCTTTTCCGCTTCCATCTTCGCCTTCAATTGACGGTTTTGTTCCAACATGTTTTCGATTTTAGGTCTATCGAGTTCGCCAAGCTCCAACGCATAGGAAAGCGCTTTACCGGGTTGGTTGGTGTGAACGTGCACTTTTACAAGTTCCAAATCGCCAATACAAATAACACTGTCGCCAAGCGTCATCAGCTTTTCTCTCAAACGGTCAATCGCCGACAACGTGGTACTCTTTTTCAAATTGATAATAAAAAATTCGGTACAATATGCAAACTCGATTTCGCCAAGGTCCATATTGATAATGCTGGAATTATCGCCGAAATCAGCGTCTTCAGCCACTTCTTCCATTTCCGTAATCGTTTCCGCAATTTCTTCACCCGAAATAGCAGCAGCGAAACCCTTAATGATCGTCATAAGACCAACACCGCCGGAGTCAACTACGCCTGCTTTTTTCAAAACGGGAAGAAGTTCGGGGGTAAGCGCAAGCGCTCTTTCGCCTTCAGCAATTACGTCTTTAAAGAATTCTTCAAAATATTTTTTCTTTTTCGCAATCTTACCCGAAACTTCGCTCATCATACGAATAACGGTAAGAATGGTACCTTCTTTGGGTACGGAAACGGCGCCGTAAGCAACCTTCGCGCCCGATTCCAAAGCCTTTGCAAACATAGCCGTATCCACTTCGCCTTCCGCTTTGCGGAGAACGGCGCAAATGCCTTTCAAAATTTGGGATAAAATAACCCCGGAGTTACCTCTCGCGCCTTTCAATGCGCCCTTGGAAATGCTATCGCAAACTTCCGCGAAAGCGTTGGACGAACAAGCCGTCATTTCCTTTACGCACGATTGCATCGTAAGCGACATATTAGTACCCGTATCGCCATCGGGAACGGGGAATACGTTCAATGCGTCTACTTTTGCTCTATTGATTTCAAGTTGTTTGGCCCCGACCAAAATCATTTTTCTAAGATCTGAGCTATTAATCGTTTTTTGCATTAGGTGAATGCTCCTTCTGTTTTAACCCCGCGCTTTTTGTTTTTCCTTATTTATACATAAGGGAAAGAGCGTAGGCCCTACGTTTTTTCTTACGTAGACGCGCAGTGGCGGCTGTCACCGCTTGCGCCGAGTACAGACTTCTCGACGTCTGCGCATGGTAAACGGCGCAATGACGGTATCTTCCTCAAAAACCGACTGTTTGCGCCAACTGCTTTACAATTTTACACCGATAACGTTTACGTTGACGGTATCGACGATCATACCTGTAAAGCTTTCCACTTTATATTTGATCGCTTCCTTCAACGATTCAGCCACCGCGCTGATAGAAACACCGTATTTCATAATAACGTAAACGTCCACGTAAATACGGTTGCCAGCGGTGGTTACTTTAATTCCTCTGCCACCGTTATCCTTTTTGAAGAGAGAGGACAGGCTGTCGGTAAAACGACGGGATACCATCTCCACGATACCATACGATTCCATGGCAGTGTGAGACGCGACCTTAGCGATAGCGAGGTCGGATATAGAAATTTTACCGTAAGCATTATTAGTATTAACTGACATAATCTTTCTCCAATTACTTTCCCATTGTACACTATTTCATTCAATTTTGCAAGTACTTTTTCAATTTTTTCTCAATATTTTTTATTTTTTGCGTTTTTAGGCTCATTTTTGATTGCTTTTTATTAGGAAAAATGCTATATTATTTATGCTTGTTTTTTAAGTTAAAAGGAAACAGGCGCCGTTTTTATGAAAAAATAACGGATAAACTATGGAAAAAATTAATCCAAATCGGAGGTGTTAATATGTCGAGAGTATGCAATATTTGCGGTAAAGGTCAAGCTTCTGGTAACAACGTAAGCCACTCCAACCGTAAGACGAGAAGAACCTTTAAGGTAAACGTTCAAAAGGTATCCTACGTAGAAGACGGTAAGGAAGTAAACGGTTACGTTTGCGCAAGATGCTTGAGAACGATGAAGAAAGCTGACGCTGAATAATTTTTAGCGCCTCCTTTAAAAACATCCACAAGTAAATGAACAGTCAAAAGCCGATGTATTTGCATCGGCTTTTTGCTGTTATAAAATATTAAAATTCCATATAAAAATAGCAAAACCGAGGGTTGCGTTTCCGCTCCCCTCGGCTTTTTATACACTTTTGCTTATCTCACTTCTTGACGCCAATCGATAGGTTCGGCAAATTCACCGCTATGATAGCCATTAATCAATCGAACCATCAAGGAATTTAACGCTTCAATCGTTACGTTGGGAAGCTGAGGGTCATAATGTTCGTTGCCAATCCCCGAATCGTCCGTCACAAACACGAACGTTCCCCCCGTATAAATAGACGCTTGGCGCATAGTGTATTCCGTCAAAGTATCTGCGCCACTGCATAAAACGGGACAAATACGCACGCCCTTTTTCGCCGCTTCTATTACAGCCGAATACAACGTTGTTTGGTTGCTCGTACCTTCATGCGGAGGCGCATCCAATACCATAAACAAAATTTTCGTGGTTTCGCCGCCGCTCCATTGCTTTTCTATCGCAAGCTCTAACGCTTCGTCAACCGCTTCCGCATAATCCCCGCCGCCATCAGCGCGTTGCGCCGCTATTGCCGCTTGTTGTTCAGACAATCCGTCCTCGGTTGTTACGTCAACAAAATCGTAATATTGGAACACTTTCTCATCGCCGTGGTCACGGTAGAACAACAACGCAAGGTTGATTTGCGTATTCTCATCCGTCACGGCCACCTTATCCACCACGTCGGCAATTTCGTTGTTTAAATAGCTCAACTCATCGCCCATAGAACCCGTTACGTCCACAACAAACATCAATTCGATAATATTTTTCTTTGCGTTGGCTTCCTCTATTTCCACCACCAAATTGCGGTTTTCCGCCGTAAATTCAGTTTGGCTGTTGCCTGCGCCGCTTTGCACCTCTATAATACCTTCCTGCGTATCGGTAAACAAATACGCCACGCCATTGGCGTTTGTCACCCCTGCAAACAAGAGCTCGCCCTCGCTGTCCTTGGCCGCCACCTTTGCACCAGCCACTTTCTCCTCGCCGCTTTCCACCGTCACCATTATACGGTTATACGAAGTGAACCCCCACGAGTTTTCCACCGAAGAATATCCGTAAAATTTCCCTTCCTGAGAACTATCTTCCGCTTGCGCAAAAAGGCTTTTCCACATATCGTAATTGTCATTATCGTTCCATGCGCCTGCGGTAATTAACCCAGCAGGACGAACAACTTCACTGATAGAATTCAAGCCAGCCTCTTCGCCGCCTGCGCCCTCTTCCATTACGCCTCCGGCATAATCACCTGCATAGCCGCCATCGTAGCCGCCACCCACAGCACCGCAGTTGCCTGCGGCAAACAAATAACAACAGGCAAATAGAATAGAACCAAAAATTTTAGCAATTTTTTTCATACGTCTACCTCCTTGGGTTTTGTAATTGCATTATAACACACTATTATATGTTTGTCAATACCCAAATTTTCCATAAGCTGCCATAGCAAAACCGAGGGTTGCGTTTCCGCTCCCCTCGGCTTTTCTACTCTTTATATTATCTCACTTCTTGTCGCCAATCGATAGGTTCAGCAAATTTGCCGCTATGATAGCCATTAATCAATCGAACCATTAAGGAATTTAACGATTCAATAATTACGTTGGGCAGTTGAGGGTCATAATGTTCGTTACCAATCCCCGAATCATCCGTTACAAACATTTTCCACAGACGGTTTTATTTATGCTTTCAATTTCGCTATCATATATGCGCGGTCGTCCGCTTTAAACACGGCATTACCCGCAACAATCACGTTTGCCCCTGCCGTCTTTGCTTCCGCTACGTTTTCCGCCGTTATACCGCCGTCAATTTGCAAATCAATATCCATACCCAAGCCGTCGATAAGCTGGCGTAATTCCCGCACTTTTTCCAATACCGACGGAATAAATTTTTGTCCGCTAAACCCAGGGAATACGCTCATTACCAACACCATATCGCACAGTGGAAGAACGTCTTTAATCTTCTCTACGGGGGTGTCGGGATTGATTACCGCGCCGCATTTTGCGCCCGACTTTTTGATAAGCTTAAGCACTTCCGCCAAAGTATCCTGACAGGCTTCATAATGCACCATAATAATGTCGGCGCCTGCCTTTGCAAAGCGTTCGACGTATTTTTCGGGATGCACAATCATTAAATGGCAATCGAGAGGCAAACTGGTTATCTTGCGGATATCCTCTATCATTTTGATACCAAAGGTAATGTTGTTGACAAACACGCCGTCCATAATATCACAATGCACCATATCCGCGCCGCTTGCTTGCAATGATTGTATTTCCTCGCCCATCTTTGCGAAGTCCGCCGATAAAATAGAAGGCGCTACCTTAATTTTTGCCATCGTTTTTCTCCTGAATTTTCTTACTTTTTCCCTAATCGTTAATTGCCGTTTTCCTCTAAATAGCTTGCGCGAAGCTGTCCGCACGCGCCGCCAATATCCACGCCGATTTGCCGTCTAAGCGTAGCGGATAACCCGCCCTTTTCCAGCATTCCTAAAAAACGGTACGCCGATTTGTCGCCCAGCGCTTTCAAATTGCGTTCTTTCACTTCGTTTAAGCGAATTAAATTGACGTGGCAAGGCTTGCCTTTCAAGAGCGAAATCAACGCTTGCGCGTGCGTTTCGTCGCAGTTTTCACCCTCGATTAAGGTGTATTCAAAATAATACCGTCTGCCCGTTTTCTTAAAATAATAATCGCAAGCTTTTAAAATTTCGGAAATTTTATACGCCTTGGCTACGGGCATTGTTCTCATTCTCGATTCGTCGTCCGTAGCGTGCAGGGAAACGGTCAAGTTAAGCGGAATCCCCTCGTCGGCGAGCTTGTACATTTTGGGTACAATACCGCAGGTGGAAAGAGAAATATTCCTCGCGCTGATACACACGCCGCCTTCCGCCGTTACGTTGCGTAAAAATTGCAACACTTCGTCGTAATTATCCAAAGGCTCGCCGCTGCCCATCAATACGACGTTCGTAACCGCGCGCGCCTCTGCGCCCTTGCCAACAACGTCCGCTTTGTGTAAGGCGTTGACGATTAAAATTTGGGATAAAATTTCCCCTGCCGTTAAATTGCGGACCAAACCGTTTAAGGTCGAAGCGCAAAATTTACAGCCCATACGACACCCAACCTGCGTGGAAACGCATTGCGTATAGCCGTATTTATATTTCATCAAAACCCCTTCCACAAGGTTGCCGTCCGCGTATTGGAAAAGGTATTTTTCCGTACCGTCCGCCGAATGAAATATCTCCTTAATTTTAATGGGCTCGTCCTCGTACTCCTCGCATAATTTCTCTTTAAACGCCTTGGAAAGCGAAGAAATTTGCGTAATGGTTTTCCCTTGCATTAAGCCTTCGTACAGCTGTTTTGCGCGGAATTTTTTCTCGCCGAGGGATAAAATGAGCGTTTCCAATTCGGCATAGGATAAATCTTGTAAAATCTTTTTTCGCATAACCGTTTTCCTTGGGATTTTTAGCCGTTTTTACGCAATTTACAAACGTAAAAGCCTGCGCCGTACGCTTGGTCGGGTAAAAATTGCAGCCCGTATTTTTTACGCTCGTATACTAAGGGGCTGTCTATCTCTTCCAGCGTATATTCGGGGTGCGCTTTTAAGAACTTTGCCACCACGTTATCGTTTTCGCAAGCGAATATGGAACAAGTGGAATAATAGAGCGCGCCGCCCTTTTTCACGTATCTCGAAACGGTATCCAAAATGCCGTTTTGCGCCGTATTTAACGCCGCGAAATCCGTTTGTTTTCTAAAGAGCTTGATATCGGGATTTTCACTGATTGTGCCAAACCCAGAACAGGGCGCGTCGCACAGCACCGCGTCAAATTTTTCCTCGTAAGCCGCATCGAAAACCGCGCTGTCCTTTTGCATTTCCGTTACGTTTTCCACGCCCATACGCGCCTTATATTGCTTGATAAGCGCAACTCTATGCTCGTGGAGTTCAAAGGACGTCACTTGCTTACATTTTTTTGCCAGCAATACCGATTTTCCGCCAGGCGCGGCGCAACAATCCAATAAATTTTCGCACGCCGTTACGCAATTGCAAATGGCGATACTGCCCACCGATTGAAAGGTGTATTTTCCCTCGTCAAAACCCTCGTCACGAACGAAATTTTCAAAGATATAATTATCTTTGAATGGCGTTTGGATATGCGGCTTTTGCAAATAGTTTTCCGCATCCTTTTCAAAGCGTACGGATACCCCTGCCGACTTCGCCGTAGCAATCGCCGCCGCTCTATCGCCGTATTCCTTTTTAAGCATAGCGTAGGCAAAATCGGGATAGGATGCCTTGATATGGTCAGCGTTTTTCAACTTTGCCAATTCCGCTTCCACGTTTTCAAGAGAAAATCTACGCAGGAAAGCATTAACGAAACCGCTTACGCCGCTTTTGCCCAATTTTTTACACAAATCCACCGCGCAATCGGTGACCATGTACCGCTTTTTGTCCATAAACAAAAGCATGTACAAGGAAATTTTTAAAATGGTTCGCACTGCCAATTTCGGCGCTTTGGGAGCGTATACGCGAATGCAAAAATCAAAGAAAACGTCGTTTTCTAAAACGCCGTATACAATTTTTACCGTACGGGAGCGGAATTGTTCTTCAATGTACGTATCCGCAATGGCTTGCTTGAGGTGTGCCCCGTCCGAATACACTTTCGACAAAATTAAAAAGGGATCGTAAACGGGATTGCTTAACATGAGAACACCTGTCCCTTTTGCGCCTTTCTACCGTTGATAAAATCACCGCCCGAAATGCGTTTTCCGCCTGCGGCTTGCACTTCCGTCAGCTTGACTGCGCCGTCTTGGCATTTTACCAACAACCCACGCTTGGGAGAATCGGACAGTACTTGTCCGCAAACCGCCGTTTGCGCTTCCGCTTCTTCCGCTTCCGTCAACGTCGCTTTTTCCGCGCGATAAACGTTAATTTTATTGCCGTCCAGCTCGGTGTACGCCACGGGCGCAGGGTTCATTCCGCGAACGAGATTGATAATTTCAAAACTTTGTTTTGAAAAATTGATTTTCGCGTGTTCTTTATTGATTTTTCGAACAACCTGCACGTCCTCTTCACCCTGTGGCGTCAACGTGTAATCGTTCGTTTTAAGCATATCTAAAGCGCGTACAATGAGGCTTGCGCCCACCGCCGACAAACGCTCGGACAGTTCGCCGTACGTTTCCAAAGGCAAAATTTCCGTTTCCTCTACGCAAAGCACGTCGCCGCAATCCAAACCGAGTTCGGTTTTCATAATCGACACGCCCGTCTTGCTTTCACCCGCCAAAATACAGCTTTGAATAGGCGATGCGCCACGGTATTTCGGCAACAGCCCTGCGTGAATATTCCATACCCCTTTGGGGAAAAGGTCTAAAACGGCTTGGGTTAAAATTTGCCCATACGCGCAGGTTACCATTAAGTCGGCGCCGAGTGCTTTGACTGCATCTATTTCGTCACGGATTTTTTCGGGCTGTAATACGGGAATGCCATATTGTTCCGCCGCCGTTTTTACGGGTGGCGGTGTTAAAATGCCTTTACGCCCCTGCGGTTTATCCACCTGCGTAATTACCCCAACAACCTCAAAGCCGTTGTCTATTATGTTTTTCAAAGCCGCCACCGCAAAATCGGGCGTACCTGCAAAGATAATTTTCATGTTTGTTTACTCCATACTTTGTAGAGTGATTGTTTTGTCCGCTTTTCGCCTTTTGGCGTATTATATCCGTTACCATGAAACGAACGGTATCGGGATAGCGTTATCGCTCAACGATCAACATTGTAATATTGAAATATTGGATGCAACGGCACGTTTCTGGAACGCTTGCGCCCATTTGATGGCTAACGCCATAGTAGCGCAACCTGCGGTTGCTTATTTTAGGTCCATAAATTCTTATGGGCTCTCGCCCATACCCAGGCGAGGCGCCGCCTCTGCACTCCGCAAGGGACAATGCCCCTTGACCTCTTGCAGTTAAACGAACCGCCCAAGCCGAGGAAACAACACCGTATTGCGATGCTTATACGCTGTTTAATTCTTCTCAATATGGGTGGCCTTGTCTATATACAACACCCCGTCCAAATGGTCAAGCTCGTGACAAATAGCGCGCGCAAAAAAGCCCTTGGCTTGCATCAAATGCTTTTCACCGTTACGGTCTTGATAGGAAACCTTAACCTTCATAGGACGGGAAACTATACCGCTTTTACCACGTACCGAAAGACAGCCTTCCCAGCCCATTTGTTCCCCTTTTTGCATAACGATTACTGGATTGATTAGCTCGTAATAGCCTTCCTCTACGTCTACCACAGCCAAACGGCGCAATACGCCGACCTGCGGAGCCGCAAGACCTGCGCCTTCTTCCTTTTTCACCGTTTCTTTCATATCGTCCAATAAAAGCCAAAGCTTTTCGTCAAACTCCTCAACAGGAAAACATTTTTGTCTTAATACGTCGTCCCCGACCTGCACTACGTTTCGAATTGCCATCTTCGTTTTCTCCTTTCATTCTCTATCTTTTTCTAATCTTTCTCTAATCTTTCTCTATCGTTTAACTTAAATTGTTGGGGTTCTCTTCCACGCTAATCAACACGTCTCTCGTCCGAGCCGCCGCGCAAATATCATATATCTCCGCAAGCAACGTCGGATCGCTTAACCGCATTAAAATTTGATAGCGGTATTTGTTTTGCAACCGCTTAATCGGTGCGCGCATTTTATTAAAAAACAAAAACTTTTCAGGGTTATTCGTGTATAGCTGTTCCATCCCCACATACACTTCACGCAACCCCTCTAACGTTTTTTTATCGTCCTCACCCGTCACCAAAACTCGTACAATTTTTGAAAAAGGCGGGAATGCCATCGCCGCGCGGAGCGAGATTTCGTTTTCGTAAAATCCCTCATAATCGTATTCCGTCGCGAAGCGTAACACTTCATTTTCGGGATCAAACGTCTGCAACACAACCTTGCCCTTTTCCTCAGCTCGACCGCTTCGGCCTGCCACCTGCGTAATCAGCTGGAAGGTACGCTCGCCGCTTCGATAATCGGAAAAATGCAAGCTCATGTCCGCGTCCAAAATCCCCACCAACGTAACGGACGGGAAATCGTGCCCTTTGGCTATCATTTGCGTGCCGACCAAAATATCCGCTTGTTTTTCCGCAAATGCTTTTAATATCTTATAATGCCCTTCTTTACCGCTGGTCGTATCGTTATCCATGCGAATAATCCTCGCCGACGGATACAGTTTAGCAAGCTCCGCAACAATCCTTTGTGTGCCCGTACCTGCGTACGAAAGCTTGACGCCGCCACAATCGGGACAAGCGGTAAGCGGTTCATATTTCATACCGCAATAATGGCATTTTAAACAATTTTCTTCTTTGTGATAGGTCAGCGAAACGTCACAAGCCTCGCATTTCGCTACGTAGCCGCATTCCTTGCAAATTACCGTTTGCGAATATCCCCTGCGGTTTAAAAACAAAATGGCTTGCTTGTCGGCGGCGAGGCATTTTTCCAATTCCTCTTTCAACGCCCACGAAAATGCGGAGTTGTTCCCTCTTCGCACTTCCCTACGCATATCCGCAATGATAATTTCGGGCAACGGACGTTTGTTGATACGCTTGGTCAACCGAATTAAAGAAAACTCGCCTTCCTGCGCTCGTTTATACGTTTCCGTAGCAGGCGTTGCACTGCCCAAAACCAGTTTACAACCGTTCTTTTTCGCGCGTAAATACGCAACGTCAAAGGTGTTGTATCTCGGCGCCGTTTCACTAACGTAGCTGGAATCGTGCTCCTCGTCAACGATGATAACGCCCAGGTTTTCCAGTGGTGCGAAAATAGCGCTTCTTGCACCAATGGCAATTTTCGCTTCCCCCGAACGCAAACGCCACCATTCGTCGAAGCGTTCGCCTGCGGAAAGTCCACTGTGTAAAATTGCCGCGTTTTTCCCAAACCTCGCGCGAAGCTGGGAGAGCATTTGCGGCGTTAAGGAAATTTCGGGAACAAGGAAAATGGAGCTTTTTCCTTCCTTTAAGCATTGGGCTATCAACGTCAAATAAATTTCCGTTTTACCGCTGCCCGTAACCCCGTGCAAAAGCTGTACGGTGCGCTTATCCGTTTGAATGGTGTCCACCGCACGCTGTTGATCGTCCGTCAAAATACGCGTGACTTTTTCGCCCTCTACCGCCTTGTACGGATCGCGCAAAACCTGCTCTCTCGTAATTTCCACATAGCCTTTTTTCTCCAAAGCCGCCACGCCGCCAGGGAAAATTCCGTTTAAATAGGCGCAATCCGTCTTTCCGTTTTCCGCTAAAAATTCCGCAGCGCCAATTTGGTTTTTCGCCGATTTGACAAGCTTCATTTCGCTTACGGGTACAAGCAACCGCGCATAATTTCTCGTCAGTTCCCTAACCTTGCCCGTACGCATCTCCGCAGGCAAAAATAACCGCAACACCAACGCTTTAGGTACGCGATATCTCGCCGTCAATTTTTCCGCAAGCGCAAGGCATTCCTGGTTAAGCGCAGGCAGTTCGTCGGGACAGGGAATAATTTTTTTCAAGCGTTCTGTCGGCAAGTCCGAATGCTCTTTCACGCGCATAACAAAACCGGGCACCGTCTTGCCGCCAAAGGGCGCAAACACCCTACTGCCGACCACCGTGTCCGCATCGCAAAGATAATCGTATATTCTATCCGTTTCACCAGACGCTATATCGACGATTACTTCCGCTATCATAGCATTCTCCTTTCCGTTTTTTAGCTTGCTTGGAAAAATGGATTGCCTCGAATATGCGTTATTCGAGGCAATCAGGTACGTTTTAATTAGTCCTTAGCAATAACAACTTTGCCGTCAGCAATATCCTTGCAAGCGGACAAAAGTTCCTTATCTTTACCCGTCGAATCGTGTACGCCGAGGTTCTTTTCCGTTTCAATAATTTGACGAGCGCGTTTTGCCGCAATCGTGCAAAGCGCATAACGGCTGATAGGTTCCTCTTCCGTGCCCAATTTTCTAATCATTACGTCTACCGAAGGTTCGTTAATCATAACTTTTCTCTCCTTTTATATCTTGAAATTTTTATTTTTTTCTTTTTTATTTTTCAGCGCAACCCTTGTCGATAATATCACTCAATTCCTGCAAGGCGCGCTCAAACTCATCGTTTACCAACACATAATCGTAGGTGTCGCTGTGCGACAGCTCGTATTCTAAACGGGACAATCTGTTTTCAATTTGTTCGTCCGTTTCCGAATTTCTACCCTTTAAGCGACGGCGCAATTCTTCCAACGACGGGGGCGCCACCATAACCAAAACGCAGTCGGGGAAAAATTTCTTCGCCTGCAACGCCCCTACGACGTCGATTTCCATAATCACCGATTTGGTCTTTAAGGTTTCCTCTACAAAGGATTTCGGCGTGCCGTAATAATTGCCGAAATGCTCGTCGTATTCCAAAAAATCATTTTCGTCGATACGGCGCAAAAATTCCTCTTTGCTTAAAAAGAAATAATGCTTGCCGTTGATTTCGCCTTCTCTCGGCGGACGCGTTGTGCAGGAAACGGATTCCACAACGTCTTCGCGGCGCTGTATCAACGTCTTTACAAGCGTACCTTTTCCCACCCCCGACGGTCCGGAAACCGCCAACAATACGTGTTTCATAATGCTAAACCTCTTTCTTACTATTGCCGTATTATTCTAAATTTTGTACCTGTTCGCGGATTTTTTCTATCTCGTTCTTCAACGCCAAACCGATACGGGTAATGGTTACGTCATTGCTCTTTGAGCAGGTCGTGTTTGCTTCTCGGTTGAATTCCTGCACCAAGAAATCGAGTTTTCTTCCCACAATTCCCTCTTCGCAAATGCTTCTAAATTGTGCAATGTGCGAACGCAATCTCGTCAGCTCTTCGTCAATGTTGCTTCTATCCGCAAACACCGCCACTTCCGTCAGCAAACGCCCTTCGTCCACGGGAGTATTGGAAAGATATTCCTGTACCCTTGCGGTGAGTTTTGCTCGGTATTCTTCAGCAATTTGCGGTGCGCGTGCGGTTACGTCGTTTACCAAATTTTCAATGGTTTCCATTCTCGAAAGCATATCCGCTTTCAATTTTGCACCCTCGACGGCACGCATTTCGTTCAGCTTATCCAATGCCGCATTTAAAGCGACCTGCAAGCCTGCCGTCATTTCCTCGTCCAAGCTTACGCTTTCCTCTTGCTTCAACACTTCGGGATAGCGAAGTACGGAAGTGAGGGTAAGGTCGTCCGTCAAATCGGGGAAGGCTTCTTTCAATGCCTTTGCCGCCGCCACGTAGGATGCCGCCAACGCCATATCGGGCGCAAGCGCCGTAGGCCGTTCACGCTTGTCCTTCAAGCTAACAAATACGTCCGCGTGCCCTCTCGACAGTTTCCCTCTAACGGTGGTACGGATAACGTCTTCGTACGCCGTAAAAATACGCGGCGCTTTAATCGACACGTCCAAATAACGGTTGTTCACCGTTTTAATTTCGCAGGTGATTTCCAAACCGCCCGCTGCATATTCTCCCTTTCCGTAACCCGTCATGCTAAGCATACGCTTTTCCTCTTTCGTCAACTTAATTTTTAGTTGCAACGCAACCTTATAAAACGCCCCGAAATTTGGGGTTATATCATTATAGCAAATAATTTTAGAAATTTCAAGTAGTATTACACTTTTTTATTGCCTTTTTTACCATTTTTTTTACATTCCATTCATAAATGAATGGGAGAAGCGCAACCTTAGCGCGAAAAACGGCTTGGCGAAAACCGCCAAGCCGCCTTGTTTTACGTTGTAAATATCAATTGCCAAAAATGTCACTTGCAGACATATAGGGATGATAAATATCTTCCATCGTATTGGGGAAGGTAAATTCGCCCGTGTCTGCATTGTAGGTAAATACGTGCCACGAAGTGCCTACGCCATTGGGAACGTAGAAGGTGTACGCAGGCATCGAGCCCGAACCCAAATATACGTTAACCGTTGCGCCGCTTGCCGCCAACTCCGTACTATTTCCACTACTACCATCACTACTACCATTCGTGTAATCGTGTACGTAATAGGTATATTCACCCGACATTTCCGTAATGGTAATGGTTTCAGGCCCATACGAGCTAGTATCGTCTACGTCCAAATTTGCATTATTGGCAGGATTCTTAGTGCTGTAATATACATGATACATATCCCCATCCGCTTCGTCTGCATAGAGGTGGGAATCGAGGTCATCAGGATATTGGCCCCACGTCAAAACGATACGCATAGAGCCCGTTTGCACTTGGTGGGTGTTGCTGATAACGGCATCGGGAGCCGCAACCGTTTCACCAGGCATAATTTTAATAGCAATAACGATAGAACCGAAACGCTCTGCTTCGTCTGCCAAATCACGGTTATCGACAACTTCGCCCGTGTAGTTACCGGGTTCCAAATCGCCCGTTTCATAATAGCCTTTTTCGTCCGTTTCAACCGTTTTAACAATGTCACCCGTCGTGTTGTTGATACCCTTACGGATATTTACCGTCAAGCGCGCTTCAATAGGCTGGCCCGTGAATGCATCAATAACCGTACCTTCCGCAACACCAGCTTCCACTTCTACGTTGTCACCGCCAGTGTAAATGGCTTCGATAACCGAGTTTTGTACCGTTACTTGGTTTGCTACGATGTTTACAATTTGCGTAATGGTAACGTAGCCCTCACATTCGATCGTCAATCCGTAGCTACCTGCAGGCAAATTGGTAAAGCTATAATTACCATCTTCGTCACTCGTCGTCGAACCGCTAAACAGTAGGCTCAAGCCTTGCAAACTAATCGTTGCGTTTGCCAAGGGGGCGTTGTTAGAATAATTCAAATCGAGATCGGCAATGGTAAGTTTACCCGTGAGCGTAGCCGAAGTAGAATCGGGATCGGGTTCGGGATCGGGTTCGGGATCGGGTTCAGGATCGGGTTCAGGATCGGGAGTAGGATTCATTTCCACACCTTCGCCGTCCACGTAGCCGTCTGCTACCATGTACCACAAGCCGTTGATTTGAATGCTCGTGGGTTCCTCAGCCACAAGATACCCGCCAGGGCCAATTACGTAACCGCTTACTTCCACGTCATATTGCAACCGGCCGTCCGTACCCAAATAGCAAACTCTGCCATAGGCAATTTGGAAGCCCGTTTGCACTTCGCCGTTCTTTACGTAATAAATATCTCCTTCAATTTCAACAAATTCGTCCACTACTTGCAATTTGCCGTCCGCGTCAAAGTGATAATCGCCAACTGCTTGATTGGTTGCCATTACGCCGTCCACAAGACAATAAATTGCGCCGTCCTTCACGCTATACGTAATGGTGGGTTCGTGCACTTCGGGCGCGCTGCTCGTTTCCCCATCGTCACACGCAGTCATGAAGCCCGTGCCCATAAACGCAACCGCAAGAAGCGCCGCTAAAGTTTTTCTAAATTTCGCCATAGTTTCCTCCTTTTTCTTCCCCGTTTTCGGGAACGCCCCCTGCACATATAACAGGTTGCTATTCTTATTATAGCACGCTTATTTTGCAAAGTCAATACTTTTTTTAAATTTTACTTCGTAAAAAAAATTGACGGGCGAGCCGTCAATTTTCAAGCATTTTCTTAAAGGTTTCTTCGTCGATAATCGTAATGCCGAGTTTTTGTGCTTTCGCAAGCTTACTGCCTGCTTCTTCGCCCGCCAAAACCATTGTCGTTTTCGCCGTAACGGACGATTGGCAAACGCCGCCGCGTTCCTCAATCAGTTTTTGCGCTTCACTGCGTTTAAAACTGCTAAGCGTACCCGTCAACACCACCGATTGTCCCGAAAAAACGCCTTCCTTTTTCTCGTTGGACCATACGGGCGCAACGCCAAGCGCGTACAGCGCCGCAAGCTCTGCTTGGTTGCTTTCGTCCGCGAAATATTCCAAAATGGAATTTGCCGTAATATCCCCTATATTTTCAAGTGCAATTAAATCGTCAAAGGCTGCCTTTTGCAAATTGTCCATACTGCCAAAACGCGCCGCCAAATCCTTCGCCGCAACCCTGCCTATGCCGTCTATACCAATGGCATAGATAAACGCGTCCAACGTAGGCGTTTTGCTCTTTTCAATTTCGGTGGAAAGTTTACGGATTTTTTTATCTTTAAAGCCTTCCAGCTCCGCCAAATCCTCTTCCGTCAAGCGGTAGAGATCAGAAAATTTCGTTACGCCCTTACGCCCTACCAGCTGTTCGGCGGTGCTTTCGGAAAAGCCGTCGATATTCATTGCATTTTTGCTTGCATAATGGTCCAACGCCGCCACAAGCCGAGGCTGGCAAAGTTTATTGGGGCAGAACAAATGCGCCCCCGTTTCCACCAATACGCTGCCGCAAGCAGGGCATATGTCGATTTTGGGGACTTCTACGCTGTCCGCATAATGTTCCGTCGCCCCCAAAATTTCGGGGATAACTTCGTTAGAACGGCGAACGAGCACACGGGACCCAATTTTGACGTCTTTACGCAAAATGTCGCCGTAATTGTTCAAGGTCGCTCTTGCCACCGTAACGCCGCCAAGCTCAACGGGCTCAAGCAAGGCAAGCGGCGTCAATTTTCCCGTTCGGCCAACCTGCCAAATAACGTCCAAAAGCTTGGTCGTCACTTCTTCCGCTTCAAACTTATACGCCATCGCCCAGCGAGGGAATTTATCGGTAAAGCCCATTTCCTCACGAAGCGCCGCATCGTTTATCTTGATAACCGCGCCGTCCGTCAAAACGTCCAGCGTTTTTCGTTCTCTTTCAATTTCCGCAACCGCCGCAACCACTTCGTCCGCCGAATGGCAAACTTTGAAATACGGGAACACCTTAAACCCTTCGTCCACCAAAAAATCATGCGCAGCCGTTTGCGACATCGGCGCACCGTCCGAAGTGTAATTCACATCGTAAAAATAAATGTCGGGGCGGCGTTTTTCGGTCACTTTGGGATCCAAATTACGGATTGCGCCAGCCGCCGCGTTGCGTGCGTTTTTCAACGGCTCTTCCGCCGTTTTGTTGTATTCGTCCAGCACCGAAAGGCGAATAACCGCCTCGCCGCGCACCTCTAAAACGCCTGGATATTTAATCTTCAACGGGAAAGATTTTATCGTTAAAACCTGCGCCGTAACGTCCTCGCCAACCGTTCCGTTGCCACGCGTCGTCGCGCGGACAAACTGCCCGTTTTCGTAGGTCAAGCACACCGTTAAGCCGTCAAATTTATATTCCACGGTATATTCCGCCGTAGGCGAAAATTTTTCCGCTTTGGTTAAAAAGGAACGCAATTCCGTTTCGGAAACGGACTTATCCAAGCTAAACAAACGCATGATATGCGTATGCTTTTCAAAGCCCTTAATCGGCTCGCCGCCCACACGTCTTGTGGGGCTGTCGGGATATACCTCACCCGATTCCGCTTCCAAACGGCGGAGTTCATCGTACAAGGCGTCGTATTCCTTGTCCGAAACCGTCGGCTTATCCAAAACGTAATATTCATGCGCCCATTTGTTAAGAATGTCAACAAGCTCTCTTTGTCTGCTCATATTTTCACCGTTTTTGCTTATTTTTCTACCTTTATGGGCTATGCCCATACGCCGTTAAAAACTCCTCAAAGCACCGTCAAAGGCGCAAGGTTTGCGGACAGCGATTTGATACCCAATCCCTCAAACGCCACGTCGACGCTCATGTTCGTTCCCACGCCGCGAACGTTGACGATTGTGCCGTCGCCAAACTTGGGGTGACGCACTTTTACGCCAATTTTAAAACCGCTTAAATCCTTACCCGCGTTGCTCTTTAACATACTGCTTGCTTTGCCTACGCCGCCGTATACAAATCCACTGGATTTGGTTTGCGAAGCCTGCGCCGTATGCGCCGTTCTCGTCGGTTGCGCGCTTTGCGCCCCGTAAGTAAACCCACCGTAGGACGAGCTTCCGTAGGAAGAACCGCCATAGCCGTTTCCGTTCCACGTCGAACGAGTAACCCCCGACGAGGATCTAGACGAATCCCCATAACTCTTACCATAGGACGAACCGCCGTAAGACGAGCCGCCGTAGGACGAGCCATAGCTGTTTTTACCGCCGTAACCGTCATTCGACGCGTACCTGCCCCCACCGTACGAGGAATTTCCATAGTTTTCAGGGTCGTCATAATCGCCATAGCCCATCGGCAAACGACGGGTTTCTTTGGGTAATTCGACGTGCGAAGAAAGTTCTTTTAAGAAACGAGAACGAGCCGTCGGCTCACGTCTGCCGTACAAATAACGGCTCTTGGAACGGGTAAGATACAACCGTTCTTTGGCTCTGGTAATGGCAACATACATCAAGCGGCGTTCCTCTTCCATATCATCGTCGTTATCCACCGCACGGGAAACGGGCATGATATTTTCTTCCAAACCGCAAATAAATACGCAACGGAATTCCAACCCCTTTACCGCGTGTACGGTGGCAAGAGTAACATAATCGCTATCGTCCATTTCGTCCGTATCCGAGGACAAGGTAACTTGGTTAAGATAATCGGTAAGGCTTGCACCAGGGTTAAGCTTAACGTATTCCTCTACCGAATTGATAAATTCTTCAATATTGGCGCGCTTATTGATACTTTCGTCCGATTCGTCAGCGTACGCTTCACGCATTTGCGTGTCCGCAATAATATTTTTTACCAGCTCGTTGACGGGCAATTCTAACGAATCAATAATCCAATTTTTGACGAGATTACGGAAATCGAACAGCTTTTGACGGGTTGCGCCCGTAAAGCCGATTTCGTCCAAATCCAACAGCGCGTCGTAAAGGGACATTTCATTTTCGTACGCATAATTTTGCAAAGCGTCCACCGTTCTTGCGCCGATACCGCGCTTGGGGAAATTGATAATACGAAGCACCGCTTCGCTGTCCAAAGGATTGTTTACCAAGCGCAAATACGCAAGCAAATCCTTAATTTCCTTTCTTTCGAAGAACTTGAAACCGCCAAACACTTTGTAGGGGATACCGTCCCCCGTAAACTCTTGTTCGAAAGAACGCGTCAATGCGTTCAAACGCATCAAAATGGCAAAATCGGAATATTTATACCCTTGACGCATCAAGCCTGCAATACATTGCGCAATGTAACGCGCCTCGCCGCTTTCCTCTTCCGTTTCACGAACGGTGGCAGGCTCGCCCTCGTCGTTCTCCGTCCAAAGCGTTTTGTCTTTACGGTTTCCGTTGTTTTTAATAACGGCGTTGGCAAGCGTCAAAATTTGTTTGGTGGAACGGTAATTTCGCTCCAACTTAAACACTCTTGCGCCCACGAAATCCTTTTCAAAATGCAATATATTTTCAATTTTCGCACCGCGCCAGCCGTAAATGGACTGGTCGTCGTCACCAACGGCAAACAGGTTGCCGTGGACGGAAGCGAGAAGCTTGACAATTTCGTATTGAACGGCGTTGGTATCCTGGAACTCGTCTACGAGAATGTAACGGAAACGGCCTCCGAGATATTCCCTCGCCTCGCGATTATTTTTCAAAAGCAAACGCGTTTCATTTAAGAGATCGTCAAAATCCAGCGCGTTGTTTTCACGGATATGCTTTTGATATTGTCTATACACTTTGGTAATATCGTCGATATCGCGGTCCCCTGCGTATTCCTCAGCGTAACGGTCGGGATCAAAACCAAGCATTTTGGCGTTTGCGATATGATATTTGATGCTTTTCAACAGCTTTTCGTCGTCGTAATCACATTCTTGAAAGGACTTTTTGATGATATTATTACGCTCCGTTTCACTGTAAATGGAGAAATTGGACGAAATACCAGCCTCGGCGGCGTACATACGCAAAATGCGCACGCACATGCTGTGAATGGTGCATACCCAAGAACGGGAAACGTCGGTGATCGCGCTTAAACGCTCCTTCATTTCGTTGGCGGCCTTGTTGGTGAAGGTAATGGCAAGAATGGCCTCGGACGGCACGCCAAGCTCTTCCACAAGGTACGCAATACGCGTGGTAAGCACACGGGTTTTACCGCTGCCTGCGCCTGCAAGCACAAGCACCGCGCCTTCCGTTTGAAGCACGGGTTTTAATTGTTCGTCATTTAATTTGTCTATCAAAGCATCAATATTAACCATAACAAAAATATTATAGCATACTTACAACAATTTTGCAAGTGTTGCGCTTGGCAATACGTTTTTTATAAAAGAATTTTATAAAAAAATCCGCGGAGGCAATCTCCGCAGATTTTTATCTTTAAAACCTTCGTTCTTTCACGTCACTTTTCCAATAGTTACCACAATAAACACAGCTCCATTCGTACCGATAACGATATGTCTTCTCCGTTACCTCTTTCGAGTGTTCTACCGTATGGTACACGTCAGCTACCTTGTTCCCTGTTTTGGTTTGTACTTCTCCCCATTTTTCTTTGCTTTTCCAGCTGTCCGTCGCGGTATATTTTTTCTCTCCGAGAATCACTCGTTTACCCGTCACTATCTTTTTGCATTTTGGACATTTGCCGTTGCGATTTTTGGAAACAAGCCACTCCGCTTCCGATTGACCGCCAAGCATCAAAAAGCTTAACACGCCCGCCCACGTAAACTCCAAGCCGTGGGTTCGTAAAATTTTTACAATTAGAATGACAAGGAATATCCCTGCGCCTACCCCGACCAAAACGCTCCAGTCTATCCCTATGAAGAAAAAGGCAGGAAGCATATATACCAATGGAAGATAACTCTTTTTATCGTGGCCGCCCTTCAATACGTAAAACATATTGATTCCCCTAACGAGGTGGATAAACAGCCCCAATCCCACTACGGAAATTACGGAAGCGTACGCAACGTTCACCATCAAACACACCGCTGCAACGCCAACCGCCAACGTGGTGAGCAATACGATGATAGAAAAAGATACCACAAACCATTTATCGTTGTCCGTAACCTTTAAAAGCAGTAAATCCAAGGGCAAAAACATAAACAAAAACACCGCCATTAAGCCTATGGATAAATCCTCCGCGTATATTGCGCTCGCGTTTTTCGTATTGAAAATTCCGTCGAAAACAATACCCAGCACTCCTCCGGAAGCTTCTTGCTTAAAAAGGTATAAAAGTCCAATAATCGTAGGCAAAAACAGGCAATAGGCAACCAGCCTTACCACCTCTCTCCCTTTCCTGCCCTCGGCTTCATAAAAGAATTTTCGCACGCTTTCTCTTATCTTTTGCATTTCATTTTCTCCTCATTCCCTCATACGTAATTTCACAAATGCCCCAGTCTTTTTTAAACGGACTCTTTTATAGTAATTTTAAAACTATTTTACCACACTTTGGGGCAATTGTCAATGGGTTGAAAATTTTTATTACCCTTAAAAATGCAACCTATGCCTTGCTGTCTAAAACTTCAAATTCGCATTCCCGTCTAAAGCGTTCAAGCGCACGCAAATACCGCTCGCTTAAGCTTAAATTGTAACGCTGTTTTTCTTCGTACGACAATCCGTCGTAATAAGCCTTGTCGGTAAGCCGACCGATTGCATCGCTCACTTCGCCCTCGGAAAGGAGCAGTTCTTTCACTTTGAGATAAAAATCGTCCTGCTTTTCGCCTGCTATTTTTGCCGAGACCTGCGTTTTAAAAAACTGGCTTGCTTTGCTTTCGTTAAGACCATGCTCCCTGGCTTTTTCTTTTTTCTCGTGCATTTCCTCTTGGCAATCCGACCAAAATCCGCTTTTCATGCGCGTTTTTGCAAGCCTTGCTTCTTCTCTTAACGTACGTGCCGCCACCTTTACAGTTTCCGCCATAACCTCTCCTTTTTAATCATTTCTCGACAATTTTCGCAAACAAAAAAGCTCGCTTTCGCGAGCTCTTTCTTTTAGTTTCTGCTTCTCTTTCTTGCAGCTTCCGACTTCTTCTTTCTTCTTACGGAAGGTTTTTCATAAAATTCCTTCTTACGAAGATCGCCGATGATACCGTCACGAGAGCATTTTCTCTTAAAACGACGCAATGCGCTTTCTACGTTTTCGTTTTCACCTACTTTAACCGTGGACATTCTTTTCACCTGCCTTTGCCGATGCATTTATTGATTACCACGTAATTATAGCAATTTGAAAGTTTTATGTCAAGTCTTTTTTTGCCGTTTTTGCAACCTTTTTCCGCTTTTTTATTCTTTTTTCCTTTCCCGAAAAAAAGTATTTGTCAGCTTTTGACGATTACCGTCAAAATTTGTAGAAAAGCTTTTCCGCCTTATTCTACCTGCTCGAAATCTTCAGCGGGGTGCTTGCACCACGGGCACACGAAATCGGCGGGAAGCTCCTCACCCTCGTGCGTATAACCGCAAATTTTACAAACCCATTTATGCGTTTTCTTTTCGCCTTCCGCCGCCGCGTCCGTTTTTGCCGCGGGCTTGGGTTTGATATTTTTCAAATAATATTCATACGAAACCGAAGGCTCGTCGGAAAGCTTTTTCGCTTCCGTTACTTCCGCCACGAACAGCGTATGCGTGCCGTAATCGTAATGATCAATAACTTTCGCGCTCATTACAGCGTTGGCGCAATCGGAAAGATAATTTAAACCGTTTTCCGTCTTTGCATAGCTGCCGCCTGCAAATTTGTCCACGTCCCTGCCCGATGCAAAACCAAATTGTTTAAACACGTCAAACGGCGTCTTTTCCGTCAAGACGGATACGTTTAATACCCCCGTCGCGCGCAAAAGCGATTCGGAATAATTCGCTTTATTAACAAACACTACGATACGGTTAGGCTTATCCGTCAACATCATTACCGTATTGACAATACAGCCGTTTTGTTTTTGTCCATCCGTCGTCGTCAACATAAACAATCCGTACGTTAATTTGTACATCGCTTCACGTTCAATCATATCATTACGCTCCTTCAAAGCTTTTTATTTGTTTTTCCACGCGCCGTGCAAATTGCAATACGCATACACAGCCACAACCTTTTCCCCTTCGCCAAGCGCGAACTTCACTACGGGCGCCGCGCCTGCTTGCAAGGTTTTCACTTCGTAACCGTTTTCCTTTTCAACGGCTACCCATTCGATAAGATGCTCCGCCGTCATCGGGTGCGTTACACTGCCCACCGATACCGTCACTTCGCTGCCGGCCACCGTAACTACGGGTACGTGCTTTTCTACCGCCGCGTCCGTCGTATCAGGTATAACTTCCGTCCAACCATCCAATTTTTTTATTTCGCTTAACGACAGCAACGTCTTGCCACATTTATCACATTTGTATATTCTTAAAGCCATAATTTTTTTCCTCCTGTTATCCTTAATAGGATTTAATCTTATTTAGATTATAACATATAATTTAACGTATGTCAACAGTTTTTGTAAAATTTCTCAAAAAAATTTATTGCGTTGGTTTTTAGCTTTATCGGTTGTTAATTGCAGCCGTATTTATACAGCAATTCCTCGACGTATTGTAAAGCGTCAAGAAGCTCGGTTTCCGTTTGATAATCCTTTTGATAGGCCTCCAATAAAATAGCGCCGTCAAACCCGACGTCTTTCAGGCGTTTGATAAGAGTGGCAAAATCGAACGAACCCTTTCCAGGCAGGCACATTTTGCCCATATCGTCAATATCGGAAACGTGCGCGTACGCTATGCGCGAGGACATTTCGTTGAGATATTCCTCATAACCAAACCCCGAAATGCGCGCTTGCTTAATATCCAAAACCCCTCGTAAATCGGGGACGTATTTGATCATTTCGTTAAACACGCCAGGGCGGTTATAGGTGGACCATTCGACGTTTTCCAAGCACAGCGTTACGCCGTCGCGTTGACAAGCGTCAAAGACCTCGGCAAGCCCCTTGCCCATTCTTTCAAAATTGTCGTTGGCAGGATTGCGCGCCGCGCGTTTGTATCTCGCCGTTCCGTGAAAGGTATAATAGGGCGCGCCTAAAATTTTCGCCGCCGTACTCACCTTTTTCAGCATAGCAAACGCGTCCGCTTTTACCCGCGCATGCTCGGCAAACAGCTGCGGCTCGAAATGGGAATTTAAAATATGCACCGAGTTCACGAAAACGTCACCCTTGCGCTGTAATAACAATTCGGCAAAATCCTGCTCGTATTCGCAATAGGACGTAAGGAAAACCTCGGCGGTTTTCACCCCCGAATCCGCTAAATACGCCAAAGCGTCCTCATTGTTTCGCCGTAAAAACAGCGACGCTGTCGATATCCCTGCGCGCATACTTCCTCTCCGCTACGTTAGTCGATATAATACACTCGGTTTTCCTTTCTCGGCTTCACCGCAGGAATTTCACCGTCGGGATAACCAATAATACAATTACCGATCCCCTCGTATTCCCCTTCAATACCCAAGTTTTTCAAAAACGCTTTCCATTCAGGCTTTTCAAAAGTTTCTTTGGCTCTATGAATCCAACAGCTGCCCAAACCCAAAGCGTTTGCGGCAAGCATCATATTTTCCATTACAAGCGAGCCGTCGTACACGTACGTATGCGCGCTCTTATCCGCCAAAACCACCAACACTACGGGTGCGCCGTAAAAAGGATCGCGGCGGCCGAAAGGATCGGCGCCGGCGTTTATCTTCGACAATTCGTCACGAATTTCTTTGTTGGTAACTGCCAAAATGATAGGCGCTTGCTTATTCAGCCCCGACGGAGCATGAAGACCTGCTTGGATAATTTGTTCGATAAGCGCCTTATCGACGGGCTTATCGGTGTATTTTTTCACGCTAACGCGCGAAAGCATATTTTGCAACACAACGTTTTCTTGCATACCGCTCTCCTTTATTTTTTATATTCCATATCGGCAGGCGTCCAATTTTGCAACACTTCGCACATGGCTTTGCCTTCCGCTTTTGCACCAACCAAATCGTGATCGAGATAATTGCCGCATTCCTCTTTCTTGTTGCCAGGAATATCCCCCTCAAAATCACGCACCATAGCAAACGCGTTTTTCGTCAACGTAATGGCGTCCGCATAGCTCACTTTATCACGGAGTAAGACGTAAAAACCCGTTCTACAACCCATCGGACCTACGTAAATTACGTCATCCGCCCATTGGCTGTTTCTTGCGTACGTAGCGAAAATATGCTCTATCGTATGCGCGGCGCTCGGCGAAAGATAATCCCCACCGTTGGGCAGCTTCATACGCACGTCGTAGGTCACTACGTCCCCGTCGATACGCGAAACGTACATACCTCTTTCAAGCAAATCGTGATTGACGGTAAAGCTTGCTATCTTCTTCATATTCTTCTCCTCTTTGCGCAATTTCACTTCCGTTTTTAAACATGATTTTTAAAATAAACCCTTAAATGCAGGGGGCAGGGGCGAGGTTATCGAAATAATTTCGCCCGTATCGGGGTGCATAAATTCCAACCTCGAAGCATGCAATCCCAAACGCCCAATGGGGGTTTTAGGGTGCCCGTATTTTTCATCGCCTACTACGGGCGTATTCATTGTTTGCATGTGTACACGAATTTGATTTTTTCTGCCCGTGTCGATTTTCACCTTCAACAAAGCGTATCCGTTGCCTGTTTTCACCGTTTCATAATGCGTAATTGCCTTTTGTCCCGACGGGTCTTGCGTCGAATACATTAAATGGTTTTTATTCTCCTTTAAATAGCTGGTAATCGTACCGGATTTTTCAGCGGGAACTCCCTCAACCAAAGCGTGATATTCACGCGCGCTAACCAATTCATTCCACTTCATTTTCATTTTAGAATGAATTTTGATATCCTTCGCAAACACCAAAACACCCGACGTTTCTTTGTCTATGCGGTGCAACAAAAAGGGACGGGAGCTTTTATCGCGCGCTTGGAAATGAGCCAAAAGCTGTGCGTATGCGCTGTCCGTTTCCGTATCGCTTTCCACCGAAAGCAAACCAACGGGTTTATCAACGGCAATAAAATCGTTATCCTCGTATAAAATTTTCAAAGAAAATCTCGGTGCGCGAGCAGGCGCGGCCTTTTTCACCGCCATTCTCGGCGCTTTCATAGGCTCTGGTGCTTCCCCTTCCTTAACGGGACGCTTGGAAAGCTTCACTTCGTCGTCCTTTGCAAGCGGAAAGTTATACTGCGTAACCACGCTTCCGTTGACAAGCACCTGCCGACGGACAAGCAAAGATTTTACGTTGTTTCTCGACGTATTGCATTTGCGGAGCAAAAACTCCATCAGCTCGTCACTGTGGTTCACTTTATACGTTGCCGAGGGCTTTGCTTGCACTTCATCTCGTACCTGCCCCCTACGTACGCCTTGTTTTTCACCTCTACGTTGCATAACCATTCCTCTTTATATCCTTAACAACAATGTATAAAATGCGCAAAAATTTTACGGCTTTTCGCATCCACGTCAAAGGAGCGTTCAGGATGCCATTGCACACCCACAAAATATCTGCGTCCAGGCATATAAACCGCCTCAATGATACCGTCCGCCGCCTGCGCCATAATTTCCAAACCTTCGCCAAGCTTTTTCACCGCTTGGTGGTGCCAACTGTTAATGGCAATGCTATCCTCTTCTAACACTCCGTAAAAAGGCGTTCCGTGCATAATGGAAATATCATGCGAAGTCTCGGTATGCGGATGTTCTTGACGGTGTACAAGCGTCGTTTGAATGGACGCATTAAGGTCTTGATACAACGAACCGCCCAACGCTACGTTTAAAAATTGCATACCGCGGCAAACCCCTAAAATGGGCTTTTTGGAAGCAAAAATGCGCCCGAAAGCCAAGCTTTCAAATTCATCTCGAAGCGGTTGAATTTGTCCGCATAAATCGGTTTTTTCCTCACCGTACAAAGCAGGCGAAACGTCCTCTCCGCCGATAAATATAAAACCGTCGCACAACCCGACAAAGCGGTCGATATTTTCCACTTCCTTGGTATAAGGCAAAGCGATTACCATGCCGCCCGAAAGTTCAATTGCGTGCACGTATTCCTGCGGAATAAAGGATTTTCCTTCGCTGTCCACCGCCGCAATAATACCTATCATTTTTTTCATATCTAATTTCTTCTCCCTCTATACTTTCCTTCAAAGAAAAGTATACCGCATTTTCGAAATTTTGTCAATGCAAAAATAAAAAAAAGCGGTTGTTTTTTACAACAACCGCCCTTCTTTTTATCAGTTACCAGCCTTAATCAAGCCAAACGCTTTTGCAAGCTCCATTACCACAAGGGGAACAAGCGTTAAACCCAACCCCAAGAGATACATTTGCCAAGGCAACGTAATCAAGCCGAAAGCAATGCCGACAGGAGTGAACAACACCAACGCTACCAATGCAAAGGATACCAACGCCGCCAAATTCAACGTGCGGTTACCAAAGAAGCCAATTTTGAACAGCGATTTGTCCGAACGCATATTGTACGCCTGCACAATTTGCGACAACGCAAGCGTCATAAATGCCAACGTTTGACCGCCTTCAAGGCTGTCGGTATACCACCTGCCAACCTTAAACGCAATCAACGACAACGCGCCGAACATAATACCCAAAAGCACTACTCTCACACCCAAACCGTGCGCAAAAATGCCCTCGTTTTTGGGTTTGGGCTTGCGTTGCATTACGTCGCTTTCCACCGCTTCCATACCAAGCGCAATAGCAGGCAAACTGTCCGTTACAAGGTTTATCCACAACAATTGCATGGACAACAACGGCGTAACGTGCCATAACAACATTGCCGTAAATACCGTTACCACTTCACCGATATTCGTACCCAACAAGAAGCCGACTACTTTGCGAATGTTTGCGTAAATACCGCGCCCTTGCTTTACCGCCTCTACAATCGTTGCAAAGTTATCGTCCGTTAACGTCATATCCGCCGCGCCCTTGGCTACGTCCGTACCCGTAATACCCATAGCGCAACCGATGTCCGCCGCCTTTAATGCAGGCGCGTCGTTTACACCGTCCCCCGTCATGGATACCACTTTACCTTTTCTCTGCCAAGCCTTTACGATACGGATTTTATTTTCAGGCGAAACACGCGCGTATACGGAAATACTTTCCACAGCGAGGTCCAATTCCTCTTCGCTCATTGCGTCCAATTCCGCGCCCGTAATCGCCTTATCACCGTCCAATAAAATGCCCAATTCTTTTGCAATTGCCGATGCGGTTACAACGTGGTCGCCCGTAATCATAACAGGTTTAATACCTGCTTCACGGCATACGCGCACCGCTTCCTTGGCTTCGGCTCTAGGAGGGTCAATCATACCCACAAGCCCCATAAACGTCAAGCCGTTTTCCAAGCTTTCGCTCGTCAAGGTTTCAGGAATTTCTTCAATTTCCTTATACCCAACTGCCAAAACACGCAAGGCGTTGGCGCTCATTTCTTCACAAACCTTGCCAGCCGTCACAAAATCACCGATAGCGCAACGCTTTTCCATAACGTCAAACGCGCCCTTAACGATAACAATTTTCTTGCCGTCAATTACGTTAATGGTACTCATTAACTTACGGTCGGAATCGAAAGGCAAACCGCCCAAGCGAGGATACGTTTCGTTTAAAGCGTCCTTATACAAGCCGTTTTTATACGCCGCGTATACAATTGCCGTTTCGGTGGGATCGCCAAGATGCGTTTCCTTTCCGTCCTCTACCACAACCGAGCCGTCACAACACAGCGTACCATACGTAAGCAATTTTTTCACGCTGTCGGCAACGTCCGAAGTAACGTCCGCCACGCCTTCACCGTCCACGTACGTTTTGACAAGCGTCATACGGTTCATCGTCAACGTACCCGTTTTGTCCGAACAAATAATGGACGCGCTGCCCAACGTTTCTACCGCAGGCAAACGGCGAATAATTGCGTTCTTTTTTACCATGCGCTGTACACCGATAGAAAGCACGATAGTGACAATGGCAGGCAAGCCTTCAGGGATTGCCGATACCGCCAAAGATACCGCCGTCATGAAAATTTCCAACGGGGGAATATCATTCAATATACCGATAAGGAAAATAACCGCGCACGCGCCAAGCGCCAAGAAACCAAGATATTTCCCAAGCTTCGCCAGCTTTTGCTGTAAAGGCGTTTGCGTATTGTCTTCGCCCGCCAACAAATTGGCAATTTTACCCATTTCGGTATCCATACCCGTAGCCGTTACCACAGCCGTTGCCGTACCGTAGGTGATACTGCACCCAGAGAAAACCATATTGTGTCTATCCCCTAAAGGCGCGTCCTCTTTTACCTCTGCCAAAGCATCCTTTTCGCTGGGAACGGATTCCCCCGTCAACGCCGATTCCTCACTCTTTAAGCTAATGCTTTTAAGCAATCTTGCATCGGCAGGCACAAAATCCCCTGCTTCCAACAAAATAATATCCCCAGGCACAAGCTCACTGGCATCAACAAACTGTTCCTTGCCGTTTCGTATCACGCGCGCGTGCGGCGCGGACATATTTTTTAATGCATCCAACGCTTTTTCCGCTTTGCTTTCCTGCGCTACGCCCATTACCGCGTTCAAAACGACAATAAGCAAAATCAATGCAGGTTCGAAAAATTCTTTAGGATTTTTCTCGATACAAGCAATAACAAAGGAAACGCCTGCTGCCAACAGCAAAATGATAATCATTACGTCCTTAAACTGCTCGAAAAAGCGTTGCAAATTGCTCTTTTTCTTCTTTTCACGCAGTTTGTTTTCGCCATATTTTGCACGCTTTTGCGCAATTTGTTCGTCGGTCAAGCCAACGGCAACGTTGCTTTCAAAATGCCGCAAAATTGTTTCTTCATTGTTACAATGCGCTTTCATATTTTTCCTACTCCTTTTGAGTGTTTTTACCTTAATATATATGTTTCAACTGTCAAGTATCCGCTTTTTTACAAAAAAATCCAAGCGAGTTGGCTACGCTTGGATATCTTTTTTGTGTATAGAAACCCCGTATAGCCTTTCAGTTATACGTAAGTCTCGCAATTTAAAACAAGCCAGATGCAACATCGAGTTTGTTGACTTGTTCCGCTAACGCGGTTACTACTCCCTTACGGAATACAATCATTATAGCACGCTCGTAGACGATTGTCAATTGCTTTTTGAGAAAATTGGTAATTTTCGCCTAATTTTTACAAAAGAGAAATTACATTTCTACGATACGCTTGTTTTTACGGCTTTCTTCTGCCGCATAAACGAGCAAATGGCTGTTAATCGAATCTTCCAACAAGGTGATAGACATCGAGCTCTTTTCGCCGTTTAAATAACGTACGAGATCGTGCATAATGCCGTAATCGCCGCCGCTGTGTCCACCGTACATTGCTTTGTTGACAATTTGTTTGGAAAGGTCAATCACTTCTTCTACGTAGGAAACGCTTTCGTGACGATATTGACGGTAAACAAATTTGTTTTCTTCCAATTTACCTTCAATTTCGCCTGCCGTACCTACGATATGTACGTAACGGTCGGGACGAACGGTGCTGCAAGAAAGCGTAAACGCCGCTACGCTGCCGTCCTCAAAATCCACAATCAAATTTTGTCTATCCACTACGTCGCCGTCGCAAAGGAATGCGCATTTGCCGTAATCGTGACGGCGCAAAAAGGCTTCCTTTTCTTCTTTGGTAACTTCGTTGTAAGGTTTGTTCATGCTATCCCAAACCAAGAAAGGCATCGTATCGTTGTTGAAATACAAATCCACCGCGTTATAACGGCAGGTTTCCTTATGAGGACAATCGAAACAGAATTCGGTTGCGTCCTTGGGTTGATTTTCCTTCACGAAGAAGCAACGGTGCCCGAAGCTGGAAACGGATTTAATTTTAGAATCCGCACGAAGCCAGCAAATAAGGTCCATATCGTGACAGCATTTTGCAAGCAAAATGGGGCTGCCGCATTCCGATTCCTTATTCCACTTCCCTCTAATATAGCTGGAAAGGTAATGAGGAACCCAAACGTGTTCGTTCATTTCCATGGAAATAATTTTGCCGAGTTTGCCTTCCGCAACCATGCTCTTTACTTGCTTGTAGAAAGGGCTGTAACGAAGCACGTGGCATACGAAAACCATACAACCGTTTTGTTTTGCCAAGCGTTCGATATCGCGCAATTCGTTTTCCTTGGAAACGATAGGCTTTTCGATAAGCATGTGATGTTTGGACGCCAAAATTTCCATTGCCGTTTGGTAATGGATTTGTTCCATCGTTGCGTTGATAACGATATCCGCTTCAACACCCGAAGCTACAAAATCAGCGTATGCGGAAAAAAGCTGCCCGTCCGATAAAGAGTATCTTTCTTTGGCTACTTGCAATTTATAAGCGTTGGGATCAATGATCGCAACCACTTCCACTTCGTTAGGTTCATCTAAAGAATAATCCGCGTAAACTTGACCGCGGTTGCCGTAACCGACAATGGCAATTTTAATTTTTTTCATATATATTCCTTCTCTCTTTAACAGGTTTGGGAAAGCCGACAAGCGGCTCTCCCTCGCCTTGTCCTTTACTGCATTTGATTATCTTTTGTAATTTTTTCAAATCCACAAAATAAGTGTTGCTTAGTCTTCCTTCTTTTTCTTCAAAAGCGCAACTGCTGCCATACCAAGTGCCAATGCGCCGCCCGTAAGACCGGTTACCGTACCCATACAGCCAGCTTTCGTACCGCCGTTGTTGTCGTCAGCGTTATCGTCTGCATTGTCGTCGTCAGCATTTTCGTTGTTTTCGCTATCCGTAGCTTCGTTTTCATCGTCCGAAGTGTCTTCTTCGTCGGGCATTTCGCCGCCGTTGTTTTGAGGTACTTCTTCAAGCGCGGTTTCAAACGCTTCAACTGCCGCTTCTACTTCTTCAACCGTTTCAGCTGCTTCGATAGCCGCTTTTGCCGCTGTAAACAAGTCGTTAATCAATTCAACGTTGTCTTCGCTGTAAAGATCGAAATCGATATCTCTCTTCAAATCGTTTACAGTTTCGTTTGCCGTTTCTTTAGCTGCTGCAAGTTCTTCCGCTTCAAGTTGGTCAACCGTCTTCACTTCGTCCAAATCCGCTTTTGCCGATGCAACCAAAGCTTCTACGTCAGCTTGTGCCGTCACATTGTCAAGAGCCGCTATAAACGTTTCAATGATGCCTGCTCTAACAGCCGCTTCTTCGTCGTTGTAAACGCCGTCTGCTCTATATGCTTCTACGTCAGCAACTGCCGCCGTAATTACGTCTTCTCTCGTTACAAGTCCGTCAATAGCCGTTTTTGCCGTAGCCACTGCGTTTGCAATAGCTTCAAGGTCCGCAGCTGCTGCAACGCCAGCAACGCCAGCCGCTACAAGTTCAGCCTTTTGCGCCGCTTGTTCGTCCATGTAAACTACGTCAGCCTTGTAAGTTTCAATTTCAGCAACTGCCGCTTGCTTGTCGTTTGCAAGTTCTTCATCAGCGTATTGAGCTGCCGTCTTAAGCGCGTCGATTGCCGCTTTCGTGTTTTCGATAATTACGTCTACTTCGCTGTTGTTTGCTGCATTTGCAATTGCTTCTTGAGCCGCTGTGATAATGCTTACTCTTTCCGCTTCTTCCGCGTCACGGAACATACCTGCTTTATAATCGTTAAGTTGGGCAGCCGCATAATCTGCATAGGTTACGTAACCGAGATCGGTCTTGTAAAGCACGATGTCTTCAGCCACTTCATACATAATATATACGGGGTTGCCGTTGATACCAATCAAGGTCGTCATTGCTCTCGTGGGGAACAACGTACCTGCAGGAATGGTAATGCTTTGAAGTTCGTCTGCCGTAAGGAATACTTGGAATGCATAATAGCCTACGCCTTCTTCACCCAAGTTGAACAAACCATAATAGCCAACCAAGCCTTCCAAACCGTTCAACAAAATGGTTTCGCTGAACTTGTTATCGAAATAATAGTTGGGGTTTACGGCAAGCTCCGTGCCGTCGCCGTAATAATCGTCACCCTCGAAGGAGATACCGAAATAGCCGCAAACGCCGTCGTGGCCTTGTACGTATTTAACCGATTCAATCTTTACTTGTGCAGTGGATTCGATACCGTATGCAAAACCAGATTGCGTGGTTACGTAGGAAGCGCCTGCGCGGTACACTACGTCACCCGTGTGTTGCAAGTAACCATGGCTGGGGATAAGCGCGCCTTCCATAATGGTTACGGACGTAGCCTTGGAAAGACCGTTTGCAACTGCCGCTTCCAAATTGTCCTTGCCCATCGACAAGTGCAACGTGATTATGTGGTCAGGTTCGCCTGCATCCAAATCGTATGCGTTGTCATAGAAAGCAACACAGCCAAGTTCTCTTAACGTCTTGTCACCAAATTTAACGTGATCGAAGAAGCCAAGCTTGTCAAACAATTCCGCCAAGCTGCTACCGTCGTCCGCCGTGTATGCAACATTGTCCATTCTTTCGGTCCAATCAGCATCGCCGATGGTAACGCGCAAGATCAAGTTACCCGTATTCATGTAGAAGTCTTCAATTCTTGCGATGAATGCCGAATCTTTGGTTTCATAATATTCAGCCGCCGTCAACAAATTGTCGATACGTGCTTTTGCGTCCGCTACGATTTCCTCAATCTTCGTTGCGTTTTCAGCCGTTGCAAGCTGTTCTTTTGCCGTTGCTACAATCGTTGCTCTTTCAGCCGCTTGTTCTTCACGGAAATAGCCTTCAGCCGATTTGTATGCATCCAATCCTTCCGAAGCAATAGCCACTGCTTCCGCTTTGGTTTGCAATCCGTCAATAGCTGCTTTTGCATCTGCAAGCTCTGCATTTACGTCCTCAATGGTCAATGCGTCCTTGATAGCAACCAAGCCTGCTTCCACCAATGCCGCGCGTTCAGCCACTTGTTCAACGAAATATTCTACTTCTGCTTTGTATGCTTCAAGTTCAGCTTTTGCAGCGTCTTTTGCCGCGCCAAGTGCCGCATTTTCTTCCGCTGCATATTCACCTTCCGTCTTCAAAAGGTTGATTTGCGCCGTTGCGTTTGCGAAGATAGAATCAATCAATTCCTGCGTGTCAGCTTCGTTCATTGCCACTTTTGCTTCCGCTACGATAGCAAGTCTTTGTGCTTCTTCCGCTTCACGGAACATGCCTGCTTTGTAAAGTTCAAGTTCCAATCCCTTTTGTTCTGCATAACCAGAGAAAGAGATAAATTCGTCGCCGACTTTATAGAATACCACGTCTTCCGTCGTTACGTACACTTCTCTCGAACCCGTCGAAAGTGCGTTGTAGGAAGGGATTTGACAGCCTGCCAAAATGGTAATTTTGGTTGCCGTTAAACCTGCGGTGGTACGGACAGCAATTGCGCCCTTGTTGCCCCATACGTTAAGGAAAGCTTCGTTGGAGGAACCAATTGCTACGTCGTTAATCAATACGTGCGTATAGAAGTTGGTGTTTACAAGGAAATCCTCAACGCTTTTAACGTCGCCGCCATAATTATCAAGCGTTTCGGGATAATCGTGCGTACCAAGCTTAAAGATAGTGAAATTGTCCGCTTCGGAACCAGATACCTTTACCGAAGTGATTTCCGTAGCCGTTTCCACGTAAGGTTTCGCCCACGTACCATCGTTTTGTTTATAGAAGGTTACGTCTTCCTGCGTTTCATACATCATGTATACGGGGTTGCCGTTTACTTCAAACAAGCTGGTCATTGCTTGTGCAGGGAACAACGTACCTGCGGGAATGGTAATCGCTTGCGCGTCTGCTTCAGGCGTACGAATTACGAACGAGAAGTAGCCTGCGCCATCAGCACCAAGGTTGTACAAACCATAAGGTTCAACCTTACCTGCAACGCCGTCAATCAAAATGGTGTTTGCGTAACGGTTTGCCGTGTATACGCTCGATTGATAGTTGGTTTGATTGATTTCCCTTTGTTGACCGTTGCCTGCATAGTCGTCACCCTTCAAGGAGATACCAAAATATGCATTGCCATACGTAGCGTCCCAGCTGGTTACGTAATCCATCGCTTCTACTTCCGTTTTACCTACGGACATAATACCGTACGCTACGTCCGAATTCGTCGCAACGAAATCGCAACCTGCGCGGTATACGGTTGCCGTCGTATCGCCTTGCAAATAAGCATGGCTAGGGATAAGCGCGCCTTCTTTAACCGTCAAGCAGGTATTTGCACTAATGCCTGCAGCCGTTGCAGCCGCCATATTTTCGCTACCCATTGCAAGGGGAATCGTAATCGTATAATCGGGCTCGCCAGAGTTTAACCAATAAATGTTATCGTAACAAGCCGTGCACCCCCATTCCGCCAAGGTCTTTCCGCCGATTTCAATGTGGTTAAAGAAATCCAAGCCTCTAAGTGCGCCAGCCAAGTCCCCCGCACCTGCGTAAGACTGTTGACTTTCGCCCGTCCAGTCGCATTCGCCAAGCGTCAAACGGATTTCAAAGTTACCGTTGCCGTGCCAACCTGCTACACGTCCGAGCATTGCAATATTTTTCGTAGAATAGCTTACTTCTTCCGCATTTACAGTTACGGTGTTGTCAGGAGCGGAAGTTGCACACGCCGTTGCGCCTGCGCCAACGCCTACAACTGCGCACAAACCCGCTAAAAATAATTTATTAAACTTTCTCATTGTTTATTTCCTAATCCTTATTTTTATTATTCAGCAACGTATTGCTTATTTTTTAGGCCAAACGCCTTCGCCCGTTTCCGCCAAGGAAGCGTTGACAAGCGTACCATTTGCTTGCAAGCCCGTGAATACTTCTTTCATTTGATCGGTATCACCGATAAACAATGCATAGGAATATTCAAGAGGTACAAAGTCGATCATTTTACGTTGAATACCAGGGTTGATATAGCTGTAATTGATGGTCGAATAGCTAGGAACCAACTGCGATTCGTCAAACGAGAAATAACCCGTGTGATATTTACGGTTGGTTTCTTCTTGGAAGTAGCTAGTAGATTTACGTCCGCGCGATGCGATATATCTATCTGCATTGGGCAAACAAATACCTACACCCCACTTGTTTTCGTTTACAAACGCGCACCAGCCGCCGTTTACCATTTTACCTTTGATACCGTAATAATATTCAGAGCCAACAACCTGCGTTTTGCTTTCTTTAATTTCGCATCTACCGTTTTGTTCGCCTACTTCTTTATCGAAGATAACCCCTTGCTTGGTTTCGCAATAGAAATAATTTAAGGGATATGCGAAATAGGTTGCGGGCGTTTCCTGCATGGATACGGATACGCCGTCTACCCCCGTGAATTGCGAGAAATCGGTGTACAAGTTGTCTACCATCAAAGCGCCGCTTTCATCGAAGTAATAGGTTACTTCCATATAGCCGTTAGCTTGAATGTTGGTGTAGAAGAACCATTCCTGCCCTTTCATCTTTACGTAAAGCTTGTCGCTTGCGTATTCATAATCGATGATTTGAGGGGTATGACCGCCGAAGTCGCCGCACTGAATGGGGTTGTAGATAGGCTTGCCCGTTTCCGTGATACCTTGATAATACGAATCCTTATCTTCGGGATCATAATCGGGCAAGTAGCCGTTTTCGTCACTAACGTTCAAATAATAGGAAGGTTGTACTTCACGGCCAAGGTCGTAAATGTTAACCAAGTTTACGCAATCGCTGCCTACCTGCGATACGAAATCGGGATCGACGTCACGGTCAATACAAATGTTACCATCGCTGTCCATATATTCGTATACGTCGTCTTCCAACTTTTCAAGGTAGGTGATACAGCCGCCGTAATAAGGCGAGGTACCAACTCTCGACGAGCCGTCGCTTACGTACCATTCTTCCACCGTGTTCAAGGTACGATCGGAAATGCTTGCCGAATTGAACTTGAACGTACCCGTTTTGGTCGAGTCTACGTTTTGGAAAGAAATGGATACAAGCGTCTTTTCATATGCGCCTTGCGCACCGATACGGAATGCGTCCAAGAAGGTCTTAAATTCCGTTTCGCCTGCCGCAATGAAGAACTTTTCCGAGTTGGTTACGCTGGGATCTTCGTTGCTTTCATAATTGATATAGCCAACCAAGTCTACGTCCGTTTCAATATCCAGCTTCAAGTAATTTTTATTTTTCAAATTACTGCTGATTTCATAGGTCACGCAACCATTTGCTTGAGGATTTTCGGGTTCATATTGCGCAAGCGTTTTTTCCGTGCCGTCGGAGAACACTTTGGTAAACTTATAATTTTCCAAGGTGTAAGGCGCGGAACTTACGCCGTCAAACAAGGGGTTTCCCAAAGGCGAAACCTCGTCTTTGGGGAGTTCCTCGTTGGTAATATTGTTGTTACCCGAATTGTTATTACCCGTCGAATTGTTATTGCCGGTGCCGTCGCCCGTCGTGTCGCCGCAAGCGGCCATGGATACAGACAACAAGCCTGCAAGCAATAAGCAACTTACTTTTTTAAAAATTTCTTTTTTCATGTTATACCCCCGTTTCGATCGAAATCATACGGATTGCAATTTCCTTACCGAGGAAGCCTAAATGAACTTTACCCAAATAGGAACCGATATATTCGGTAGGAATAACGATCGTTGCAGTAGACCATTCGTAATCTGCCATTTGACTGTCAATCGCGAAATTAAGCGCTGCATACGCTTTGTTGCCTTCGTCAGGGTTGCCCGTAGCTTTGTTGGTGAAGCCTGCGGTGAAATCAAGCGTATTTACGTCCGTCTTGTTTTGATATACGATCTTAATTTCGGTTACGCCCGTCAACAATACGTTTTGCGTCGTATGAGGAATGGAAAGATGTTCGCTCATAAGTTGCGAAATACCGATATAAAGCGCTGCGGACAATTTTTCCTTCGTAGGATCCTTCTTGAAGATGGACGCCTTCAATACGCTATCATATTCGTACGTATTCGTGATTTCCCAATCCCACGTCTTATAAATATCGTTATAAGATTCGTAGAAAGGCAAGCCCGTTTCGCCTGCGGTGTAATCGATGCTCTTAAGCAATACTCTGCCCGTACCTTCGAAGGTCAAGCGGATTGCTTCTACCGAGCCGCGTTCGTTACGTTTAAGAGGTACGCTTACGCTGTTGTTGATACCCTTTTGTTCGGTATCCAATGCATATACGTAATCGGAAGTGAATTCGCCGTTAATCTTAAATGCAACCGATACAGCCGTTACGTTAGAATCGGGATACAAATAATATTGAAGCACTGCGTTGCCGTAGCCGTCGGTCGTACCCTTATACGTTCTGTCAGCCGACGTTACGGTTGCGCCGCTTTCGGATACTTTGAACAACGTACCGCTTCTATTGCTTTCAAAGCTTACGTCTACCTTGTCCGTAGAAGCCAAACCGAAACAGTATTTATCGTTGAGGTTGACGCCTACCGAATCGTAAGGCATAAATTCGGACATTTGAATGTTCTCAATCAACAATGCGTTGTCCACGCCGACGGACTTGTAAACAATTTCAATCTTGGAAAGCGTGCCTTCCATACCATATTTGCCATACAAGTTTGCCGTGTAGGTCTTGCTTTCTTTCATGCGTTGCGCTACGGCAATGTCCGCCGTTACGGGGATACCAATGTTGTTATATATACGTACCGTTATCTTGCCTGCATAGCCATAGTTACGCAAGGTAATTTCCAAAGTGGTCAAGTCACTCAAATCAATCACTTTTTCATCGGGAACGGTCAAGGTGAAGCCGCTGGACGGATTGCCCTGCGCTCTGCCTGCCACTTCGTTGTTTGCGTGGAAAAGCAAACCGTTGCTCGTTTGAAGCACTTGCGCGTCGCCGTTTACGCCCGTTACGGTGTTGCGGTTTTTAGGGAATACAAGCCCTTGGGGATCTTCCGCTTGTTCCGCAGACACAGCTTCAAGCGTTTGTTCGCTGGTGTTTGCTGCGTCGGTGAGCGCTTGTTGCACTTCGCCGCTATCCTCTACCACAACTTCGTGTGCAATACCTTCAATTGCCTTAATCAAGAATACGTTGGACCAATCGTCCTCGTTTTCATTTTTATAATTTACTTGGAAACGGAAGGTTGCAAGATAAGGCGAGGTACCCCAAATGGAATAACCGTTTTTATACACTTCGTAGAAGTTGAAATCAACGTACGTCCATTCGGCTTCTTCCGCCATTTCAATTTGGTCGTCGCGAAGCGCGATACCGCTGCCAACGCCGCTACCCGTATAGTTGGGATAACAGAAATCCTGCGTGTACGTTGCGCCCGTTTCCGAATAGATATTGTTTTCGGCATCAAGCATTGCCGTGAAGTAAGCGTTTACTTCCGCCGCCTTACCAAGGTTTTTAAACCAAACGCGAATGGTTTGCGATTGCGTGATATCCAATGCCAAGCAAAGCTCTACGTAACCGTCACCGTATTTGGGTTGATAACCAAAGTTTACGTACGTACACTTTTCTTCCACTGCGCCGGTGGGATATTCGGTAATAACGTCGTAGCTTTCTACCCAACCTTCCGATTCTACGATATTGCCGCTTGCGTCCGTCGACGTCGAACCGATGTACGCTACGAGATAATCGCTAAGGCTGCTGGAAGGCAATTCCCCTTCTTCGGTGTGGTCACTCATATAAATACCAGCCGAACGCTTTATGTGCAAAGCGGTGTTGCCTGCAATAGGATTGTTGTAATCAAATGCGGAAGTATATTCGCTGTCCAAATAGGAACCGAGATACTTAAAGCCTTCTACAAGAGACGCGTCTTCTTCCACTTTATCGCCTTTGAAAACCAATTCCTCTCTAACAAGCGCGCCGTTTACGTAATAGGAAACCGTATATTGTTCAACCCATTTCGCATACAAGGTCATATCCCCTTCTACGCGGTCGTTTTTGAAATCCCAAGGTTCGGTGCAAGCCGCGTCCTTATACCAGCCGTAAACCTGCAAATTGTCGGGGTTTTCGTCCGAAATGTACACTTTAGGTCTGGATACGCGCTTACCGATGCTTACCACCTTGTCTTTGACAAGGTTGGTAGCAAAGGTCGTATTTACGTCAAATTTAATGGTTGCCGAGGTTGCGGGCGTATCAAGCGAAACTTCGCTGGACGTAGATTGCTCGTTGCCCGTCGTGTCGCCGCAAGCGGTTGCCGCAGCCGTCACACCAATCAGCATTGCCACGCTCAAAAGCGCTGTCAATAATTTTTTCTTTCTCATTTTTCAATACCCTTTTTATAATTTTAAGCCTGCGGCAAATTCGCCACTCTTGAAATACTTCATCGAAATAACCGTCGTAAGAATCAAAGGCAAGGAAGCAATGAAATACATTGCATACGCCGCGCCGTATTTGATTTCACCCGTTGCTACCGACGAATACATAATGGTCGTAATCGTTTGGTTGTTGTCCATAATCAAACTTGCCCACAAATATTCGTTATAGATACCCGAGAAGCAACCCACGAAATAATACAATACAATGGGAAGCGCCAAAGGAAGCGTAATTTTCGTGAACAAAACCAAATCGTTTGCGCCGTCCAATCTCGCGCTCTCGTACAGGGATTTGGGCTGTTGACTGAAGAAAGTTCTAAACAGGAACATACCCGTAACCTGCGCGCCGCCGACCATGGGAAGCAAATAGCCGAAATAGCTATCCCCTACGCCGAAGGTGTCGCGGATAAGAGGAATCAAAATAGGATAACCGATGATCGAAGGCACCAAAAGCACCGAAATGAACATCATGAAGATAAATTCTTTAAAATAGAAATTCTTCGTTACCAAGATATACGCCAAAAGTGCGCTGATTGCCGTTTCCAAAATAGCGCCGATAAGCGCAATCAAAATCGTCTTCCAATAGAAGGGCGACAGTACGCTCCAGGCTTTGGAGAAGTTTTCTTTTGCCGCTTGACCGATTTCCGATAAAATGGGGAAGCTAAACGCGTCTACCTTTACTTGCTCGTCAAGCTTGAACGAGTTGATTACCGTCAAGAACAAAGGCAAGAAGGAGAACAGCAAGCAAAAGATAACCACGACGAGGATAATCGTTTGCGCCAACGGTTTTTCGTGGGGCATACGCAAGCCTTTCGTCTTAGGAAGCTTTGCGGGCTTGGTAGGCATGGTGTTTTCGTATTGTTGTACGTTTTCCATATTACAAATCCTCCCCCATCGTTTCTTTTTTCTGGATCTTGAAGTTTGCGGCTACCGCAACAAACAAGAACAAGAAGATAAGCGTTGCGTAAGCACTGGCTTTACCGTAATCGCCGTGAATCATCATGGTTGTATACATCGTTTCTACCGGCGTCGTCGTACCTGTCGAGGCAAGTATGTACGTTCTTGCATAGTTTTGTACGGACGCGATAAACGTCATGATGAAGATATACTTAATTTGAGGCATAATCAAAGGAATGTCAATGGACACGAAACGCTTTACTATGCCCAAGCCTTCCAATCTGCCTGCTTCGTGATATTCGGACGGGATATTCATCATACCGCCGTAGAAAATCAAGTAACCGCCGACAAACGGGAAGCTCATGAAGATCAACGCCCAACGCGCGTAATCGGTATTCGTCAAGAATTCGATAGGAACGTCCGCGCCGATCAATTGGTTCAAGACACCCGTGTTGCCATAGATACCCGTACGCCAAATCAACATCGTTGCCATGCTGGGAATAATGCTGGGAATGAACATCAACGAACGAATCCAGTTGGACGCCACTTTGTTTCTAATCAAAATCAAAAGGAAGGCAAAAATCAACGGAGGTACGATACAGAGCACCAAGTCGAATACCAAGAAGAACAACATGTTTTTGATAGACAACCAGAAGCTGGGCTCGTTAAGTACCTTGATATAGTTCGCAAAATCGTTCCATATCCAAGCAGGTTTTTCCTGCGTGTAATCGAAGAAGGACATTGAAATTGCGCCGATTGCTTCATAATAACAGAACATGAACAACAACGCAATGAAGAAGCTCATCGCCAAATAGATTTTCTTGTTCTTCTTCAAGTCTTTTTGAATTTCTTTCACTTTGTACAAGGTGCGTTCGTTCTTGGTTGCCAAGGTAAACCAAACGCAAAGCAATGCAACTACAATGGCAAGCACGAGGAAGGTGAAGAACAAAAATTGCGTCAACGATTTGTTTTCAAACTGTTCGGGTTGATAGGTACATGCATACAAGGTGTTGGTGGTGTTTGCACTCCAGTCAACGTTGGTGACCTGTCTTAAAACGTGCGTCACTTTGTTGTCCTTGTCCCCCGTCAACGTAATGATATCAAAGTCCGCATCAAAGGTGTGCGTCATTTGATAATTAGCCATATCGTTGAGATTCACGATAGAAACCGTTTGTTCGTTTTCAAAACGCAAATACAGGGTATTTGCAAAATCGTTAATCGACAAACCGTTGCCAAACGTGCTAAACTTTCTGTTTTCGCCAATGTCTACGGAAGTGATCTTCGTTGCGATATCGCTAAGGAAGGAACCGCTTTCCGCTACGTCAATTGCACTCTTGTTTACGCTGTACAGCGAGCCGTCTAAATTGTCGGCGTAATATACCGCTTTATTCTTCTTCGAATATACGATACCGCTGATATTGCTGTCACCAGGATACAAAATGGAATAATATTGCGAATCCACGTACTGTCTGTCTACGAGCAAGTTTCTCGAAGCGCTGTCGTACGATTCGCACCAAGGATTTTCGGCAACGAAAGTTTCGCTAATAGCGTCTTTTGCCTTATCCTTTGCATTCTTATTTTCTCGGTTATATTTGGTGGTGGTTACAAGCGTTTTATACACGTTGGAAAGAGTTTCTCCGTCCGCCGCCGCAAGTTCCGCCTCGGTAAGCGTATTGCCTGCATGCGCACTAAGCAATGCGCGGAAATGGTCCGCATACGCCTGCGCTTCCACTTCCTTATCGCGTCCAGCATCATAATATTGCTTTACGTTATCCAAATAATCGAATTCTTCGCCGTTTTCGTCGATATAATCCGCGAGCGTAAGGCTAAGTCTTACGATACCGCCGCCGTTTTTAAACAGGTAAATGGATTCTTGAGTGGCAACGAAGGACAAAACCCCCGTCTTTGCCGACGTCAACGGTACAATTTTTTGCGCCGTATCCGTTGCGCCTTCCAAATCGAGATCCCAAAGCTGTTTCTTCTTATTTGCACCGACCTTCAAGTTTTCAATATCGAAACGATAGACGTAATAATTGTTATCCGATTGCAAAATCAATGCGTATAACAAGCCGCCTTGGTCGTCGTAGCCTTTCAAATTCAGCTTACCCGTTTGTGCGGTAGCCAAGCAATAATCGTCCGTTACGCTCAAGGAAACGCCGTTGTCGATAAGCTTGAAAATGTTACCGTTACCGTCCACCATGAGGTAATAATCCTCGCCGTTTTTACCCGTAACATACTTCGCGCTCCATTGGTTTAAACTGCCTTCCAAAAGCTTGTCATAATCGCCTTTTTCTTTCAATTTATCCGAAATTTTCGAAAGCGCAAACGTTGACAACTGTTCATCTGTGAACGTGTCAAAACGATACATTGCGGTCTCCGTCAAAAGGAAATAATCCTCGCCGTTTTCCCCTTCTACCAACGATTTAATCTGTTCGTTGTTCCCAAGCGCTTCCATTTCTTTGCTTGTGGGAATCAATACGCCGAACAAAACCGTTAAAAGGGTAAAAAGAGCAAGAAGCACGGATAACACAAGCACCGTGTTTCTTGCTTTTTTCTTATCTTGATTTGTTATGCCTACTGCCATGGGCATACCCCCGTAAAAGTATTACTTTTTTTACTGTACGCTTTAAAGGCGGCAATCGCCTTTAAAGCGTACAGAACTGCTATCTATTACAAGTTGTAGTTAGGATCCTTCCAGAAGTTTTCAGGCCACTTGTTGGAAGCAACGAACGTCAACATATCAAAGTCAACAGCTTCCGACCACTTCACTGCAAACGTTTCAGGAATCAATACTTGGCTGTCGGAAAGACCAGTCATCAAAAGGTTACGCCAGCATTCGGTAATGCAGCCTCTCGTCTTTTCCAAACCGTTTACGTATCTAACGCCCCAGGTAAGGAAGGGGTTAGCGTCAACGTCGCCGTTGAAGGAAATGGTTTCGTTGCTTGCTTCGAAGTATGCTTTCCATTCTGCAGGGATAACAACGAGGTTGTTCTTAACCGAGGACAAGCCCTTAGGTACGTCGTTGTTTGCGGCCAAGCCCTTGTAGTAAATGGTTTGACCATAAGGCGACATAACGAACTTAATGAAGTCTTTGTTCAATTCGTTTTGTTCAGCATCGCCCAAGTGATTGATAATGGAAAGGAAACCGCCGTTACCACCGATGTCACGGGTAATCGTCGTATCAGGAACGATCTTTTCACCCACTTTGTCACCAGAGGTGTACGTACCAGAAATCATTTGAGGATAATCGAAGTAACCAACGTCGAAGCCAGTAGCGTTCGATTTTTCATAATTGATACCGAAGCCTTGATAATCCAAAATGATTTGAGGGGAAGCTTTACCGTCGCTTTGCGTTTCGAACTTATCGCGAAGCTCGCCAAATTCGGTGCTGGAAACGTCCTTCATCAAAACGCCCTTCATCTTTGCAAGCTGACTTACGAAATCACGATATACTTCGCTGGTGAAACCAACGTAGCCAGGGCCGAAGGAACAATCTTCTTCAAAGAGAATGTTCAACATCTTTGCATAACGGGGACCGTAACCGCTGTTAAGTTCAACAACGTCTTCCGTTTCGTCATAGTTAGCCCAAACGCTGTTCTTGTCGCCGCCCATGATGTATTGATAGAATTGACGATAGTAATAGTCGCCATATACACGAAGCAACCAGCTGAATTGCAAGGATTCTACACTTGCAGCCGTAAGGGAGATACCCAAAGGATTGCTGTAGTCTGCTGCTTGCATTGCTTTAGAAAGTGCGATAAGGTCGTCCCAGGTTTCAGGATAGCCAACTTCGCCGGAAGCGTTCGTGTAACCCTTTGCGCCTGCTTCTTCCAAAGCAACTTCGTTTACGAACCAGCACGTTTGCATGATTTCGGAGTTCAAAATGATACTCTTGCCGCTGGTATCAGCTTCTTTGGTGGTGTAAGCTGCTTTTTCAAGTACGCTGGACCATTGAACGTTTTCACCACAGTAAGGGTTGTAGGACGCAATTGCCGAGTACATATCGATACAGTAGGAATACGTAGAGGTGTAACCAAGGTTACCTTCAACGATATCCCAATCGGTGTTGGGGTTAACCAATTCCGAGTTCAAGTTTTGGGAATACGAAGAACCTGCATATTGGGTGTTGATGTTTACTTGAACAGCGCCACCTTGCAATCTTTCATATTCATCTTTCAACGCGCGCCAGCCGCTTTGCGTACCTTCAAAGTCCAAGCAAACGTCAACTTTACCAGAATATTGCTTGATCGAAGAAACGTCAGGCAAATAATCTGCGTTGAAGCCTGCGCCAAGGTCGTTAACAGACAAAGGCTGCGTCGAGATCATGTTGCTGTTGCCCGTGCTGCCGCTGCTGTCTTGCGAGTTGCCACCCGAGCTTGCGCTGCTGCCGCTGTCGCACGCCGCCAATACCGTCGTGCAAGAAAGAGCAAGAGCCAAGAACATAGTTAATTTCTTTTTCATAAATTCCTCCTTGTGCATGCAAAGGTTCGCTTTGCATACTCTTTGTTTTTTTCTTTTTATATACCCCCGCCATACGCCCGCATTTGGCAAAATGTACACGTAGCGCATACGCGTACGCACGACAAGAATATAATACCTTGCATTTATTATACAACAAATCTTCTATTTTGTCAATACGAAATCTTATCCCCTTTGTCACATTTTTTGCCATAATTACCCCTCATTGGCACTATTTTCACAATTTTTGTCATGTTTTATTAAAAATATCATATTTCTTGCAGTTTTTTACAATATATATTGACATTTTAATTTTTTATGTTACAATAAAGCCATGGAACAGACAAAACAGTATTCAAACGAAAATCCTTTATACGAGCATCTTGCGGACAATCCCTTTTATTTGTTCTTAAAGAAAGAGAGTTTTTTCTTTCACATTCCGCATTATCACGAAAGCCTGGAATTTGTGTATATGCTTAAAGGCAGCACTACGGTGCATTTGGGCAGCGAAACGTACACCTTGACAAAAGGCGACGCTTTTTTATGCAATTCGCAACAGGTGCATTTTTACGAAAACCAAGACCCCGACAAGATCGGTATCGTTGTGGTTTTAAGCAATAAATACACGCATAATTTCCGTGAACTGTGCAAAAATGCCACTCTCCCTTCTTTCCTCACCGATAAGAAGGCGAACGTGGAACTTTGTACGCTGCTTCAAAATTGGTTGGACTACAAGGATAGAACTTTCCTCACCGATTGCGCTTTTGCCAATTTGTTGCTCGATAAGCTGATTAAGCTGTACGGGTTTGTGGACGCGGACGAGGTGGATACCTTAAACACCACCGCCATCGCGTTTATCAATTATATCCAAGAAAATTATCATTTGGATCTTTCCTTGGAAACCGCTGCCGAGCATTTTGGATATTCCAAAGAATATTTCTCTAAAAAATTTAAACAAATTGTGGGAAAAAATTTCCTCTCCCTTTTGAACAGTATTCGATTGCAAAAGGCCGTTGAGTTACTCAACGATCCCGATAAAAAATACACCTTTAACGAGGTATGCGCAAAATGCGGTTTTAACAATTCCGCTTCCTTGTATCGACATTTGAAAAAGGTCAAGCAAGCCAACCCTCGTCTCCAATAAACCACGAAAAAAGCAACCCGCAAAGGTTGCTCTTTTTTTCTCCTCGTAAATAAAATGCTCGAAAAAAATTAGCGTGACGCTCGGTTAAGAGCATCACGCTATTGTTTTTGTTACTGACCGAAATTTTCAGGGAATTCGGGCATATCCGTGGTATTGTCGTTCAACGAAGTGCGAACGATATCTTCGGTAGAGAAGAAAACCAATTCCAATTCAACATTTTCATACATTTTTTTCATTTGATTTTCCTCCTTAACCCACGCAAATTACCGCTTGACCAGGTTGCAACGTAACGCTACCGGAAACCACTTGATAAGGTTGTTCCGCCGTACCTACGCCGTAGCCGATAAGATAGCATACGCTACCCGAAGCCGTTACCGAAGGCGTTGCCTTCAAATCACACGTATCCGCGTTGGTGTACATCGTGATCGTCTTCGAGCCGTTGGAAAGCGTCGTCGTTAACAATTCTTTACTGCTGTTATAATCTCTCGTCTTCAACTTGTAACCATTGAAGATGCTTTGAATTACTTCAAATTGCGATGCCGCCTTTTGCGCCGCATTGTAATAGGAATAGCCCGACGTTGCATTGTTACCGATGCCGTTACCATAACCGTTACCATCGAAGCCAACCATGGAAGCCGCCAATTCGGTTACAATGGGGAAGTAACAGAACCAAGAATAGCCTGCTACGTTATGCGCAGCTGCGTACAACATAGCCATATACAAATCTTGTTCCGTCAACTTACCTTCCGTACCCTTGTTTTGCGTATGCGCAGTAATTGCTTGATAGAATTTAATATCGCCGCTTACAACAGCGTTCGTACCGTTGCCGTACAATTCTTCAAACGTCGACTTATATCTATCCGTGCTGTCACCCATTGCGTGACTGGTATAGATGTCAACGTAGAGATAATCAAGCTCGGTATACTTCAACCAGTTGGTAAGATAATCGTTATAATTCCAAATGGTCGAGAAGCCTACGTTCTTTTGATACAAACATGCAAGGAAGAAAGGTTCGTTGCCGTTTGCCTTGGAAAGACCAAGTTCAGCGCAAGCCGCTTTCAACGCCTTAACCGTATACCCTACGTTTTGAACTTCGTTTCTTTCAGGTTCGTCTTTAAGCGAGAAACCGTAGAATGCAGGATGTTGTACATATTCAGCAAAACCCGCGCGCGATTTAATTACGTTTGCAACCTGCGATTGAGAGCTTGCTTCCTTGGACAATTGATAGAACGCTTCGTCACAAACGATTACCTTCATACCAAGCGTCCAAGCGGTATCCATAACGTATTTCAAACGGCTAGTATGCCATACGTCGTCCGTTTCAAAAGAAGCAATACTGCCTTCGTTAATCAAAAGGATATTGTTGCCCATTGCCTTCAATCTCGCTGCGTGCGCAGGGAGTTCATCAGGAGAAGTCCAATCGGTTGCATTTGCTTCGTTAGGCGACCAACCCGTGTCCTTGTTATAATATACGAAATATTCGTCATCCGAAGTCAAGATAGTACCCTGGTCGTCAATGTAATAATTGCCAGACGTGGAAATACCAAGCGTCTTCATTTGCGATTCGGTGAACTTGTACAAGCCGCTGTACATTGCCTTATAGCTGAATACAGGCTTCACTTCTACCGTTGCAAAGCTTGCGCTGGTTGCAGAAGTCTTAAATTCGTCATAATAGGAATATGCCGTAACCGTTACGTTGTGTTGACCTACAACTTCCGTCGTGTAGGAAAGTTCTTCGTCAGCCATTACGATAACGCCGTCACGATAATCGTTGTCGTCTTTTACAAGGTAATAATCGGCATTTTCTACCGCTTCCCAGGTTACGTAGTAACCCATACCTTGCGATACAACGGGCGTTGCAAGCTTCGTGTTACCAACGTTGTTGCCAAGCTCGTCACTCGTCTTGATCGTTTCAAGAATTGCTACGCAATCTGCAAGAGTGCCAAGGTCGCCGTCCAAAATACCGTTCATTGCTTCCTCAACAACCTCTTCTACCTTTGCTTTATGCAAATCGGTATAAACGTCGCTGTTAAGATAGTTTTTCAAGAACGCAGAGTAGTATTTAAGGGTTTCGTTTTCGTCATAATCGGAAAGCATGAACGAAATGCTCAAGCCGTTCGTGGTCATTCTATAACCGCTTACAACGTATACGCTATTACCGATAACTACGCTGGAATTGTAACCTGCAACGATACGGAAACCATTGATAACCAACGCTTCTACCGAACCGCTTTCTACCGTAATGGTTACTACCGAGCCGTTTTTCGTAATTGCCAATTGATAATTGCCCACTTTATCCGCAGTTTGACTTACGTTCAAGTCTTCGTCGATCGTAATATCAGCAACGCTGTTTACGTAATCGATAACCGATTCAGGTCTTTCGTTTGCTTTATAAGCCAACGTTGCAACTTCGTAAACGCTTCTTGCGTTTTCAGCAGGGTTATACGGCGTATAAACGTAACCCGTTTCGCCGTTGGAATAGTTAAGTTTCAAATAGCCTCTTGCCGACATAGAACGCGCGTATTGCGCAGGACTAATATTTACAAGCGCCGCTACGTACGTCCACGTGTCGCCCGATTGCGAGCTCCACGTGCTAGTAGGTACGTCTACAAAATAGCCAGCAGGGAAGGTTGTATGTACAAAATCAATATCACCGCTGAGATAATTGGTGGGAACGATAAGCGTACCTGCGCCTGCAATTAAGCCGTTGTTTACACCATAGGTGTATGCGTTGCCGTCAACGTCCACAAGGAAACGAAGACCGCTCTTGCCCGTAGCTCTTACAGCTGCACCATCGCGCATCTTAAAGCCAATCCATACGGGATACAACGTCGTATCCCCCGTCAACGTATATTCGTAACCAGCAGGATACAAATCGGGAACGGTGTTGATATCCGTCGTCCAACCTGCAAATACGTTGCCCGTTTGTCCATAAGTGTATGCATCCAATTCGGGAAGTGCGTACTTCCAAGCCGTTTCAGTGCTAAGCACTTCGCTGCCGTCATGAAGGGTAAGGGTATGTCTTTCTTCCCCTTCCGTCATACCAGGATCGCTGATACGAATACCGTTTGCAACCTGCGACGTGGTCGTAAATACCAATCTATTCGCATAAGGAGCATAGTCCATGTACGTACCAGCAAGCGTATACGTTCTCTTCGTGAAATTACCGTCGATATCAGCATATACTTCTACCGTACCGTTGGACGCATCGATAAGCTTATAACCAAGCGTTACGCGATAAGTTACACCCTTTTCGAGACCCGTGCCGTTGTCATTGTATTCAAATGCGTCGATGTTACCATCGTTTTCGCCGGTATTGTAAGCACTGGGGTGGCTGAAGAATTGAACACACTTATTGGTAGAGCCCGGACGATAGAGGTATATTCTCCAGCCGAAGCAATAGGACGAGTTTTGACCGTGGGTAGACGTTACGACGTTCAACGTCGTATATTCACCTTGCGCGGAAACGTCGTTAGAACCAAGGTTCAAGGACATATCAAAAGTAATAGAGAAAGAATCCGACGTATTATAACCATAGAAGTTGGTCGCTTGGTCTACGTAGAGATAACCCTTTTCAAATGCCGCCGAGAGCGGATATCCCGTGTTGTACAAATCGGACAAAACATAATTATTTTCGTACGAGGGCATCGTAGCGTTGCCCAAATCGCCCTGTCTTACCCATACGCCGTTTTCATTGAGGAAGGTTACGTCCTCTTCCACTACGAAACAGGTCTTGTTGTTTGCATCTTCACGATATGCGTTGGTAGGGATTTGTGCGCCCTTCTTAATTACCACTTTGTTTGCAGGCGCCGCCGTACCAGCGGGCAAATAGCTTGCAAACGAACCAATTCTAGTCCAAATGTTGAGATATGCGTCACCGCCTGCCGCAGGTGCCGCGCTTACTCTCTTACCGTCAATTTCAACAAAATTGAAGAAGTGTACACTGCTTACTCTGTCTTGTACCTTAATGGTATCGCCGTTGGGATAATCGTGGTTGGTCAAATGCACGATCAAGAAGCCTTCAGAATATTCAAGCTTAGAAATATTCGTTTCGGTTTCCGTGAAATCGTGCGCCGTATATACAGCGTTTACAACGATGTCGTCACCCGTAAGCGTGTAGCTTTCCCATACCGCTTTATAGCCGTCTTTTTCAGGAACTGCAGGAATTTCACCGTCCATACCGTTCGATTTGGTATACGTACGGGTTGCAACGGTTGCGCCGTCCGCAACGAAAGTGATTTTACCTTGTTTTTCCCAGTTTGCTTCCACGTTATCGCTCATACGGATAAAGGTCACTTCTTCCGTCGTTACGTAGAAAACTTGCGTGCCGTTTTTCGCGTATGCCAACGAAGGGAATTGCGCGCCTGCACGGATTACAATCTTATTTGCCGTTCTTGCTTCGCCGGGAATATGTACGGCAAAGTTGTGACCAACGAATTTGTTGATCCACATCCAGTCTTCACTCGCTCTCGATGCGCCGTAATTGTTATACATCGAACGAAGCGTGAAACCGTCTACGATAATGTTATCAAAAAGGTTAAGCGCCAACACTTTTTCAGCGGAAACACCGATATTGTAGGTACTTGCGTTGTTGTCGTTGGGCGCGGGATAGTCGCTGTTGCTCAAGTTTACGTTGATAACGTTGCTCGATCTACCGTATTGAAGCAAGGTAACTTCGGTATCGAAATCCCCTTCAGGAATGTATTTTTCCCAAACGCCTTGATCGTTTTTAACGAAGGTAACGTCCTCTTTGGTTTCGTACACTTCTCTATCGCCCGTCACAAGCGCATTGTACGTAGGAAGTTGACAGCCTGCCAAAACGGTAATTTTGGTCGCGTTGTTGTCGCCGGGACGGAAGGTGAAATAACCATAGTTACCCCATACGTTCAAGAACGCTTCGCCAGGCATTGCCAAAGGTTGATCGTCAATCAATACGTGCGAAAGGAAGTTTTCGCTTTGCGCGTAATATTTAGCCGATTGTGCGCCGCCTGCATAGGTATTGGGAGCGGAGCTGTAATTGCTGCCTGCAATTGCAATACCGGCAAACGCGTCGCCGCTGTCACCGAACATTCTAACGTCCGAAACGTCCGCTGCAATGGTTACAAGAGGCTTTTGCCACGAACCGTCCGGTTGTTTATAGAACGTTACGTCCGTTTTCGTTTCATAGAACATGTAAACGGGGTTGCCGTTGAACGCGAACATGTTGTTCATTGCATACGAAGGGAAATACGTACCTGCAGGAATGAAGATTTCTTCGCTTTCTTCTTCCATTGCGCGGATTACGAAAGAGTAGAACCCTTTACCCTTGGTGCCGAGGTTGAACAAACCGTAAGCTTCCGTTTTAGAAGCTACGCCATCTACCAAAATCTTGCTTGCGTAATGGTTGCCCATAAATTCGGACGATTGATATTGCGCTCTGTTGAATTCCGTTTGGTCGCTAATTGCCGCATAGTCGTCACCCTTCAAGGATACGCCGAGGTATGAGTTGCCGTACGTAGCGTCCCAACCGGTTACGTAATCGATTGCTTGCACGTCCGTTTTACCAATGATTTTGATGCCGTAAGCAACGCCCGACGACGCCATGGTATAATCACAGCCAGCGCGATAAACGGTTGCCGTTTTATCCCCCATCAAATAACCATAGCTGGGGATTATCGCGCCTTCCAAAATGGTCGCAAACGTGCCGCCGCCGATACCCGCCGCCGACGCCGCCGTCATGTTATCTCTACCCATGGAAAGGTGCAACGTAATCATGTAGCTCGGTTCTTGATTATTCAAGTCTACGCCGTTGTCGTAGCAGGTGGTACAACCCCATTCTGCCAACGTCTTATCACCAAGCTTAATGTGATTAAAGAAATCCATGTTTCTAAGCACCCAAGGCATATCGTGTTCGCCTTGATAGGTAATGGTGCCCTTTTGCGAGCCCCAATCCGCTTCACCAAGCGTAATGTTCATGGTGAAGTTACCGTTGCCGTACCAGCCAGCAACACGCGCGCCCATTGCCACGTCTTTCGTCGTGTACGTTTCAGCCGCTTGCGCTGTCGTGATTGCGCCAGGTCCAGAGAACACGATGCCGAAGCAAAGCGCGATGCTCATTACCAAGCCCATCAACACGGTAAGTACTGTTTTTCTTACTCTTGTCATGTTATCCTCCTATAGATTCTACTTTGACTTTTTGTTCAAATTTTTGCAATTGGCCGATAAAACTCCGTCTGCAGCGCAACGAAAAACGTCTTATCAGCCCTGACTTATTATTAAGTCCTAATAAATTTTATCAAAAAAAGAAAAACCTGTCAATCTAAAACGAAGCGAGAAATCTTACATTTTTTGTGGAAATTATATATAATTTTTGTCATTTTTAGGTTATTTGTTTCATTTCTTGTCTTTTTATTGTTTCCGTTTACACAAAACTTGCATTTTCGCTCCTTGTTTCCATAAGCAAAACAAGCCTTTACGTATAAGGAAAAAACAGCGAAAAACAAGGAAAAATTGCGTTGCGCCGCTGCGGTTATTCTCGTAAATACGTATGCTTTTTCGGCGAAAATTATGCAAATGGCACGGAGCAGGTATGCGTTGAACGCTTTTTCGGCGAAAAATAAAGACGCGGTTTTAGCAACCACGCCTTATTAATTTTGTTTGCCGCCGTTCCCCCCAATTAAGCCCAGCGCCACGAAAATAGCAAGCGAACAGCCAATTTTCTCATAAAAGATTTTGCCTTGCCAACGTTAAAAAATTCATTCCCCTTTTGCACTCAACAAATCATCAAAGGGTTTTACCATATCACTGTCAAAATAGCTATATTGAACGTTATTGTAGCTTTTTGATTCCAGCCAACTCGATTCTCCAAGAAGCGAAGCGAACAACCATATCACCAAATTGTATTCTTCTTGCTCCTGCATTGCTTGCGCTTCTTCTATCGTATTGTAAATGTGAAAATAGATTGCATATTCGCTCTCCTCATTGGGCTTTGCGGATACCATACAAAAGCCGAGGTCTTCATAATCCGAGTGAAAAACAACATATCCCGCCTCCGAATACGCCTGCGCAATTTCTTCGCAAGTTACCTGCGCCGTACCTGTTGCTTGATTACAAGATGATAATCCACCTGCTGTACAAATCAACAATACTATTGCTATAACAAACTTTCGCATATTTTTCTCCTCGCCCAACCACGGGAATTTTTCCCACCGTTTTGCAACGTACACTTTAAGGCAGGTCGCCCTGCCTTAAAGATTTATGCTATATTATTTTCTTTGCAAAACCACCAACACTTCACAATGTTTTGTATTCGGGAACATATCGTAGGGCTGGATTTTGTCAATAGCGTAATATCCGTCCAAAACTGCATCCTCCGCCAAGCCCTCGTAGGCAGGATTTTTTACAAGCTCGCCCTCTTTTTCAATAAGACGTCCCGTCAAAATCCCCAAATCCCTTGCCAACGTTGCAGGGTTACAGCTAATCAAAGTCAATTTGGGAATACCGCTTTCCAACAATGCTTTGGTTACGCTGCGCGCAATACCAGCGCGGGGCGGATCTAAAATTAAGCGCACCTTTTCATCGCGTTCCTTTTCCAACACCGACGGCAGTTTTTCTTCCACGTAACCGCAAATATTGGTCATGTTTAACAAACCGTTTTTCAGCTTTAACGAATCGGCACACTTCACCGCTTCAGGCTCTAGCTCAATACCATACACGCGCTTCGCTTTTTTCGCAAGCATCGCGGTGAGCAAACCGCCGCCCGAATACGCGTCGACAACCACTTCGTCACCCATTTCACAAACGGTTTTCAAAGCGTCCTTATACAGCTTCGTGCGCACGCCTTCGTTGACCTGCAAGAAGGTGGCAGGGCCTGCTTCATACACAATTCCTTGTTCTTCCGCTTCAAAAATCCCCCTACCATGTACGAGTTGAAACTCTTTTCCAAGGATAACGTTGGTATCCTCGTCGTTAAAATTGAGATACAAACTAAAGGTGGGGAAAATCTCGGACAACAGCCCTATAAGGTAAGGCAAATTGGGCAATTCGCGTTTTGCCGTAACGATAGTCACGATAAACTTTCCGCCGATTTCACGCGCAACGATATGGCGAATAGAACCTTTCTTCGTTTCCTCGTCATAGCCCTTTACGGCGCATTCCGTCATATAGCGTTTCACCGTCGCCATCAATTTTTCCGACCATTCGGGATGAATAGCGCACGACGTAATAGGCACGATACGGTGGCTGTGTTCCGCATAAAATCCAATAACGGTATTGCCGTCCTTATCACGGCCGACAGGCACCTGCAATTTGTTGCGATAGCCATATTGTAAATCACTTTTAATCGCCAAAGGCACCGCCGTATTGATACCGCCTATTTTTCTAAGCGAATCCTTTACAACGTTGCTCTTATGCGCCAACTGCGCAGGATAATCTAAATGCTGTAAACAGCAACCTCCGCAACGGGAGAATACGGGACATTTCGGGCGCACGCGTTCCTCAGCGGGGGTTAAAATTTCCTCCACTTTGCCATAGCCGATATTCCCTTTCACTTTGAGCACTTTAAAACGAACCTTCTCGCCAGGTAAACAAGCAGGCACGAAAAAAGTAACCCCTTCGTGCCTGATGATGCCTTCGCCATTTGTACCTATTGCATCTGTCGTGGCACAAATTATATCGTTTTTCTCTATCATATTCCCCTCCTTATCCGGTTTTCTAACCAAACGAGGTATAAAAATTCTTGCTCCTATCCTACTTACTTTTTCGTAATTCGTTTTACCAACATATATACGGCAAACCGCCATTTATACATACAGTAATCATATATAACGAAGAAAATGGAACCGCCGATTAGCAATACCCACCAAATATATTCGTCTAAAAAGCTGACCGAAGTGGTCATGCCAAACACAAACCGCCACACCAAGTACATCGTCACGTCAAACCATATCGCCTTAATTGCACACGCCACCCAACGATTGATACGCACCCGAAGCTGTAATTCGTTGACAAGCGGGTGCAACCCGAAAAACATAATGAAGGGTAACAAATCGAAAAAACGCGCCGCGTTGAAAATTAAGGATAAAATCGTCGTTGCGAAATACGCCAAAACGTAGCCTACGTAGCTTTGCTTGGAAAGCGGCAGCATCAACGCCACAGCCGCCATTAAATAGCCCGTAAACAGCAATAACTCCGAATATACCCCCACCGTTAAGAAAATGGTTGCAATTGCACATGCAAGCGAAGATAATGCTATTTCGTACGCCGATATCTTTCTCATCGTGTAAGCTCCAAAGTGACTGAAAATAGGTGTTTTACAACAATCGCCAAGGGGTATACCCCTTGCCTTCAACCTTTAACGGCAGCCGCAGCAAAGGCTGAACAAACAATCTATACAAAGATAGGTGTAGCAACAGGAAATACAGTTTGCACAGGTGCCGCCCATTTGGTCGTCCATACCGCCGCCGTAAGAGGGGTTGGAATAGGGGTTTTGCGCCTGCTGGTGCGCCGCTTGCTGTTGATAATCGTTCTTCGCGTTCAGCTTGCCGTATGCAATGCGATATTTTTGGTTGGACGGATCCATTTGCATAGCAATTTCCAATTGCTTTTTGCTGTCGTTCGTCCAGTTTTTCTTATAGAAAACTACCGCTTGCAAATAATGCCATTCCGCCGAGCGTTCGTTGAAATCGTCTAACTTCGCCTGCGCTTCCGCCACTTTGTTTTCTTTCAAAAGCGAAGTGATTTCTTCAAAGGAAGATTGGCCTTCGGTGTTTTCACTCTTTTCCTTTCTCTCCGCCATAATTTCCTTATAAGCAACTTCCAGCTTCGTCAACATTCTCGCCGCTTCGTTGCCAGCTTCCCCGTCTAACCATCTATCTTCGCTGTATTTGGCTTTCAGCTCGCGATATCTTTCGGCAATTTCTTCGTCCGTTGCCGCTTCGGTTAGATTGAGAAGTTCGTAATAATTTTCCATTTTAGCTCCCTTTCGGTTTTCCCCGAAATCATTTTTCTTTACTTATGTTTTACAATGCCTTCAAATGTTTGACGGCTTCGTTTTTATTCCGTTTTAGTATCCGTCTTTTGCGAATTTTTATCCCGATTGCACTTACAGCTGCCAAACATAACGCGCTTGGTCGTTGCAGGCAAGCCTCGCAGCAAAATATTATCCGATAAATCCCTGTTGAAACGGAAACTTATCTGGGATAAATTTTCACGGATATCAAAGAATATGGCGTTGAAAACGTACTGCACTTCCTCGCCTTTTTCGCAGGTTAGCGCCACGCGGCTATCCGCGCCATACGCCAATACGAAGGGGTTGTACGCGCCCTTTTTCTTGTCTTTATCATAATCGTCCAACGCGTCGATAAGATAAATCCATTTCCCAATTGCATAGAACAAATTGCGGGTAAATTCCGTCGCTTTTTCACCCAATACATAATCGGAAAATTCCGCAAGCATCGTTGCGGTGGCGTCCGCCGCCCTATCCACGCTGTCCGTTTTCGATTGTTCAACGTCCTCTTGGTTTGCAAGGTTTTCCCGAACAATGCGCTCCACTTCGGGATACAGCTTTTTCACCCGTTTCATGCCCTTTTTAAACCACAAACGCTTACCGCGCCCACGGTCGCCGTCACGGATATCGTCGGTATATTTATAATACACCAAAGCGGTATTTAACGCGCCCAGCTGTCTGGTCAGCTCGTCCACGTTTGCCATTTGCCGAGAACGAATACAATGCGTTAAACAATGCTGTTTTTCAATGGTAACGTCCACGCCGAGAATATTATGCAAAATAACGGATAAAAAAGTCACGTCGTAGGAAAGCCCCATACGCGCGGTATTTCCGCACACTTCGGCAATTCCCTTGCACAGTCCGCAGTACATCGCTTTGTACAACGTATCGTCTTTTATATACAAATACGGCGTATCCGTACGAATGTACCCGAACATACTCTCCTCACTTTTCGCGTTGTTCACGCAAACGTATTATAGCACAGCCCTTTTGCCAAAAGCAAGCAGGCGCAATCCGCTTTTCCCGTGTTCACGCAAAATAACCAATTTGTTCACACGCCTTACAAAAACACGGAGTATTTTTTTCTTTCCCTTACTTTTTCGCGTCAGGACTGGGCACGATATTGCCATCAGCGAAGCTCAAAATCAACTCGGACATTTTCGCAAGGTCGTTGGAAACAACCGTCTTGAAACGCAAGGGACGATAGCGCAAATCAAGCAAGCTCTTGGGCGGCTTCATTGCCGTCAACAAATTCAATCTCTTAATGCCCTTGAAGCTGTCCTTAACGTCGTTGCCCGACAATGCGTACAATACGTCTTGAGGGAATTTATAAGGGTTAGCGGTAGAAAGCACTACAACGGGCGTCTTGTCCTTTTCGTTTTCTTTCTCTCTCGCTTGTTTATATTGTTCGTATACCGCCAACGCAACCCCCGTATGGGTATCCATTGCATAGCCGTATTCTTCGAAAATTTCGTACATGGCTTCTACGGTCATGTCCTCGCTTGCAAAACCGCCGAAGAATTCCTTGTCCAAAATCGCCTTTTCCGCCGTCGTAATGGAATATTCTTTGTCCTTTGCAAGCTGTTCCATACGCTTTGCGGTAAGCTCTGCGTTTCTGCCGCTAATTTCAAAGAGCAATCTTTCCAAGTTGGAAGACACCAAAATATCCATCGAGGGCGACATAGTACGGAAGAAGTTTCTCTTTACGTCGTACACGCCTTTGGAGAAGAAGTCTGCCAATACTTTGTTGCGGTTGGAAGCGCAAACCAATCTTCTAACGGGCAAGCCCATTTGCTTTGCGTACCAGCCTGCAAGAATATCCCCGAAGTTACCCGTAGGCACTACGAAATCAATTGCGTCGCCCATTTGAATTTGCTCGGACGTCCACAAATCGAGATATGCTGAGAAATAATAGGCAATTTGCGGCGCAAGACGACCGAAGTTAATCGAGTTTGCGCTGGAAAGACGCACTTTCTTTTCCGCAAGCTTTTTATTAAATTCTTCGGAAGCGAACAGCTTTTTAACTGCGCGCTGGCAATCATCAAAGTTACCGCGCACTGCGGAAACGCAAACGTTGTTACCGTCTTGAATGCACATTTGCAAACGCTGCATTTTTGCAACGCCTTCGTCGGGATAGAATACCGCCACTTTGGTGCCGGGCACGTCACGGAAGCCTTCCAACGCCGCTTTACCAGTATCACCGCTGGTTGCTGCCAAAATTAAAATTTCATCATCAACGCCCGTCACTTCGCAGCTCTTTTTTAAGAGATAGGGAAGCACGGTAAGCGCCATATCTTTAAACGCACAGGTAGGTCCGTGGAAAAGTTCCAAAACGAACAAACCGCCGTCAATTTTCACAAGGGGAACGGGATCGTTGCCTTCGAAGGAAGAATATGCCTTTTCACAAATTTCCTTCAAATAATCCGCGCCGAGTTCTTCAGCGAGATACTTACCCAACACAAACGCCGCGCGTTCGGGATAATTCATCTCCGCCATCATTTCCATTTCTTCTTGGGAAATGGTCGGGAAGGTTTCAGGAACGTACAAACCGCCGTTTTTTGCAAGACCTTGCACAATCGCTTGCGCGCCCGTTACTCTTTCACCGCCTCTCGTACTGATAAAATACATAATTTTTCACCTACCTTTATTGCGTATTCCGTTTCCCAAACGCCGCAAAACCAGCCGTTGCTTTTTCTTTGGTACACTCGCTTTCCCTATGTTTTGGAAAAACGGAATTCTTTAATATTTTTAAACGCGCAAAAGCAACAGTCGAGCCGACTGTCCTCAACGCAATTCTTCAATTCCCACTCTTATCATTTGCCGACAAGCGGCAGGCGTCCACAACCGATACAACGGATACAAACGCCGTATCACATACGTGTATACGCATACGATACGCGCACACGCGCACGATTGAAAAAAAGCCGAACGAAAAGAGCCCCGCTCGGCTATTCCCCCAATGCGTAGCAAACCCCAACAAAAATGCAGGGATTAAACCAATTTAAAAATTAAAGATACTTGGTAACGAAATCAGGCAATTCTTCCTTCGCAGCCGAAATGGAAACGGTGATAGTAATGCTGGTATCTTTCGCAACTTTGTCAAGCATGTAGAAGAAAGCAGCCAATTCCTGAACGGGTTTGCCTGCGATACGAACAACGCCGTCAATGAAAACGTATTCGTTGTCGTTGTTGCCTGCGATAACGCCCTTGATAAAGCCGCAAAGAGCAGCTTCGCCAGCAACGTCAAATTCGCTTACGTCGATAAAACGTACGTCACGTTCCAAATCATACATACCGCGCTTACTGTCGGTGATAAAGATAAGATGGCCTTTTGCCTCTTTCACAGCTTCGTTAGCCGCGTCAATCATCATTTTTGTCTTACCGGTACCTTTTGCGCCGTAAATAACTTTAATCATAATAAAATCCTCCCAGATTTTGTCTTACTACACCCAAGAAAAAAGGTTAATTTTCTTGGTTTCCTATAGTGTATCAAATTTTTCAACGAATTTCAATACTTTTTTGAAAATTTTTCCTCGTTTTTGAAAAAATTTTTTTCTAAACGGGAAAAGTAGGGCTTTTTGCTGCTATAACCCTATTTTCCCGCATTGTTTTATATGCCATTTAGGTAATACTAAACCCAAACGTACCCGTTGCAGTAGTCGAATACATGCGTACCGCAATATAATATGTCTGACCAGCCGTTAACGTATACGTAAGTTTAAATTGGCGATTGCCTGCAGTATCGTCATCGGTTTTCAACTCCACTTGCCCTGCACTGTAGAGATGTACATACGTATCACAACTCTCGCTGCCGCTCGATTGAATAGTATAGCTTTTGGTTACCGTAGGAGTGAAACAATAATATATCTTTTCCCCCGCCTCGTCGACAACGGCTGTATACCTTCCCGTTGTCACTTCTATCGCGCGGCCAAAAGAAGAGCCGTCAAACCAAGCCAAATACGCTTCTTCCGATTCAAACCAGTTTGCATAAAGCGTGGTATCATCCTGCACGTAATACGGCGAAGCGAGTGCTGCACCAGTGAATTCTGCATCACTGTACCAACCGCCAAACCAATATCCTTCTTTTTCAGGAATAGGCAACTCGATAGCCACTTTTGTAACCACGTCATCTATTTCCTCTCCGCCGTTGGTTTCAAAGCGGTAGGTGTATTCACCGCACCCCCAATATACGGGACGATTAGACGAATTCCAAGAACTATTCCATCCGCTTAAAGCGCTTTCAGCCTCGCAATAAATGGTTAATTTGCTACAACTAGAGAACGCATTCTTAGCGATATTGGTCACTGTATCCTCTAAGAAAATATATGTTAAGCTTGAACATCCAGTAAATGCACCTTCACCAATTGAGGTAACAAAATCGCTCAGCACCACATTAGACAAATTGACACATTGATAAAATGCAAAATCACCAATAGAGGTTACAAAATCCCCCATCACTACGCTCGTCAAATTGGTGCATCCAGCAAACGCCGATTTTCTAATACTCCTTATAGAATTTGATAACGTAACACTTGTCAACTTGGTATAATTGTAAAACGCCGCAAAAGAAATTTCCGTCATGGTTTCAGGAAAAATAACCTCCGATACCAGTTGATTGTTGAAATATAAATCACCGCCGTTGTGGATAGGATTTGCGCGTGCATTCTTGAAGCGAATAGAACACCAATCCTCAACCTCGCCGTTATAATATACATTTGCCAAACTTGTACAGTCAGTAAAAGCCTCTTCGTCAATAAACGTTGTCGTTTGGCTCAACTCTACGCTCGTTAAACCGCTGCAATAAGCAAATGCATACGTGCCAATGCTCGTTACCGAATCAGGGATAACAATTTCCGTTAAGCTAGCGCAATAAGCAAACGCATATGCGCCAATGCTTTCGCATACACATTCTTCTTCAAATTCCACGCTGGCAATTTTCGGCGCGTAACTAGACGAAGTGTTAGGAGCGAACAAATACGCAGGAATTTTCGGTACGTTTACCCCTATCGTTACCGCAATACCATCCCCGTTTTTACCAGCATTATAGAAGACACCATTAGACGCCGCAAAATCCGCAAGCTCCGTAGCATTAAATTCAATTTCCGTTAATGCTGTACAGCCACTAAATGCATAAGTACCAATCGCTGTTACATTTTCATGGATAACTAAACCCGTTAAGCCACTGCAACCACTAAATGCATAAGTACCAATTGTTGTTACGCTATCAGGGATATCCACTCTTGTTAAACCTCTGCAATTATAGAACGCATAGCTGCCAATCTTGGTGATATCATCGGGAAGCTCCACATTCGTCAAGCCACTGCAATTATAGAATGCACCATAAAGGATTTCCCCGCCCGTTATCGTTACCTCTTGTAAGGACGCAGGTATATAATAGGTAGAAGACGTCGTGCTACTTAAACTAGAACCATAATAGGATTGCGAGGTTGCTGTCCCGCCTACATAACTACCCGTCCCAAATATGTATCCGAACGGATATTGATAAGCGGCACTTGCTGTTACCCCAGCTTTTGCGCCTACAAATGGTAACGTTATTTCCGTTAAACCGCTACATCTAGAGAATGCAGAACCACCAATACTAGTTACATTGTCAGGAACAACCAAACTTGTCAAGCCACTGCACCCAGAGAATGCAGAATTACCAATAGTCGTTACATGTTCGGGAATTTCAATACTCGTCAACCCACTACAATTATAGAACGCATTACCGCCAACCATGGTTACACTGTCGGGAATTTCAATACTCGTCAACCCACTACAATTATAAAAGGTCTGCGCCCCAATACTAATTACGCTGTCGGGAAGAATCACGCTCGTCAAACCAGTACAATTTTGGAACGCAGAAGCACCTATTCCCCCACCCGTAACAATTACACTCCTTAAGGAAGAAGGAATATAATAATAGTAGTATTTACCGTCATAGTATTGATAGGTTGTACCGCTGACCGCTGAAATATCCGATTTAGCCGTATACCCAAAGATATATCCCAAAACCGCTTGGTAGCCCGTTGCAAATTCACTTACCCCTACGAAAGGCAAGGTAATTTCCGTCAAACCACTACACCCGTAGAACGTAAAAGCGCCAATCGTGGTTACGCTGTCGGGAATAACAATTTCCGTTAAGCTAGCGCAATAAGCAAACGCATATTCGCCAATGCTTTCGCATACACATTCTTCTTCAAATTCTACGCCGACAATTTTCGGCGCATAACTAGAAGTGGAGGTGTAAGGATAGAACAAATACGCAGGAATTTTTTTGACGTTTGCACCAATGGTTATCTCAACGCCATTACCATTTTTACCTGTGTTGTAGAACGTATAATTCGATGAAGTTAAATCTGCACATTCCGTTGCATTAAATTCAATTTCCGTTACCCCTTGCGTATTGTAAAATGCATACTTCCCAATTGAGGTTACGTCATCGTGAATAACAATGCTCGTCAAGCTAGCACAGCCAGCGAACGCATAAGGGCGAATAGCGGTTATAGAGCTAGGAACAACAAGCTCCGTTACCAGTTCGTTATCCACATACAAATTCTTTGCGTAATACAAGGGGTTCGCATAAGAATCGCCAAACGAAATACCGCACCACGCCTCTATATCGCCTTGATAGGATACCCCTGCCAAGCGACTACAATTATTAAACGCATTGGTTCCAACCGAGGTTACACTGTCAGGGATAACCACACTCTTCAAGTTACTGCAACCATAGAAGGCCGAACCGCCAATTGCGGTTACACCATCGGGAATTTCCATACTCGTCAAACTACTACAATTATAGAATGCCGCGCCGTCAATTCTAGGGACATCATCAGGAAGAACCACATTTGTCAATCTGTTACACCCATAGAATGCCCCATAAAGAATATCACCGCCCGTTATCGTTACTTTCTTTAAGGAAGTAGGAATATAATAGGTAGTAGACGTTGTGCTACTTGCGCTAGAGCCATAATAGTATTGCGAAACTGCCGTCCCGCCTACATAATTACCCGTCCCAAATATGTATCCGAACGGATATTGATAGGTAGAACCTAAGGTTACCCCTGCTTTTGCTCCCACAAACGGCAACGTAATCTCTTCCAATCCACTGCATCCAGAGAACGCACAATTAGCAATCGAGGTGACGTTATCAGGAATTTCCATACTCGTCAAACTACTACAATTTTTAAACGCCTCATAACCAATTGCGGTTACCCCATTGCCAATGACTACACTCGCCAAATTACCACAACCAGAGAATGCATACTGGCCAATTGAAGTTACCGTATTAGGGATACGTACGCTGGTCAGTGCCTTGTCTTTAAACGTTGAATCCGCAATAGACAATACAGGCAAGCCATTGTACGTTTGAGGGATGTTTACTTCCGTTTCCGCGCCATAATACCCTATTACTTTATAGCCGCCTTGCACCATTTCATACGCCAAGCCCAAAGTGGGATTACGCCATTTCGCATACAAGCAAACGTCGCCTATATCCGTAATTTCAGTCACCTGAACGGTATAGTCCGCATCAAGATACCAGCCCATAAATTCGCTATCTTGTTTTGTGGGCGCACTTAAAGCATACGGCAATTGCGCCGTCGTAAAGCTTGTTGGATTGTCCTTATGATTAAACGCTTCGTTTAATTCGTAGGAAACCATATAAGTGTTTGGCGTAAAGCGAGCCGTAAGCGTCATGTCCGCCGTAACAATATGCCCTGCGAAGCTCCATTTTTCTTCACCAAAATACCAGCCAGCAAAGGTATAACCTGCAGGCGCATTGATTTCCTCAGGCGAAACTGCCTTTTCGCCGTTGGTTACCGATTGCGTAAAGCTTTCTTCGCCGTTGTTGGGATTAAACGTCACGGTATGTACCGTCTTAGGCGGCGCAAGCACTGTTTGCGTTGTACCGTCAGTGTACGTCACAACGAAATTGCCGTCAGCATTTATCGTTATCGATTGAATGCCTACGCCCGTTGCACCAGGCGCCCCTTGAGGACCAGTTTCACCGTCGGCACCGTCCGAGCCATTTTGACCATTTTGTCCATCGGCACCAGTAGCTTTTACACCGAGCGAAGTCCACGTTTCGCCATTGTCATAGGAAACGTACCAATAATTATCCTCGCCAATTTTTAATTGCGGCGTGATACCATCTTCGCCGTCCTCACCGTCTTCACCGTCGGAACCGTCCACGCCGTCACGTCCATCCGAGCCGTCTTGACCGTCCGAGCCATCCACGCCGTCACGGCCATCCGAACCGTCTTGACCATCCGAACCGTCTTCGCCGTCTTTTCCATCTTCACCAGTTGCTTTTACACCAAGCGAAATCCACGTTTCACCCTCGTCATAAGAAACGTACCAATAATTATCCTCGCCAATTTTCAATTGCGGAGTGATACCGTCTTCGCCATCCTCACCGTCTTGTCCGTCGGAACCGTCCACGCCGTCACGGCCGTCCGAGCCGTCTTGTCCATCCGAGCCATCCACGCCGTCACGACCATCCGAGCCGTCTTCACCGTCGGAACCGTCCGAGCCATTTTGACCATTTTGTCCGTCGGCACCAGTTGCTTTTACGCCAAGCGAAGTCCACGTCACCCCATTGTCATAGGAAACGTACCAATAATTATCCGCACCGATAATCAATTTCGGGGTAATACCATCAACGCCGTCTTGTCCATCCGAACCATCTACACCGTCAACGCCGTCACGACCGTCCGAGCCATCACGCCCATCCGAACCATCTACACCGTCACGGCCATCCGAGCCAGCATCCCCTTTTTCGCCTTGAATACCTTGCTCGCCTTGAGGGCCTTGGACCACTTCATCTTCGCAAGCCGCAAAGCCAAATGCAGCCGTTCCAATACACAAGCACGCCAATAAAGAAATTAGAAGTTTTTTCATACTACTACTCCAAATTTTTAATATAAAATATTAAAGATAGTTTTATTCTACCACTTTTTCCAAGCTTTGTCAATGTTTATATAAATATTTACATAAATGTTTATATAAAACGCCGAAAAGTAAAAAAACACCGCGCGGAAGGCACAAAGCATTCCGCGCGGTTATGTACACTCTCACTCAGTTTTTAAAAAAGCGTAGTCAAAAGCTTATTTCAAAGCTTCAACAAAGCGTTTAATACGCTTCAAGCCCTCTTCGATATCCGCCTCGGACAACGCGTAGGACAAGCGAATGCAATCATCCGCGCCGAACGAAATACCAGGGATTGTCGCAACCTTTTCCGCTTCCAACAACGCATCGGCAAAGGCAATAGAGCCGTCAATTTTCTTATCGCCGTAGCACTTGCCGTACAATTTATCAAGCACCATCATAACGTAGAATGCGCCATCGGGTTCCACCGCGGTAACGCCGTCAATTTCGGCAATAAGCTTCAACAATTTTGCTCTGCGTCCGTCGAAAACCTTAACCATAGCGGCAATTTCTTCTTCGGGAGCGTTCAAAGCTTCCAAAGTAGCGCATTGCGAAATGGAGCAAGCGTTAGACGTAGCGTGGCTTTGGAAGGAATCGATTGCCTTTGCAACGTCCTTCGGCGCAGCCAAATACCCAATTCTCCAACCCGTCATGGCATAAGTCTTGGACACGCCGTTAACGGTAATGGTCAAATCCTGCATTTTTTCACTGCACTTTGCGATAGAGAACGCTTTTACGCCGTTATAGCAAAGCTTTTCATAAATTTCATCGGCAAGCACGAAAATTTCCGCTTCTTCGCACACTTTCGCAATTTCGCGAACTTCCGCTTCGGTATACACCGCACCCGTGGGGTTGGAAGGCGAATTGAAAATTAACATCTTGGTTTTGGGCGTAATAGCCGCTTTCAATTCCTCCGCGGTGAACTTGAATTTATTTTCCTTTTTACAATTAATATATACGGGCGTACCGCCGCAAACCTTAACCACTTCGGGATAAGTCAACCAATAGGGCGCAGGGATAATAACTTCGTCCCCCTCTTCCAAAACCGCATAGCAAGCGTTGAAAATGGAATGCTTTGCACCATTGGAAACGATAATTTGAGAAGGCTCGTAGGTAAGCCCGTTATCCTTTTGGAATTTTTCACAAATTGCCTTTCTCAAAGACAACATACCCGACGAGGGGGTGTATTTGGTCTGCCCGTTATCCAAAGCCGCTTTCGCCGCGTCAATAATATGTTCTGGGGTGTTGAAATCGGGTTCGCCGACGCCAAAAGAAACGACGGGTTCCCCTGCCGCTTTCATTGCCTTTGCCTTTGCCGAAATTGCCAAAGTAAGCGAAGGCGCAATTGCCGACATTCTCGATGCCACTCTATTTTTCATAGGTAAAATCTCCTCTTGTTTTTTGCTTGTTTTTCTTTGCTTTCTATTGTACATTTTTTTTACAAAGAAAGCAAGTGCAAATATGGGTGTTTTTATAAAAAATATCGAAAATGTTAAACAAAAACCGCTTAGCTATTCGTTTTTTAAATTGACTTTATCAACAAAATGAAAAAGGGAGTGCGTAAGCCCTCCCTTTTTGTTTGTTTTATCATATCACATTACAATTTATACCAATAATAATCGCAGTAAGTTGATTTGAAATAGGTTGCATTAGTATTGAAATTGCTTACATCTGTCCTCCCACCAGATGTTTGATTTTGCCAATTATCCACATTCTTAGTTCTATACCAAGTAGATGTACCATTGATATGCAATCTATTCAATCCAGAATCATAAAATGCATATCTCTCAATAAATTTTACACTCTCGGGAAGCACTACACTCTTCAAGTTTCTGCTACCACAGAATGCATAAGCACCAATCGTGGTTACACCATCAGGAATAATAAATTCCGTTGCAGTCTTTCCTATAGCATATTGTATGAAAAGCATTCCGTCTTTACTATACAAATTTCCATCGACATCTTTATATACACTATTATTTTCGCTTACTTCTATATTCATCAAGCTACTGCAACCATTAAACACATTAGAAGCAATTGTGGTTACACTATCAGGAATAACTATACACGTCAAACTACTGCAAAAAGCGAACGCCGCATCACCAATTGTGGTTACGCCGTTAGGAATTTCCACACTCGTTAAGCTAATGCAATATATGAATGCATAATTACCAATGCTTTCGCACACGCTTCCTTCTTCAAAGTCTACGCTGATAACATTAGGAGACGTAGAATTGTCACTCTTCTTGTACGGATAGAATAAATATGCAGGAATCGTCTTTACGTTTGCACCTATCGTCACTTTGATACCATCTGCGTTTTTGCCTACATTATAGAACACACCATTTTCATTTATTAAGTCCTGACATTCCGTTGCATTATATTGCATTTCCGTCAACGCTGTACAGCTAGAGAACGCATAAGAACCAATCGTAGTTACACTGTCGCCAATTACCACGCTCGTGAAGCTATAGCATTTAGCGAATGCATATTCCCCAATCGTAGTCACGCTGTTGGGAATAACTATACTTGTCAAACTTCCGCAATCATAAAATGCAAATTGATTAATTTTTGTGATATAAGAAGGCAAAACCAAATCGATTTCCGTTCCTGAGTATCCAACCAAAATTTTTTCTTCACCGTCCGTGCAAATAATATATCCGTTATCGTTGAACAATTGACTTTCGATTATACCACTCTCGCTGTTATATACTGTCACCGCATAATATCCTATCCAACCATTATCTTCCGACCCTTTCGTTATTGTAATAAACGGCGATTTATTGACCACTTCTGCAAGCCTATAGCACCCATAGAACGCCCCATTACCAATTGTGGTTACGTTATCGGGGATAACCACACTCGTCAAGCTATCGCAATCTTGGAACGCCCGACCACTAATCGTGGTTACACCATCGGGAACAACCAGTTCCGTCACCAACTCATCGTTTACATATAAATTCTTTGCATACCAAAAGGGCGTGGCATCCGTAGAATTAGCAAACGTAATATTGCACCATGCAGCAAGATCCGTAATATACACACTCGTTAAAGCAGTACAATTTTGAAACGCCCCATAATTAATAGTCGTTACGCTATCAGGAATAGCTATACTTGTCAAGCTACTACATCCACTAAATGCATAATCACCAATTAAGGTTATACCGTCCCCCATATCCACGCTCGTCAATCCGCTACAATCGCGGAATGCCCCATAACCAAGCATTGTTGCTGATGTGATTGTTACTTTTTTTAGCGATGCGGGAAGATTTTTATTATCATAGAAAATATAACCAAAAGCAGGGTTGTTGCCATCCCTGTCACTTCCTACAAACGGAAGTGTTATTTCCGTTAATGCATCGCACCCACAAAACGCCTGATTTTCAATCAAGGTAACACTGTCAGGGATAACAATGCTCGTCAAACCACTGCAATAAGCGAACGCAGAAGAACCAATCGTGGTTACACTGTCGGGAATTTCCACGCTTGTCAAGCTACTGCAATTATGGAACGCATAATCGCCAATTATTGTTACACTGTCGCCAATAACCACGCTCGTCAAGCTATCACAACCAGAGAACGCATTATCACCAATCGTGGTTACACTGTCGGGGATTACCACGCTCGTCAAGCTATCGCAATAAGCGAACGCATAATTACCAATGCTTTCACATACGCTTCCTTCTTCAAATTCTACACTGAGAATTTTAGGGGAATAACTACTATTATTATAAGGGTAGAACAAATACGCAGGAATTTTCTTTACGTTTGCGCCTATCGTTACCGTAATACCACTTCCGTTTTTACCTGCGGAAGAGAATACGGCATTATTATAGGTCAAATCCGCGCATTCCGTTGCGTTATATTGGATTGCAGTCAATGCCGTACAGTCATAAAATGCCTGTTCACCAATCGAAGTTACGCTGTCAGGGATAACCATGCTCGTCAAGCTACTGCATCCTGAGAACGCATGAGAAGCAATTGAGGTTACGCTGTCGCCGATTACCACGCTTGTCAAGCTATCGCAATTATAGAACGCATCATAACCAATCGAAGTTACGCTGTCGGGGATTACCACGCTCGTCAAGCTACTGCACCAAGAGAACGCAGAAGTACCAATCGTAGTTACGCTGTCGCCGATTACCACGCTCGTCAAGCTATCGCAATTATAGAACGCCCTATCACCAATCGTAGTTACACTGTTACCAATTACCACGCTCGTCAAACTATAGCAATCATAGAACGCATAAGTACCAATCGTGGTTACGTTATCGCCGATTACCACGCTCGTCAAGTTATCGCAATAATAGAACGCCCTATAAGCAATAGCTGTTATAGCTCTCTCCTCATAATTTGCGGGAATACTTAATGTAGTTATCGTTTTATCTTTCAGCCCTGTCACCGTATAGGTGCCATTGTTCAACGAGAAAGAAAGAATAGCATCAACCGAAACACCGCAACGAGAACAATTTTCATTGGTAAAATCATGTCCAATAGCAGGAATTTCCACTCTTGTATTATACGTACAATCTCTATTCCAGCACGCTTGGTACGCTTCCCAGCCTGCTTCGGTACAGGTGGGCGCTTGCGCTTCATGCCACAACAAGTTATGCCCCGTTGCAGGCAAAATGTGTTTTTCCAACAACACTACGCCGCACGAGGAGCAATATTTACCCATCGTGTGCCCATCCTCGGTACAAGTTTGCAAAACCAAAGGTTCTTCCACTACGGTATGCCCCGTAGCCACCAACGTTTCTTGTTTTTCCTGCGCCACACCGTCACAATCTAAACAATCGGGGTTCACACACACGTAACGAACGTAGCCTTCCGTAGTACACGTAGGCTCTACACGTTGCGTTTCCGACCAAATATGCGCGCTGTTATCATATACAATGGTCACTTCGTACGGCACTAAATAGAACAACGAACAACCCTCGATATACGCCGCGCCGTCCGCTAAGCCTTCCACCGCCACAAGCAATACGTCCGTGAATCTTGCAGGCGCGTTGTCCTTAATCATCAATTTCCCATTGGAAATATAACAATAACTGCCGTCTTCCAAAATTAAATGTACAGCATACAAGTTAGGCACGCCGTTCAAATTCAGCGTTTCCGTCCCTGCCTGCATTTTGTGCATATCATAATATTTAACCGTAACGAGGTCCTGCGCGCTAAGCGTATAATCCCCATCCGTTTCTATCGTTTCAATGCGGTCAACGTAGTTGTAATACGCTTTATCGTACCCTGCTTGATACAAGGGGAATTCCTTCTCTAACAAATCGTGGCTTCCGCCCCAAATCAGCAATTTATAATATACGTCCATATCCACGTATATACCTGCTTCAAAGTACGCCGCCGCAAACGCTTCCTCTTCCACTGCGTCTATGGTGATAATACCATTCGCCTTTGCATACAAGCCCACTTCGGTGTCCAACCCAGCGCTAACCAGCCACTTGAAGCCAGTAATACCTACGCTTACGTCCATCGAAACGCCTGCTTTTATCGTCAGCTTACCGATAATTTCCAGCTTGTTCTTTTCCACTTCTTTATATTCCGTGGAATAGGTGGAAATTCTACCGTTGCGCAATTGCAAACCGTAAACGGCTTCATTGACCATTTTGTATTCGTATTTAACCGTTGCTTCAAAGTTGAAGTTAAACACTACGCTGATATCCACGTCGATATGGAACCAGCCGATAACCATAGGCAACGTCGCAATGTGCAATTTCGATTCCTTTTCAGGCGAAGGCGCCGAGGAATTGAGCGCTTTTTTCAATTCCGACATCGTTGCTTCCATGTCCGCCGAAAGAACTTCGTCAAGCAAATGCGCTTGGAAACCGCGTTCTTCACGCTTTTCAGGCTGACAATCTAAGCACGCCACGCAACCCGTCGCCGCCAAATCTTCAAACGTGTCATAGGTCAAGTAATACATCGTCACGTTACGCACGTGCGGACAATCGGGCGAGTGCACCGTTCCTTCCGTTTTATGTACAAGGTATTGCGTTGCCAACATTCGATCGATAGGACAGCACGTTCCGCAAGGATTGCATTGACCGTCATAATATTTCTTCAACGCATCTTCCGCCGTAAGTTTTTGCAGGTTCGTCTTGTCCTTTATGCTTGCAATATGCTTGCAGCTGCCTTGGTGTAACGTGTCGTATTTCGTGTTGAGAATGTATTCTTTCGATTGATATTCTACGTCCCCTTCCAGCTCGTATTTCGCCGTAATCGACAGGTCGAAATTAAATTCTACCATCGTCGAGCGCACAAGCTGCACTTCGAAATAGTCCATTTTGTAAGGGATAAAGAAGAAGGTGTAAATGCGATAACCAAGACGTACTTCAAACCCTGCTTCCAACGTCAACGAGAAGGAAATGGAAATGGTCCCAAACGATTTCCCTTCTTCGCCGTATTCCATAGGCACCGTAATCGAGCCGTCTATGTAGATATACACCATCAGCCCTTCTATGCGGTGTCTGAAGTTGAAATCCATATAATCGGCAATCGTCTTGTTTGAAAACACTTTATCGCTGCAATTCTTTTCTTTCAAATACTTACGGGAAGCCAATTCCATCGAACTTAAAAACTTAAGGAATTCTTCGTTGGAATACAACGCTTGTTTCCCTTCGCGTTCGATATCTTGGTTGATATTTACAGCGTAATCGTCAAAATTAACCACTTCCGTCGTGCTCACGTCAAGGTCGTCAAACACTTCGGACATTTCAGGACAGCTTAAACCGATTAAATAGCCGCCGTCCATGCGCGCACGGATGGTTTCCACTTTACCAAAATATACGTCGTCGCCGCCGTACGCCAACAGCTCGTCTTTCGTTTCTACGTCACCGATACAAAGTATATCGCCAACCGCAAATCCGTCCGCCTTGCCTACCGTCAGCCACATCGCTTCCGCTTCTTCGGAAATCGTCACTTCATACGGATAATACCCAGGCGTTCTGCGTTCCAACGTCTTTAAAAATTTAACTTCCGATTTCAATTCCGCAGTTTGCGAATCGGGTTTGATAATTTGGAATTTCAATTTATTGGCGCGATAGTCTTTAAACTGCACGCCGTCACGGAGTTCTACGAGATAGGTTTGCCCTGCTTCGTAAGCGTTGTCCCCGCTTACTCGCCATTCGCCGTTGCCAAGCGACGTCAACGTGTACGATACCTGCACGTTTTCGTTGCTTTCGTATTCCGTCCCTTCAAAATATGCGTTGATAAAACGCATGTTATTGCGAATGTACGTTTCGTCCTTGTCACTCTTCAAAAGGAAAGTGAAATCGTCCTCGCAATCAAATTCGTATTGAATTTTGTTTAAATCTTCCGCCCTTTCATTCTCTTGCAAAACTTGCGTATCGTGACAATGCTGACATTCGTACGTGATTGTTCTGCCGTCCGTCAACAACTCCATGGATACGGGCGAATATGCATGCGACAATGCAGGGATAACTTCGCTCTTTTCATTCTCGCACACCGTACAAATTTGCTTTTTCGCACCGTCTTGATAACACGTTGCCGCTTTCGTTTCCGACCATTCGCCGTATTGATGCCCTTCCGCCGTTACAATGCGCGTAGTTTCTATTCCGCAAGCCTCACGAGTACAAACCGAGTTATAAATCCCGTCCTGTGTACACGTTTTTTCTTGTTCTTCCGTTTCCGTCCATTGGTGTCCAAGCGCGCCAATTTCCGCATACGTGGTGTAGGCGCAACCTGCTCTGTTACACGTTTCGTATGCATCCCAACCGATTTCCGTACACGTTGCCGCTTGCCCTGCGTGGTTTACGTAATCATGCCCAAGCGCATCAATTTCCTCATACGTGGTATGGGTACAACCTACTCTATCGCAGATTTGATATGCTTCCCAACCAATTGTAGTACACGTTGCCGCTTCCCCTGCGCGGTCAACGTAATTATGCCCAAGGGCATCAATTTCCGCATACGTAGTGTAGGCGCAACCTGCTCTATCGCAAGTTTGATATGCTTCCCAACCAATTGCAGTACAAGTTGCCGCTTGCCCTGCGTGGTTTACGTAATCATGTCCAAGCGCGCCAACGTAATCACCTATCGTTGCGTTACCGCAACCGCAAACGTACGCAGTGTAACCCTGCGCCGTACAAGTGGGCGCAGTGACGTGCGGCGTGTAACTATGCCCCGTCGCCGCAACTTCTTCCGTATAACTTTCTCCGCATGCGCAAGAATAAGTTTTTTCGCCCTTACCCTCACAGCTCGGCGCCGTCGTTATTTCCCCGTCATCCCATACATGGGTATGCCCTTCTACCGAAGAATCCTCTTCCGACGTGCTGTCCTCTTCCGAAGCACTATCCTCGCTGGACGAGCTATCCTCGTTGGACGAACTTTCAGGCGCGCTGCTTTCAAGCGAACTGGACGATTGCGCATCCTCGCTGTCGATATATTCGCTGTTTTCGCTTTCCTCTACGGAAACCGAAACGGAGCTTTGTTGGGACGTTTCGCTACTGCTACTCACTTCATCATCCGAACAAGCGGCAAAGCCTACGCTTGCCGTTCCGATACATAAACACGCCAATAGGGAAATTAGAAATTTTTTCATGCTGACACTCCAAAATTTACTCTTTTCACTTTAAAAGTGAACTTTATCACTTTTTATTGTATCACCATTTCCATAAATTGTCAACCCCTTCCCATAAATTTTGTTATAAACAAAGGCTATGTCACAGAGAATGGTTGATTTTAGCAAAAATTTATTTTTTGCGATTTGACGAGGAAAATACAAGAAAGACAAGTGGTTTGCGAGGGCGCATAC
>JAZOVQ010000054.1:0-10288 GCA_045658805.1 Candidatus Scatosoma sp.
ATAATGATACATTATCTAATTATATCCCCCCGAAAAAAAGATGTCAAGCTTTTTTAAGTGGATATAAAAAAATTTTCAAAAAAAGTTCTTTGAAAGGAGTTTTTTGTATGAGAATTGACAAATTTCTCAAAGTTTCTCGTATTTTGAAGCGCCGTACTGTGGCGCAAGAGGCTTGCTCGGAAGAGAAAGTTTTGATAAACGGCAAAGCCGCAAAACCCTCCACCGCCGTTAAAATTGGCGACGTTGTGGAAGTGCTTTACGCATCGGGAAGCTTAAAATTCCGCATACTCAATATTAAGGAAACGGTGAAAAAAGAAGAAGCCGCTTCCCTTTACGAGGTGGTATTATGAGTCGCCCCACCGTTTGCGCCGTTGTTTGCGCGGCAGGGAAAGGCACGCGCGCAGGGTTTGAAAAAAACAAATTGCTTGTCCCCTACGACGGCTCTACCGTTTTGCATAAAACGCTTTCCGCTTTCGTTTTGCCCTGCATAGACGAAATTGTCGTCACTTCTTCCAAGGAAGATTTTGATGAAATTTCCGCTATCGTTTCGGGCTTCCCCAATGCCAAAACCGTGCTTGGCGGCGACGATAGATCGCATTCGGTATACAACGCTTTGTTGGTTGCGAATGCAGACGTAGTGTTAATCCACGACGGTGCGCGCCCCTTTATCACGCAATCCGCTATTGAAAATTGTATCCAAAGCGTAGTGGAATTTGGCAGCGGTATTTGCGCTGTTGCGGCTACGGACACTATTGCCGAAGCGGAAAATGGCGAAATTGTCCGCGTCCCCGACCGCAGTAAGCTGTATCAAATTCAAACGCCGCAAGGGTTTTATAGAACGGAAATTCTTTCCGCGTACGAGCAGGCGTTGCGTGACGTAAACGCGTCGTACACGGACGATTCTTCCATTTACGCCGCATTTGTCAAAGCGCCCAAGCTTTGTTGCGGCGCAAGAGAAAACGTCAAAATGACGTATACGGCGGATTTTGAAGCGGTGGCGCGTTGCGGCTTTGGTATCGACACGCACGCTTTTGGAAAGCCGCAGGATTATATCGTGTTGGCAGGGGTGAAAATCCCCTCGGAAAGCGGCTTGATTGCGCACAGCGACGGCGACGTTTTGGTACACGCTGTTATGGACGCGCTGTTGTCCGCCGCAGGCTTGAAAGACATTGGGCATTATTTCCCCGATACGGACGACAAATGGAAGAATGCAAACTCGATGGAAATGTTGAAAGAGGTGCTTCGTATCGTTGGGGAAATGGGTTACGGTGTGAAGAATTTGTCCGTAGCAATTCAAGCGGAACGCCCTCGTTTGGCGAAATATATTGATGATATGAAAAACGCGCTCGCGCGCACGTGCGGAGTGGATCGCTCGGCAGTGGGCGTGGCGGCAGGCACCAACGAAGGCTTGGGGTACGTCGGCGAAGGCAAAGGTATCACTGTCAACGCTTACGTTTTATTAAAATCCAAACTGTAAATTTACAAATATAGAGGTTATTATGGCAACCAAACAAAAAGCCCCTACCAGTCAATTTGTATGCACCGATTGCGGTTTTATCGCGCCGAAATGGCTGGGCAAATGCCCTGGCTGCGGCAGCTTTAACACTTTGCAGGAAGAGCTTGTCCGCGAAGCGGAACAATCCCCCGTACGCAGAGGCGTTTCGGATATGAAAACGCGCGCGTTACCCCTTTCGCAAATCGGTTACGAGCGTTTCCGCCGTATCAAAAGCGGCATTGAGGAATTTGATACCGTACTTGGCGGCGGTATCGTACCCGGTTCCCTCGTACTGCTCGGCGGCGACCCTGGTATCGGGAAAAGTACCCTTTTAACGCAGGTTTCGGCATACCTTGCGCAGGAACACCAAACTTTGTACGTTTCCGCGGAAGAAAGCTGTTCGCAAGTCAAAATGCGTTGCGAGCGTTTAGGGTTAAATTCTGACAATTTATTGCTTTTAAACGAAACGTGTTTAGAGGATATTGAAGCCAACCTCGGCGAAAGCCGTTTCGTAGTGATTGACTCGGTACAAGCTATTTATACCGAAGCGTTGGCGTCGGCGGCTGGCAGCGTTGGGCAGGTTAGAGAATGCGCCGCAAAGCTTATGCGTATCGCCAAATCCCGCAATATCACTTTCTTTATCATTGGCCACGTCACCAAAGAAGGCTCGTTGGCTGGTCCGAAAGTGTTAGAGCATATCATGGACACCGTGTTGTATTTTGAAGGACAGCAGGAAGATAACGTGAAATTACTCCGCGCCGTTAAAAACCGTTTCGGCTCGGCACAAGAAGTGGGCGTATTTGAAATGACCGAGGACGGTATCAAAAGCGTACGAGATTATTCCAATCTATTCTTATCCGAAACGAGAGGTTTAGCGGCAGGCTCGGCGGTTACCCCCTCCGAAAGCGGCAACCGCTGTATGAACGTCGAAGTGCAAACGCTAATGTCGAAAACTCCGTTTGGACAGCCCCGCCGTATGAGCTTGGGGGTTGATTATAACCGATTGGTCGTGCTGATTGCCGTTTTGGAAAAGCGTTGCGGTATCCCCTTTTGGTCGGCGGACGTTTACGTCAACGTAATGGGCGGCATTAAGCTGTCCGAACCGGCGGCGGGTCTCGCCGTATGCGCAGCATTGGCAAGCGCGGCAAACGACCAGCCTATTGATAAATACACCGCCTTGTTTGGCGAAGTGGGCTTGACGGGCGAAATCCGTTCGGTACGCTATGCCGATAAACGAGTGAACGAATGCATTAAAACAGGCTTTAAGCGCGTGCTGTTGCCTGCGAAAAATATGAAAGCTTGCGAAAAATATCAAGACCAAATTGAATTGGTGCCCGTACAATACGTGGGACAAATGCTAAAAGCTTTGCATTTAAGAAAGGATTAAAAAAACAGCAAAAAGAAGCGGGCTTCGGGGAATTTTCCCCGAAGCCCTTTTTCTCTGGTTTAATATAAATTAGAATACAATTCCCTATGCTGATTGAAAATAGTTTCCACGTCCGCTTGCGTTAAATACCCCGCCGTATATGCTTCTTCTAAAGTGTACGCCACCTTTTCATACGCCACATAAATTCGGTTAGTGTCTTCATAACGGAATTCAAAGCCCGCAACTGTTTCCGACCATTCTTCTTCAACATACCCTCTTACCGATACGATACCTGCGCAAGCACCGCTTGCATATTCGCCATAGCACTCTTTAACGTAAACTGACGCATCCAAATTTGCCCGATAATACGCCTCGATTAACTCATCCTCATATCCATAAACCAAAAATCCGTCGTACCATTTAATATGAATAATAACATCTTCTTCTGGCATTTTAAAGGTGTACAGCCAATACTCATAATTGAAATTCAACGGCGTTTGTTGAAGTTCTTTGCCATTAACAAAAACGATAACACCTGTATCTGTTATCAAGCCCAGTTTTAAATCCACGCGTTCGCCTGCGCGATAGGAAGCATTTAGCGGTTCATATAAATCCGAAGAACTCGCTTTAACCACTACTGAATAAGCTTCCCCATCGAAGTCGGTTTCCGAGCCAGCCCCGTTTCCATCATTATACAAATCGGCAAAATAAACTTTATGTAAATAATACATTTGCTCCACGTCGGCCGTTGTTAAATATCCTGCGGTATATGCATCCGTCAAGGTACAAAGTGCACCTTCATACAAAACAGAAATATGGTTGGAATTTGGATAAATGAAGTTGAACCCTGCAACTTTTTCCGTCCACACTTCCTCCACATAGTTCACTCTGTCCGAAAGGATGATAGCCGCTCTTAAGCCGTTTTGATATTCTCCATATCCCTTGCTAACAGCAATGACATTCGCCATCGTGTTTTCCGCGAGATAGGCGTAAAGCATATCTTGGAAACAGCCATTGGGCGTGAAACCGCTCCCTATGGTCAAATCCACCACAACGTCCTCCTCAGGCATTGTAAAGGTATACAAATAATAACGATAGCTATCACTAAAGCCAAAATAGGTAATTTCCTCACCGTTTACCAAAACGGAATACTCTTCACGCGCTATACTTGTTTCCAACTTGATTGCAACCCTTTGTCCTGCTCTATACGAGCCGTTCAAACCCTCATACAGCCAATCGGAGTCCGCATTAAAGACAAGCGAATATTTTTCACCCAAAATTTCCGTTCCCGAATCGTCGGGCGTTTCGCTATCCACACTTTCGGAGTTTTCGTTTTCAGGGCTTTCGCTTTCTTCGTTAGAATCATCCAAAACACTTTCGGAGACAATGTCGCTATTCGACAATTCGTCGCTGCTTTCGCTGGCATTTCTATTAAACAATGCATCGCACGCACAACCGCCTATAAACATAAACGGCAATATCAAGCTAATAATTTTTTTCATAAGACAAAGCTCCTCCTTTAGACTCTATTGATTTTTAATAACATAATTTTGTAACCTCATTATATCACAATTTTCCAATTTGTCAATACCTCCGACAAAATTGCACTTTCTTTGCAAAAGAAAAACTCCTCTTTCGAGGAGTTTTTTCATTTATGCAATCGTTTTAAAGATTAGTCTTTCTTTTCTTCCGTAGGAGCAACTTCCTGTGCGGGAGCAGCCGCGTTGTTTTGCGCCATTTGCGCCATCAAAGCCGCCATCATATTGGGATCGATTGCAGGCGTAGCGTTAGCGTTTGCTTTTGCCGCCGCGTTTGCATTTGCGTTTGCCATATTTTGTTGAAGGAGCGCCATCATCATTTGTTGCATCATGTCTTGTTGCGCTTTTGCCGCTTTCGCTTCTTCTTCCTTCACTTTTGCTTCCGCTCTTGCTCTTTCTTCCTGTTGCGCTTTCAACACTTGTTCTTGCTTATAAGCTTCCATACGTTCTGCTTTTTTAGCTTCGCTGATAATCAAGTTGGTCTTAGCGGTGATGCTTTCAAGCTGTGCGTAAGCTGCGCTGTAAGCAACCACCTTTTCTCTTTGCTTGCCTTCGCTGTATTGGAAGAATACGATATGTACGATCAAGTAAGCCGATGCCGACAACGAGCCAACGAAATACATAGGAGAAAGCCCCCAATCTTCGTAAAGCATAAGGTAGATAACGCCTACCGTAAACAACAAACCTGCCAAGATACCCAAGCTTGCAGCAGGCGCGCCTTTATAGCTTTCGCCCGTCGTATAGGTAGCCGACAATTTGGTGTAATAATCACAAATTTTTTCATATACGCTAATGCAATAGGAAACGAACAAAATACATGCCGCTGCAATCGTGCCGCCCCAGAAAATAGCGTAGAAGAAATCTTCAAAGTCAACTTCTGCTTCAATCATAACAACCGTTTCAATGGTCAATGCAATAGCAAAAGCAACGATAAGAATAATGCGCAAGATAACAAGCAAAATGCGTTGGAAGGTAGCCCATACTTTTGCACCGCCAATCATACCACCAAAGAAGTGTCCCGATTGGTGCGATACCAATTTCCAGCAACCGATAGTACCGAAGATCCCAGGAATAACGTACCCAGCGTCGATGAACATCGAAGTGAGCGAAATCAATTCGCCTTCCGTATCAATAACGTAACCCAAAGATACAAAGAACGAAATCGCTTGTACCGCAAGAACAATCGTCATTACAACGGCAATCGCAATGAAGGCGCCCGATTTAAACAAAGCACTAATCACCGATTTTTGTTCATTCTTCAGGTTTTCAACCACAGCCGTTTGGTTTCTCATTGCAACGCGATCGTTACAATTGGGGCAAATCAAAGCGTTATCCGCAATAACTTTACCGCATTTTGTGCAAAACATTACAACATCCTCCTACGTAATAAATTACTCAATTTTTTCAAGGCTACGCCTTGTCACTATTTTTTAATTATACCACCAAGCCGCAAGGATGTCAAGGTTTTTAACTAAAAATTTACCATTTTATTTATACGTTTATTTATACGCTTTACAAAACTATTGTATGCTTTTACCGCCAAAAAGGTGTAAAAACTGCCCCATCCTTACGATTTGGACGGGGCAGGTACGCGTTGAATTGTTTAAAGCAGGTTTTTTAAGAGGTCGTCGCGGCTTTGCGAAGAAAGATAGGACGGGGGCACGTCAAACGCCGTTTTACACCCAAACTGCCCTTCTTTATACATACGGTATGCAGCTCTTGCATACGCCACAAGTACCGAAGAAGTAAATTCCGAATTGGAATCAAGCTTCAATTTATATTCGATAACGTGGGTATTTTCACCGTTGACGCCCGTCTTGCCGCTACGGATTACTTCGCCGCCGTGCGGAAGCCCTGCGTGGTTTTTATTCAGCTCCTCTTGGGAAATGAAATGCACTGTGGTATCATAATCGGCAAAATAATTGGGCATCGTAACAATTTCTTTTTCGATGCGCGCCTTATCCGCGCCGTCCGCCGCCACGACGTAGCATTCACGCTTGTGCTTTTCTCTCGTCGTTAAATTGGGGGCTTCGCCGCCTCGCACCGCCGCCACCGCTTCCTCTACGGGAATGGTGTATTGCTTTGCGTCCAAAACGCCTTCGACACGGCGAATAGCGTCCGAATGGCCTTGGCTTACGCCCTTACCCCAAAAGGTGTAGGTTGCGCCGTTGGGCAGTACCGCTTCCGCATATAAACGGGAGAGCGAGAACATACCAGGATCCCAACCAACGGAAATAACCGCCGTTTTGCCTGCCTTTTTCGCCGCTTCTTCCACCGCCTTGCAGTGCTGGGGAATGTTTGCGTGCGTATCAAAACTGTCTACGACGTTAAAATATTGCGCCAAATAGGGCGTTTGTTTAGGTAAATCGGTTGCGCTGCCGCCGCAAAGCACCAACACGTCGATTTCCTCTTGTTTTGCAAGTAACTCCTCTGCGGAAAATACGGGAATCCCCGTCAGCGTTTTCACCGTTTCGGGCGCACGGCGAGTGAACACCCCTACCGCCGTCATATCGGGTGCGTTGCGAAGGGCAAGCTCTACCCCTTTCCCTAAATTTCCGTAGCCGTAAATGCCTACTCTAATACTCATTTTCGTTGCCTCAATGCCGTTTTTAATAAACTTTACTTTATTATATCACACGAAAATAATTTTTTCAACCGCTAATAGGCAAAAATTTTCCGCCTAATTTTAACAATTTTTTATAAAAGACATAAAAATGGCTTATAGAAAAGCTTTTTATTGCGAAAAAAACGGCTCTCGCAACCGAGAACCGCTTTTGTTTTTATTTTATTGGTATCAATACATTTCGATATATGCGTCGCGTTCTGCACCAACGGATACGTATTTAATCTTGCAGCCGCAAGCTTCTTCCAAATATTTCACGTAATCCAACGCTTCTTTGGGCAAATCTTCCACTTTGCGGCAGTTAGAAATGTCGCAATTCCAACCCTTAACGGTTTTGAAAACGGGTTTGCAATCGTCCAAAACGTCAATGAACGGGAATTCGTTGATAATTTTGCCGTCCAATTCATACGCTACGCAAACTTCAATTTCTTCATAGCCAGACAAAACGTCCATTTTCGTCAAGGCAATTTCGGTTGCGCCTTGGCAACGAATACCATAACGGGAAGCTACGATATCGAAAGGACCAACGCGACGGGGTCTGCCCGTTGCCGCGCCGTATTCACCGCCAAGCTGACGGAGTTTTTCCGCCTTTTCGCCGAAATATTCCGCCGTGAAAGGACCTTCGCCTACGCAGGTGGAATATGCTTTCATGATACCGATAGAGTTGTCAAGCTGAAGTTGAGGTACGCCTGCACCGATGGGAGCGTATGCCGCAATCGTCGACGAGGACGAGGTGTAGGGATGGATACCGAAATCGATATCACGCATTGCGCCAAGCTGTGCTTCAAACATAATGTTTTTGCCCTGCGCGTTTGCTTCGGTCAAATACAAACCAACGTCGCATACGTAGGGAGCAAGCGCCTTGCCGAATTCTTCAAAATAAGAGATAATGTCTTCCGTTTTAACGGCTTCAGCATGATAACCGCCGACAACGGTAAGGTTTTTCCATTCAACGATGTCCGCAACGCGCTTGTAAAGGCGTTCGGTATTCAAAAGCTCGCCCATGCGGAAAGCTTTCTTATAATATTTATCCGCGTACACGGGCGCGATACCTCTACGGGTAGAGCCGAATTTTTTACCTGCAAGACGGTCTTCTTCAAGGCAATCCTGCAATACGTTGTAAGGCATAGTGATAACCGCGCGGTCGGAAATTTTCAAATTGTCAGGGGTGATTTTGATACCAGCTTCGCGCAAACGAGCCATTTCACCGCAAAGGTGTTTGATATCAATAACCATACCAGGGCCCATAACGTTGACAACGTCTTCACGCAAGATACCCGAAGGTAAGAGGTTCAAAATGAATTTACCGCGTTCGTTAATAACGGTATGGCCTGCGTTGTTACCGCCTTGATAACGGCAAACGACGTCAAATTTTTCAGACAAAAGGTCAACCATTCTGCCTTTGCCTTCGTCGCCCCAATTGATACCGCAAATAGATGTAAGCATATATACGTTCTCCTTTGGTTTAATCCTTAATAAAACGTAGCTAAAAGGGCAAAAAAACACGGATTTTGCATTCATTTCCGAACCAAAACCCGCTTCCTCGCTATTTTAGTTACGATTTAGTATATATCATTTTAAAAGGATTGTCAAGTTAAAACGCCCCCATTCCGCAGGATATTTTTTATAATTACAAAATCTTCCGCGCCCCTTTTCGTGGCGTAAAATGCCATAAATCCCTGGAAAAACAAGGGTTTTTCAAACTTTTTTTAATTTTGCTATTGACAAACGAAAAAAAAGCGAGTATTATAATATGGAAACAAAACTAAAACAAGGAGGTAACGAATATGTATTGTAGAGAATGTGGACAAAAATTGACGCTTCGGTTTTGCGAAAACGAAGGTTTAGTGCCCTATTGCGGTCAGTGTGAAGCTTATATGTTTCCGCAGTTTCCCGTAGCGGTGTCGATGGTTGTGACCAACCGCGCGCAGGACAAAATTTTGCTTGCGAAGCACGTTGAAGACGACGATTTTATCCTCTTTGCTGGATACATTAAGAAGGGCGAAAACGCGGAAAAAACCGTACCTCGCGAAATCAAGGAAGAGCTTGGTTTGGACGTGGTAAAGGCGAAATATATGTCCTCTCGTTCCCACGGCAAAAAAGACGTTTTGATGTTAAACTTTTTGGTGGTTGTCGAGGATAAGCCTTTGAAGCTGAAAACCGACGAAATTTCTGAAGCGCGTTGGTGTTCCCCTGAAGAAGCTTTGCAGTTGATCCGCAAAGGCACTACGGCGGAATACTTCTTAACGAATGCCGTACGTGAATTGAAAAAGAAAATTTAATTTTTAACGAACAAAATGAAAAAGTGGAGAAATTTTTCTCCACTTTTTCTCTTTTAATTAGATATTTCATTTATCAACTAAAAATATCCTCATCATCCCAAGAATCACCACCAGGAGTTTGATTAGCCCCATCTCCCATCCAACCCCAAACCACAACAGCGGTAGTGGTTGTGCACCAAACATTATGCCAGCCACTTGGTTTACTATATGCTTGACAATAAATCGTTAAAGCATGACTACTTTGAAACGCATAGACACCCATACTTATTACAGAGTTAGGAATTTCAACGCTGTACAAGCTTGTGCACCCTGAAAAAGCATATTGCCCTATATTTGTTACAGAACCACCTATGGTTATACTTGACAAGTTACTACATCCAAAAAACGCATATTCGCCAATTGTCTTCACGGCGTTCCCAATGGAAACACTCGTCAAGTTAAGACATCCCGAAAACGCATACGGCGCAATATCCGTTACAGAACTCGGCACCGTAAAGTTTGATTGGGTTTTCCCTATTGCATATTGAATAAATTTTGTTTTGGTTTTATTGTATAGATTACCATCTAAAACGCTTAATGCAGTATTGGCTTCCTCAACAATGATATTTGTTAAATTCACGCACGACGAAAAAATAGAGCCTGCAACTATACATGTATTATTATGTATACGATACGAAGAAAGGTCAGAACGAGTTAAACCAATCAATGCCACATAAGCATTATTTGCATTCCCCAAATATTTACCATTTTGATATTCTGCATATTGCAAATTAACACAATTATAGAAAATATTCTGACCAAGACTCTTAATAGATTCGTCCAACAATACAGTTGTTAAATTAGTACATTCTGCAAATAGATATTGACTAAGCTCAACTTCAAGCCCTGTGAAGTCCACCTTCGTTAATGCAGTACAAGTTTGGAAAGCATTCCTACCAATAAAGGTCAGTGAATCACTAAATGTAATACTCGTCAAGGCACTAC
>JAZOVQ010000055.1:0-4590 GCA_045658805.1 Candidatus Scatosoma sp.
GGGTTTGCCGACCACAAATAAAAAACACAGGAGGATTAGTCATGACTGACATAAATAGTTTATCACATACGAAGTGGAATTGCAAGTATCATATCGTATTTTGTCCAAAATATCGTAGAAAAACAATGTTTGGGGTAAAAGGAAGAGAAATAGGAGCAATTCTACGAGAATTGTGCAAATGGAAAGGAGTAAATATAATTGAGGCAGAGATATGCCCTGACCATGTGCATATGTTGGTTGAGATTCCCCCGAAGATGAGTGTTTCAGGATTCGTAGGGTATCTCAAAGGTAAAAGTAGTTTAATGATATATGAGCAATGGGGGAATCTCAAATTCAAGTATCGAAATAGAGAGTTTTGGTGTAAAGGATACTATGTAGATACAGTAGGAAAAAATACTCAAAAGATAAAAGAGTATATAGAAAATCAATTAAAGGAAGATAAACTCGGGGAACAGCTACGGATAGATTATCTAGATAGCCCGTTCAAGGAGTAATATGCAAATGGCAGACCTCAATACCCTTGTAGAGGGCGGCTGGTAGCATAGGGCTTCGCCCGCATATGAAATACCCCGCGTTTTCACGCGGGGATATTTATTAAGGGTTTGTTTATGCTCAATACGTAATTTCAAACATAGCGAAATCGTCTACGTTGAGGGTTGCTGTGCAAATGCCCAATTGTTCATTATAGGTAAACGGAACGTTTGCCTTGTCCAAAACGTTGCAAAAAGCGGTGGGCTTTTTATCCGTTTTGAAGCAAAAAGCAATGTTGTCGCTGTGCTTGGTTTCATCGTATTGCAGGTCACAGAGGGATACCATGGTCGCGTTGACGTCCTCAAAGATAACACATTCAATCGCTTTGCCTGCCTTGCAAACGTATTTTTTCTCGACGTTGCGTTCAATGATATTTTTAAAGATATTCTTAAACGCTTCACGCTCGTCGGTTTCCAATTCCGCCGCGCACCAAATCACTTTGCCCTTGCCGTATTCGCGTTCGATAAACGCAGGATATTCGGTGTTTTTCCAAGGGGGACAAGAGTGAATGGAAGCGTAACGATAATTGTTATCGGGGTCGCAATAGGGCAACGCAATGGTCGCCTTCACTTCGCCTTGCGCACCTTCCATAAGTGGTAAGTAATAGGTGAGAGGCAGGGGATATTTTTGGTTAAATTCCCCAAATTCCGCTTCATAACCATCCGTCGGTGAAATGTATACGCGTGCGCCGATTTGCACCCAAGGATAGGGGCTGTTTTCGTACGTTTCGCCCACCACTTTACCGCCGAAAAATTCTTTGATAAGACGGGAATCGGATTTGCCCGACAAATACAGCGTACCGCCGTTTTTAACGTAATTGATAAATTTCAACGGCTCGTCGTTGTCAAAATCTTGCAAGCTGGGTGCGATAATCATTTGGTATTTCGCCAAATCGTCCAAACCGCCGTTGGCAATTACCGCTGTGGGGACGTGCGCTTCAATCAGCTTTTTCACCGCGCCGATTGCGCCCGTACGGTTGTATTTTGCGTTGTTTTTATTGGAATACATTGTCTTGCTGTCGAAGTAAACGGCGACCTCTGCATACAAATTCCCCCTACCCATGTACGGCTCGAAGGAGATTTGGCGGGCAAAAGCGTTGCCTACGCGTTCGTACACGCGCGCGTCCAAAGTACCAATAGGGTCGACAGCGTCGATAATCAACGAAGCGCCGTGGTGCGCCGCCGTCAAAAGGATACTTTCTTCCAAAGCCTTTTGCGTTTTGGAAATGGTATGCTCGCGCAATAAATAATCGCAACGGCAGGTCATATATTCGAAAGGTTGATTTTTGGTTACGCCGTAATAATATTTGCAAGCGAAGGAATGGGAATATAAATCCCCGTAAAGATCGCCGCCCGTAAATTCGCATTCGGCGTTGATACCTTCGGTAGAACCGCCCAACCAATCGCAGCCGATAACGGCGGCGTAGTTAAATTCGACGGTGACGCCTGGCATCACTTTGTTGGTGTATGCTTTGACGAAGCGTACAAAATCGACCATCCAATCCTGTCTAGCTTTGACGAAACGAAGCCAATGCTCGTCGTTAAAATCTTTCACTGTGGGCAAAGCCTTACCCGTTTCCGTTTTAAAGCGTTGCTTACAAGCGTCGCAATAGCAAGTAATTTCCCAATAGGGCATATCGAAAAAGAGCCCGTCAAGGTTTTTAAATTCGTTTGCCAATTCGTCAATTTGCGCCTTGACAAACGTGCGGTATTCCTCGTTGTTGGGACAGCAAAGCCCATAGCGTTGACCATGGTCGCGGAAGCTTTTGCCGTTGGCGTCGTACTGTTCCCAAGAGGGGTGGTTTTCAGCCGCCCAATTATTAAAAATTAAGCTATAATAGCCAACCACTTTCATGCCGCCGTCTTTGCATTTTTGGATAAGCTTTTTAATTTCGTTTTCGCCCGTCAAAAAGCGTTTATGCGTACGCGCGGTCTGGGTGGGGTAATTGCAAAGCCCCGTATGCGATTGCAAATAAATCATGGGGCTTTGAATGTTGGCGCGGACGAGGTTATCATAATATTCGTCAGCGCTAAACTGGGATAAAAACGCATCGTCCTCGTCGTGGATATGCATATCCGTTAATTGGCGGCGGTATACGCCTTTATACCATTTGCTCATTTATTCAAGTTCTCCAAATCGGGATTTTCAGCAAAGTGCTTCAACATAACGATGGGATCGCTTTCGCTTAAGTTTTCGATAACAACGCCTTCTTGCGCCGCTTTTGCGCTAACGAAATATTCGTCGTGCGTAAGTTGACCGTAACGGATAAGCGCAGGCGTTTCAATTACGTGACCGCCAAAGGTACCGTGGCCTTGCAACATAATCATACCATATGCAGCCGCGTCTTTGATAACCACTTTTTGACCAGGGTATACCGTCAAACGCTTTGCGCAAGCAAGCTTGGATTTATAGCAAACCCATTCTTCCTTATGCGCTTCGTCTTCGTGGTCGACGATGGGGCGCATGAAGCGGTTTTTCTTGAAATCGGGATCGACGTTCAAATCCCTTCGTCCGCACCACGATTGGACGGTAATTTTGATACAAGAAAAGTATCAAAATTATCGTCTTTTTTACATAAAAACGATAAAAAACAGGGTTTTGAACGGGAAAATTTGTCAAAATCCTATTTTTTAGGTTGCGCCTACTTTTTTTACGCAACCTAATCGTTAAAATTATGGGTTATCGTTAAAAAGATGGGGGTAATCGTTAAAATTGTGCGGATAAACTAAAAGGGTTGCAAAAGAAATAAAAATATGCTAAAATATATTTGTGATAATGTAACCTATTGTTTTGAGGTGTGTTATGAAAAAGAAATGGATAAAAATTTTAGCAACGCTTTTTGCGTGCGCGACACTTGTGCTTGGTTTTACTGCGTGTGGCGATGAAGAAAATAGCTCGTCTAATACAGGTGGTGGCACAAGCATAGAACAAAGCTCAAGCGATAGTTCGGGAAATACTTCCGACAATAATTCGGGAGATAGTTCAAGCGAACAAACGCATACACATGAATATACGGCAACAGTAACTGCACCTACTTGCACAGCGCAGGGCTTTACTACGTATACTTGTGCTTGCGGTGACGATTATATTGCCGATTACGTAAATGCGCTCAGTCACGATTTTACGAATTATGTTTCTAACAATGATGCAAAATGCGAAGTGGACGGCACAGAAACGGCAACCTGTTCCCGTGAAGGATGTAATGAAAAGGACACAAGAACAGAAGAAAGTTCCGCGCTCGAACACGATTTCAAAAATTACATATTTGATAACAACGCTACGTATACAAGCGACGGCACGAAGACCGCCACTTGTTCGCGTTCGGAGTGTAACGAAACGGATACGATAACTGACGTCGGTACGAAGCTGACAAGTGGAATATCTTTCAAAACTCTTTCCGTTGACGGAACGGACGTTTACGGCAAGGTCAGCTATGCTACGGAAACGTTCTCGTTTATCAACGAAGTTACAGCCGTAGGTACGGCAAAATATGTTGTTTCGTTAGATATTTACGGCGTGCAACAAGTCGCAACAAAAACGATTCCCTTAACCGTTGGGGATAACAAAGTCTATATTACGGAAACGGTAGACGACGAGCCTGTTAATGTTTACACGGTAACTGTGCGCCGTCGCCCTATGTACGATGTAACCTTTAACGCAAACGGTGGTTCGGCGGTAGAAAAACAAGTAATCGAAGAAGATTTTTGTGCGAGCCAACCCACCAGCACGAGAACGGGCTATACCTTTAAGGCTTGGAATTACGATTTTGCAACGCCTATCACGAAAAATACGGAAATAACGGCAAGCTGGACGGCGAACGAAAACACACCGTATAAGGTAGAATATTACCTGCAAAACCTTGAAGACGATAATTATACTTTAAAAGAAACGGTAAATAAAACGGGTACGACGGACACGACGGCAAACGCGGAAATTAAAGCGTTTACGCACTTTACGCATAAGGCAACTTCGACGGACAGAGGAAACATCTCTCCCGATGGTTCGGCAGTCTTGAAAGTGTATTATACAAGAAATATGTATTCGTTGTGTATTAATGAC
>JAZOVQ010000056.1:0-21161 GCA_045658805.1 Candidatus Scatosoma sp.
CGTCGCGTAGGGCAGAGTATCGCAGCAGCATCCCTTCCTGCAAGCAAATAAGAGAGGAAACGTACAAATGAAGTGTTTTAAAAATGCAACCGTATACGTAGAAGGCGAAGGCTTGAAAAAAACGACGGTTTGTTTTGACGAAAAAATAGAAAAAATTTCCCGTTGCGCAATTGCGGGCGCGGAAGAAATTGCTTTGCCCGAAGGCGCTATCGTGTTGCCCGGTTTCGTTGACCAGCACATTCACGGTGCAGGCGGTTCGGACGGCATGGACGGTACGCTTGAAGATATCGCAATTATTGCAAAAACGATTGCGGCAGAAGGTACGACGTCTTTTCTTGTAACGACTATGACGCAAAGCCCTGAAAATATTACGAAGGCGCTTTCCGCAGTGAAAGAATATCGTGAACAAAATTCGAAAGAGGGCGCAAGAGTAGTGGGCGTTCACTTGGAAGGTCCGTTTATTGCGGCGGCGCATAAAGGCGCGCAACCTCTCGAATACGTTAAAGCTCCCGATATTGCGGTGTTTGACGGCTACAATGCGGCAAGCGGTAACGCAATTAAAATTGTGACGCTCGCTCCCGAAGTGGACGGCGCGGAGGATTTTATTCGCCATTTAACGGAAATTGGCGTAGTTTCGTCCATTGGACATACGGGCGCAAAATTCAACGACATTGAAAAGGCAGTTGGTTTGGGCGCAAGCAACGTAACGCATACCTACAATGCGCAAACGGCTTTGCATCACCGTGAAATTGGTACGGTAGGCAGCGCAATGCTTCTTGATGAACTCAATTGCGAATTGATTGCAGATTGCATTCACGTTTCCGTTCCTGCAATGCGTTTGCTTGTTAAAAATAAGCCTATGGACAAGCTTTCCTTGATTACGGACGCAATGCGTGCGAAAGGGATTCCCGATGGCGTTAGCGAACTTGGTGGACAAACGGTATACGTTAAAAACGGCGAAGCAAGACTTGCCGACGGCACGCTTGCAGGTAGCGTTTTGCGTATGAACCGCGCTATTGAAAATATGGTAGAAAGAGTGGGCGTTCCTTTCACGCAAGCTGTGGATTACGCAACCATTAACCCTGCGAGAATGTTGAAGATTGACGACGAAGCAGGTAGCATTAAGGTGGGCAAACGTGCCGATTTCACCGTATTAAATGAAAAATACGACGTGCTTCTCACGGTAAGAGGCGGCGAAGTCGTATATAAGGCTTAATTCGCTTATACGTTATTTCCTCTTATAAAAGGGCTCGGACGGACTTGTTCGGGCTCTTTTTAACAAAAAGCAACCGAAAGAAATTGCGCTGCATATAATAAACGAAGAAAGTGTTTTTAAAAAGTTTGTAGAAAGACGGAAGAAACACTTTCAAAAAACAAAAAAATATGGTACAATAAAAGGTGTATTTTGCGCAAAAATGTATTGATGGACGCTTATCGGGCTTTTACCAAGGAAACTTCGTTTCATTTTGCCAATCGCAGTACAATTGGTTGTGGAGGGACGGCAAAGCATGTGTTTTGTCCTCAAACGGAAGCGGAGGCGTTTGCACTTATTAGGCAATTACAGTTGGACGGGTTACCGTATTTCCCTATGGGGAATTTGAGTAACGTATTGCCGCCCGACGGAGAAACGGATACAATTCTTATCGATATGAAAGCGTTGCGCGGCGTTAGCTCGGATAAAGGCGTTTACGTGCAAGCAGGCGTCACAAGCGGATTGTTATTGCAGTATTGTCTTGCGCAGGGCAAAAGCGGCGCGGAATTTTTAGCAGGCATTCCTTGTACGCTTGGCGGCGCTATTTATATGAACGCTGGCGTAGGCGGCGGACGCCTGTCCGATATCGTGGCAAACGTTACGGCGGTAGAGGACGGCAGAGTGAAAATGCTGTCGTTGTCCGATTGCGCTTTCGGGTATAAAACTTCTCGTTTTATGCAAACGGGCGGCGTAATTATCGGGGCAAGACTGCGCGTACAAGATTGCGACAAAAGGGTTGTCAAAGAACAGATTAAGCTTTTTTTGGAAAAGCGTGCGCATTTGCCCAAAGGTAAAAGTATGGGCTGCGTGTTTAAGAATCCCGACGGCATAAGCGCAGGCGCATTGATTGAACAAAGCGGCTTAAAAGGTTTTTCGCTTGGCGGTGCTAAAGTATCCGAACAACACGCAAATTTTATTGTAAACCAAGGCGCAACGGCAAGTGAAATCCGCGCGCTGATCACATTGATAAAAGAAAAAGTATACGAAACGCAAGGGATAGCTTTGCAGGAAGAAATACGCTATTTACCTTAAAGGAGAGCATAGTGATTTTAACGGGCGATTATCATACGCATACGCCATATTCCCATGGGAAAAGTACGGTGGAGCAAAACGCGGCAAGAGCAAAAGAGCTGGGTATGAAGCAAATTGGTATTGCCGACCACGGCTTTGCGCACATTACTTATGGGCTTCGCCGTCGTAAGGTGGAAGCCTACAAAGCGGAATGTAAAGAGGCGGCGAAAAAATACGGTATCGACGTATTGGTCGGCGTTGAAGCGAATATTTGCGGCGTAAGCGGAAAATCGGATATGAGAGAATCCGATTATGAAAATTTTGATATTTTCCTTTGCGGCAATCATATCTTTTTGGCGTATGAAAAATTTGGCGATTTCGCTATGTACGGGTTGGGGAATTTGCTGTCAAGAAAAATCCGCCGACACCCTTCTAAAAAGCTAATTGAGCGCAATACCAAAGCGTATATCAATACGATAAAAAATAATCCGTTGGACGCAGTAACGCATCTCAATTTCTTATGTCCAGCCGATGCGGTTGAGGTGGCGAAATGCGCCGCTGATTACGGGACGTATATAGAATTAAACTCGAAAAAACAGCATTTGACGGACGAGGAATTAAACGATATTTTGCAAAAGACGGACGCGCGGTTTATTATTGATTCGGATGCGCATTCGTTGGATAGAGTGGGGGATACAAAGCGTGTGGAAGAACAGCTTGCGCGCCTTTCGTTTCCTATGGACAGAATTGACAATATTGACGGGCGGTTGCCCAATTTCCGCTTCGCGGAATTTAAAAAGCACCTTTGAGGTATAGCGAGGATAAATGAATTTTACGTCGGATATCAAAAAAGAAATTATCAACCGCGGCGTTGGCTTGACGGGTAGCGCCGAGGAGAAAAAAGCGGCAATTTCCGCCTTTGTACGTACGAGCGGCGCTGTGGGAATAAAGGACGGCGAGCCTACCTTTTTCATTGTAAGCGAAACGGAAAAGGTTGCCGAATTTTTCATGTCGGCATTTTCCGAAGCCTTTGAAACGGATTTGTTTATCACACGCGCTTCAATGGATAAAATGAGCGGTAGAGATAAATTGTTACTGCAATGCCCGAAAGCAAAAGCCGCGGAAGTGGTACAAGCGCTTGGGCTTGTGCAGGACGACGGGCAAATTTGCGAAGGGATACCTTTGGAATGTACCGATACGGACGGCGAGAAAATAGCGTACATTCAAGGCGCGTTTTTGGGCGGCGGCAGCTGTACCGTCCCTTCCGAGGGCGCGAAGACGGGATACCATTTAGAGGTGGTATTCGCGGAAGAAGAAACCGCTGCGGACTTTTGCTCAATGCTGGAAGAATTTGAATTGCTTGCCAAATATACCAAGCGCAAAGAAACCTGTGTGGTGTATATAAAAAGCAAGGAGCTTATTTCCGATTTCCTTGCCGTAATAGGCGTGGATAACGCGTTGTCAAAATTCTCTACGGTTATAGAGAAGCGTGACGAAGCCAACAACAAAAACCGTGCGCAAAACTGTATGGCGGGCAACGCGGATAAGGCGGCGATAGCGGCGGTGAAACAAGTGGTGGCAATTCGTAAATTAAAAGAAAGCGGTTTGTTGGAAGAACTCAGCGAGGATTTGCAACAGCTTGCGAAATTGCGCTTGGACAACCACGCGATGTCCTTGCAGGAGCTTGCCGATGCGTTAAAGGTAAGCAAAAGTTGCTTAAATCACCGTATGCGCAGACTTATGGAGCTGGCAGGCGGAATTGAATAAGAAAAAAAACGGAAGAAATTATGACGGATTTTGTACATTTACATTTGCATACGGAATACAGTCTTTTGGACGGGGCGGCGAAAGTAGACGACCTCGTGGATTATCTTGTCAAAAACGGGATAAACGCTTGCGCGGTGACCGATCACGGTAACATGTACGCATCTTTGTATTTCGCGGAAGAATGTGTAAAGAAAGGGATAAAATACATTATCGGTTGCGAATTGTATGCAACGGACGATCATTTGGATAAGCGTCCTGGCACTAAGACGGAGCATATCGTTTTGCTTGCAAAAAACAAGACGGGGTATAAAAATATCGTTAAGCTCGATTCGCTTTCCTATATCGACGGTTTCTATGGTAAACCTCGTATTAGCTATGATATGATTAAAAAGCACCACGAGGGCGTTATTTGTCTTTCGGCGTGCTTGGCTGGCAGAATGCCTCAACTTTTGATGCGTGGTGATTACGAGGGTGCAAAGAAATGGGCGCAGGAAATGAAAGACGTTTTCGGCGACGATTTTTATATCGAATTGCAAGACCACGGCATTGCTGAAGAAAAGCAAGTTATTCCCGAACTTATTCAAATTGCAAGGGAATTGAATATTCAGCTTGTTGCGACCAACGACGTGCATTATATCGAAAAGGAAGATTGGGAAGCGCACGACGTACTTTTGTGTATTCAAACGAAGAAAACGTTGGCTGATCCCAAGCGTATGAAATTTGACACGCACGAATTTTACATGAAATCGGGGGATGAAATGTTGGAGTTATTCAGCTACGTACCCGAAGCCATTTCCAATACGCGCGTTATTGCCGATAAAATAGAAGAAGGCGTGTTTGACCTTACGCCGAAAGGGGATCCTATTCGTGATACGTCGCTTATTCCTTTGTATAAGCCCGACGATGGATCTTCTTCGCCTGATTATTTGACGAGATTGACGTGGGAAGGGCTCCCTCGCCGCTATGCGGAGATAACGGAAGAAATTAAAGAACGCGCCAATTACGAACTTGGTATCATTATTAAAATGGGTTTCGCCGATTATTTCCTTATCGTGTGGGATTATATCAACTGGTCGAGATTGCACGGTATTCCCGTAGGTCCTGGACGTGGTTCGGGGGTAGGTAGTATCGTAGCTTATTCCATTGGTATTACCGACGTGGATCCGCTTCGATACGATTTGATTTTTGAACGTTTCCTTAACCCTGATCGTGTTTCTATGCCCGACTTCGACGTCGACTTCTGTACAAGACGCCGCCATGAAACGATTGAATACGTTCGTGAAAAATATCACCCCGAAAACGTAGCGCAAATCGTTACGTTTGGTACGTTGGCATCGCGCGCAGTTATTAAAGACGTAGGGCGTGTTATGGGCGTGCCGTATTCGGAAACGGACAAAGTGGCAAAGCTAATGGACGGTAAATCGACCATAGGCGAATTGCTTGGGTTAAAAATTCCCAAACTGGAAAAGCAGCTTGCCGATCCTTCTTTGAGTGAAGAAAAGAGAGGGGATATTCAGAAAAAACTTAACGAACAAAAGCAAAAACGTAATTCGGAATTTATCAGTGTTTACGAAAGCAACGAGGAATTGCATCGAGTAATCGACATGGGCTTAAAACTGGAAGGTATGCCCAAAAATACGTCCGAACACGCAGCAGGCGTGGTTATTTGTAATAAAGTTTTGGCGGATAACGTGCCGCTTGCGAGAAACGGTGAAGATATCGTTACGCAATTCGATATGAAAGAAGTGGAAGCGGTAGGCATGTTGAAGATGGACTTCCTTGCGCTTACCACGCTGACGGATATTCAAAACACTTTGGAATATATCAAAGAGGGGTTGGGTATCGAAGTAGATTTCGATAAGCTTGGGGTAGACGTTCCCGAAGCGTATCAATTGATTTCATCGGGGGATACCGACGCAGTGTTCCAGCTTGAACAAGGTGGGATGAAAAAGTTTATGAAAGAACTGCAACCAAACTGTTTGGAAGATTTGATTGCAGGTATTTCGCTCTATCGTCCCGGCCCTATGGATTTCATTCCGAAATATATCGAAAATAAACATAATCCTGAAAAGGTAGTATACGATACGCCTTTCTTGGAGCCCATTTTGAAAAACTCCTATGGGGTAATCGTGTACCAAGAACAGGTTATGCAAATTTTCCAACAGCTTGCCGGCTATTCGCTTGGACAAGCCGACCTTGTGCGCCGCGCAATGGCGAAAAAGAAGAAGGCGGAGCTGCTTGCGCATAAGGATAAGTTTATTTACGGCGCACCCGAAGAAGGCATTACGGGCTGTCAATCAAAAGGCATTCCTGCGGAAGTTGCGGCAAAAATTTTCACGGATATGGAAAGCTTTGCGTCCTACGCGTTCAACAAATCGCATGCGGCGGCGTATGCAGTGGTTGCCTATCGTACGGCATATTTAAAGCATTTCTACCCCAAAGAATTTTTGGCGGGTATTTTAAACGACCGTATTGATAAAATTGAAGAAGTTTCCAAGTACATTATGTACATGAAGGAAAAAAATATCGCCGTATTGCCACCCAATATCAACAAATCGAAGGATATCTTCTGGGTAGAGGGAGACGGCTTGCGTATCGGCCTTGGCGCATTGCGCGGCGTAGGGCAGGACGCTATCGCGGCTGTTATTAAGGAACGCCAAGAAAACGGCGAGTTTATCGACTTTGCTGATTTTGTTGTACGCTGTTCTAAATACGTAAATAAGCGTATTGTAGAAAGCTTAATTTACGCAGGCGCATTCGATTGCTTTGGGTATGCACGTTCGCAGGTGGCGGCGGTTTACGAAGAAGTTATGACGCGCGTAAACGCTATGGATAAGCAAAAGGCAGGGGCGCAAATTTCCTTGTTCGGCAGTGTATTGGAAGAACAGCGCATTGAGGTGCAGTTCCCTAACATTCCCGAATATGATACTATGGAGAAATTATCTAAGGAAAAATCCGTTTTGGGCGTATACGTAAGCGGACACCCCTTTGAAAAATTCTTGCCACACTTTAAGGATAAAACCTTTAATTGCTCTATGCTTAACGCCTATACCGAAAACGAGGAAACGGGCGAAAAGCATTATACGGAAATTGCCGACGGCGACCAAGTGACGATGGGCGGTATGATTTCTACCTTTAAGAAATTAAAAACGCGTACGGGTTCGTTTATGGCATTCGTTTCGGTGGAAGATTTGTACGGCACGGTAGAATGCGTTTGCTTCCCTAAAGTATACGAACGCATTAAAGGCTTCCTCGTTGCGGATAAGGTAGTTTCGCTTTCGGGTAAAATTAGTATTGAAGAAGAAAAACTGCCTGTTATTATCGTAGACAAGATGACGGAATTTAATACGGACGAGGACGTTGTGCAAACGCCCGTTGTGAAGGACGACGCACCTATGGCAATGCCTGAGCCAAAGGCGAAAAGCGACGCGGAAAAGAAGCTTTGGCTTAACGTAAGCGACCTTGAGGACGAGGACGTAGAGGAGCTTTTGGAAACGTTGACTTTCTATGCCGGCGAAACGCCCGTATACTTTGTTCGAGGCGGAAAAAAGATGCTTTGTACGCAACGAGTTACGCCTAATAAGGCATTGATGGCAGAACTTTGGAGTTTTCTTGCCGAAGATTGTATAAAATTGGTATAAAAACAAAAAAAGCAGCTTAAAAGACTTGCCTTTTAAGAAAGTTATGCTATAATTATGGTGTATGAAAAATAGATCGTTATAAAACGAGAGAAAAAGATTGAAAGTGAGAGGTGAAGAACAATGAAACGTATTGGTTTGTTGACGAGCGGCGGCGATGCCCCTGGTATGAATGCGGCAATCCGCGCGGTGGTTCGTTCGGCATTATATTTTGGTATGGAAGTATATGGCATTGAACGTGGTTATGCTGGTTTGATTGACGAACAGCTTATTCCTATGGAAATGCGTAGCGTATCCAATATCGTACAGTGCGGCGGTACGCGTTTACGTACGGCAAGATGTATGGAGATGTTGACGAAGGAAGGGCAAAAGAAAGCGGTTGAAACTTTAGAGAGAAACAAGATCGACGGCTTGGTTGTTATCGGCGGCGACGGTTCCTTCCGCGGTGCAAAAGTTCTTAGTGACGAATACGGCGTACCTACCATTGGTATTCCTGGTACGATTGATAACGACTTGGAATATACCGATTATACGCTTGGCTTCGATACGGCGGTAAACACCTGCTTGGATATTATCAATAAACTTCGTGATACGATGACCTCGCACGAACGTGTTTCGGTTGTAGAAGTTATGGGTAGACATTGCGGGGATATTGCTTTGTATAGCGGTATCGCTTCGGGCGCGGAAATTATCGTAGTGCCTGAAGTGCAGTTTGATATGGAAGAAATTATCTCGCGTATCAATCGTTCGAGATCGCAAGGAAAGCATTCCAATATTATCGTGGTTGCGGAAGGGGTTATGAGCGCTGAAGAATTTGCAAAAAGATTGCAAGCAGGCACTCCTCATTCCGTACGTCCTACTTGTATTGGATACGTGCAAAGAGGTGGTTCTCCTACGATGGCGGACAGAATGCTTGCGGCGCAATTTGGTAACAAAGCCGTACGTTTGTTGAACGATGGGATTGGTAACCGCGTAGTAGGTATTAGAGATAATAAAATCATTGATATGGATATCATTGAAGCCGTTTCGATGAAGAAAAAGTTTAATTATGAATTGTATGAAACGTTGCAAATGATTTCGATGTAAATAAAGGCAAAGAGCTGTCCAAGGACGGCTCTTTTTTACGGAGTTTGGATTTTGAGGTAAAAATGTTGAAAATTTTTTCTATTTGGTATTGAATTTTGCGTGGAATGGTTATATAATATATAGGCATCTCACTTTTGGAAATTGAATTTTGAAAATTGAAAGAGATGGATTAGGGGTAAAAATGATTTTAACGGTTTGTATGAGCCCGTCAACGGACGTAACGATAGAGCTTGATGCTTTAAACGTCGGAAAGACGAACGTGGTAAAAAGTAAAACGATGACGTTTGGCGGCAAGGCATTAAACGTGGCGATAGGCGTTGCTCGTTTGGGCGGTAACGCGCATGCGACGGGGATAATGTATACGGAAAACGGCGCCGCTTTTGAAAAGGTTTTAACCGAAGAAGGCGTAACGCATTCGTTTGTATGGAATCCTGGACGCGTAAGAGAGAATTATAAATTTATAGACAATCGTTCTATGTTGACGGAAGTAAACGACATCGGGGGCGAAGTGAGCGAGGCGAAGGCGCAGGAAGTGCTAGAGATGGTTAGCAATCTTTCCAAGCAAAGCAACGTAGTGGTGTTTTCCGGCGGCTTGCCCAAGGGGATTGACGAAACCTATTATGGTAAGCTCGTTCGGGCGGCGGACGCTAAAGCAATCAAAATAGCCGACGCATCTAGTACGCGTATGCTGTACGCCGTTGAAGAAGGGGTGGATTTGGTGAAGCCCAACCTTGACGAGCTGGAACACGTGCTTGGCAGATGTATTTCCGATAAGCAGGATATGCTTCGCGCTTGTTACGAATTGCTTGATCGCGGTGCAAAGCGTGTGTTGCTTTCACTTGGGAAACAAGGCGCGGTTATTACGGACGGAACGTATAATTATTATTGCAAGAGCATAAACGTTGCCGTCAATTCTACGGTAGGCGCAGGGGACGGAATGGTGGCGGCGGCCGCAATGACGTTGGAGAAGGGCGGCTGTTTGCAAGAGGTGTTACGCGCTGGCGTGGCGGCAGGGACGGCAACCGTTATGACAACGGGGCAAACTTCTTTTGTAAAAGAAAAATATTGCGAAGTTTTTGATACTTTGCAAATTCGTCAAATTTAAAAAACGGACATAAATTGTCTATTTTGCGTATAATATATTATATTCACGTCAAATATGGTATCGGCGTTTTGGAGAAAACCGACAGCCGATATGCGTTGCTACCGCTCAGGAAAGGGCGCTTGCAGATGAAGTGATACAAAAGAAAAGCGGTTTGCGCTTTGCAGCTTTTTGTTGCAAAGCCGCATAACTGAAAGCTGTTTTTCATAGGATATAACCGTAGTTTTTGACTACGGTTTTTATATTTTTAAATATTTATAAAAAAAATGCGGAAAACTGTCGAAAAACTATTGAAAAAAATATTTAAATTGAGTATAATATTTATAGCTTAAGTTTAACAATAGTAATGGGCAACGACATACTATAAGGAGTGAGCGGTTATGGATTATAAGAGCGAACAAAAAAGAGTGGACGATTTGAAATGGTACGACAGTATTGTCGCAGGTGAAGACAGATGCGGCACGTACGATTTTTGCGTAGAATGCCGTAAGGATGAACCTTATCCTTGCGCTCGTGCGGAACATAGATATCGCAATGGTTTTATTCGCGTTGCGGTAATTCGTCGTCGTAAATAATTGGATAGAGGTGTATCTATGAAAAAAACAGATAAAATTCTTATTGCGGCTTTGACCGTATTGATGGGTGTTCTTTTCTTGATTTTGAAGAGTGAACTTATCAACATTTTAATGACGGTTGCAGGCGTATGCTTGATCGTGCTCGGCGTTGTTGATTTGATTGGCCGTCTTGTGCCTCCTGCAGTTATTAAGCTTGTGGCAGGCGGGGTGATTATCCTGTTCGGCTGGCTGTTGACGGCTGCGGCTTTGTATATCGTAGCTGCTGGCTTGCTCATTTTCGGTATCCTTCTTTTGTATGAAAAAATTAAATGCAAAAAGAAAGGGGACACCTTCTTGCGTACGTTGTTAGAATACGCTGTGCCCGTAGGTATTATCCTTATCGGTATCGTGCTTTTCTTCAACCAAACAGGCGCTGTAAATTTCGTATTTATTATCAGCGGTATCTTCGCAATCCTCGACGGCGCAATTATGTTGTTCAACGCTTTGATGGAAGATTGATAGCAATAAAAGATAAAAGACTTCGTTTTTTAGCGAGGTCTTTATTTTTTTATAAAAAATAGCCAAAAAAATGTAAAAAGATAAAAATTTATCGATTTAGCGATTTAAAAATTGCGTATAGGCGTTTCAAGTGTTTGTTATTGCATAAAAAGTATGATATAATAGAATCGTATCAGTTTGGGGTTTTGTCGGAAAACGGCAGCTTTTACTGAAGTAAAACAGGAAAAAATATTTAAATACGGAGATAAAATTATGAACAACAAAGTTACTATCATTGGTGCAGGTTCGGTAGGTGCTACCGTTGCGTACACGTTGGTTGCAACGGGTACGGTTGCGGAAATCGTATTGATCGACGTTAATGCGGAAAAGGCAAAAGGGGAGGCTATGGATATCCTTCAAGCAACGCCTTATCTTCATCCCGCAAAAATCTATTACGGAACGTATGAAGACGCAGCTGGTTCGGACATCGTTATCGTAACGTCGGGTGTAGGTAGAAAGCCTGGTCAATCTCGTATCGACTTGACGCAAACGAACGTAAACATTTTGAAGAGCATTGCTCCCGAAATCGTTAAGCATGTACCCGATGCAATTTACTTGTTCGTAGCAAACCCCGTAGACGTATTGACGTACGTATTCTGCAAAATTACGGGTGTTCCCAGCCACCGTGTTATCGGTACGGGTACGACGCTTGACAGCATTCGTTTGAGAACGCGCCTTTCCGAATTGTATTCGGTAAACCAAAAGCAAGTACACGCATACGTGCTTGGCGAACACGGCGATTCTTCCTTCGTAGCTTGGTCCACGGCTGACATTTCCGGTATTCCTCTTACCGAATACGAACAGTCGCTTACGGACAACTCGCAATTGACGGTTTCTCCTTACACGCACGAAGAAGTGGAAGAATACGTTAAGAAGTCGGGCGGTCAAATTATCGCAGGCAAGGGCGCAACCTTCTACGGTATCGCAGCAAGCGTAACGCAAATCGTTAAGAGTATCTACTCCAGCGCATATACCATTTTGCCCGTTTCTACCGTTTTGAACGGCGAATATGGCATTTCCGACGTAGCGCTTTCCACGCTTTGCGCAATTGGTAACGAAGGCGTAGTAACTACGCTTACCCCTAAACTTTCCGACGAAGAACTTGCTAAGATGAAGAACAGCGCAGACGTTTTGAAGAACGTTATCGCTCAAATCGAAATCTAAAATTACGGAGTGTGAAAAATGGAATACCGTATTGAAAAAGATACCATGGGGGAAATGCAAGTCCCCGCAGATAGATATTGGGCTGCACAAACCCAAAGAAGTTATCAAAACTTCCGTATCGGTACGGAAGTAATGCCCCGCGAAATTACCCACGCATTCGGTATTTTGAAGAAAGCGGCTGCGCTTGCAAACTGTAAGCTCGGCAAGCTTCCCGAAGAAAAGAAAGATGCTATCGCCGCTGCTTGCGACGAAGTAATTTCGGGTGATTTGAACGGTCACTTCCCGCTTGTTGTTTGGCAAACGGGTAGCGGTACGCAATCGAATATGAATGCAAACGAAGTTATCGCAAACAGAGGTAACGAAATTGCAGGCAAAAAGCTTTTGCACCCCAACGACGATATCAATAAGAGCCAAAGCTCCAACGATACTTTCCCTACGGCAATGCACATTGCGGCAGTTATCGCTATTGAAGATAGTTTGTTCCCCGCTATGGATAAGCTTATCGCAACCTTGAAGCGTTTGGAAGCGGAAAACGAAGGCATTGTTAAGAGCGGTAGAACGCACCTTCAAGACGCAGTTCCCATCGCATTCTCTCAAGAAATCAGCGGCTGGACGAACATGGTTGAAAAGGCAAAGGCTCAACTTACGTTGGCGTTGCCTGGCTTGAAAGAACTCGCGCTTGGTGGTACGGCAGTTGGTACGGGCTTGAATGCGCCTAAAGGCTTTGCTGAAGAAGTAGCGGCACAAGTTAGCGCTTTGACGGGCAAGCAATTTATTACGGCTGAAAACAAGTATCACGCATTGACGGCGAAAGACGAGCTTGTATTTGCGCACGGCGCATTGAAAGCGTTGGCTTGCAACTTGATGAAAATTGCAAACGACGTACGTTGGCTTGCTAGCGGTCCTCGTGACGGTCTTGGCGAAATCTTCATTCCCGAAAACGAACCTGGTTCGTCCATTATGCCTGGTAAGGTGAATCCTACGCAATGCGAATCCATGACGATGGTTGCCGTTCAAGTAATGGCAAACGACGTAGCGGTAGGGGTAGGCGCATCGCAAGGCAACTTCGAATTGAACGTATTTATGCCAGTTATCATTTACAATTTCTTGCAATCGGTACGTTTGCTTGCAGACGGTATCGTATCCTTCGAAGCAAATTGCGTAACGGGTATTAAGGCGAACAAAGAAAAGATGCATCACAACCTTTACAATTCGTTGATGCTCGTAACGGCGCTCAATCCCTATATCGGTTATGAAAACGCAGCGAAGACGGCAAAGAAAGCGTATAAAGAAAACATTTCTTTGAAAGAAGCGTGCGTTGCGCTTGGCTTCTTGACGGCGGAAAAATTCGACGAAGTATTCCGTCCTGAAGAAATGGCATATCCTCAAAAATAAAAAACAAAACAGTCATAAGGTAGCGTATAAATTATGAAAATCAGTTATTATCCCGGTTGTACGCTCAAAACGAAAGCAAAAGATTTGGACGTAACGGCCCGTCTTTGCGCCGAAGCTTTGGGCGTAGAAATGGAGGAAATTGAAAATTGGCAGTGCTGCGGCGCCGTATACAAAATGGCTACGGACGAAATAGCAACGAAACTGTCGGCGGTACGCGCGCTTGACCACGCAAAACGCAACGGCGGGAAGCTTTTGACGCTTTGCTCCGCTTGCCACAACGTGATCAAACGTACTAACGAAGATATGAAAGCCGACGGGGATATTTGCTTCCGCGCAAACAATTATCTTAAGCTCGACGAACCCTACAAAGGCGAAACGCAAGTGCTTCATTATCTTGAAATGCTTCGCGACGTTGTGGGCTTCGACGCAATTAAGAAAGCAGTTGTAAATCCGTTGAATCGTAAAGTGGGCGCATATTACGGTTGTTTGCTTCTTCGTCCCAGCGACGTAATGGCATTTGACAATCCCGAAAATCCCACCATTATCGAAGATTTCATTAAAGCAATCGGCGGCACGCCCGTTGTATATCCTTTCCGTAATGAATGTTGCGGCGCGTACGTTTCGTTGAAGAATACCGAATTGCCTAAACAAAAGAGCAAGAAGGTGCTTTCCAGCGCAAAGGAAAAGGGCGCGGAAGAAGTGATTACGGCTTGTCCGCTTTGCTTGTACAATTTGCAGGTAAACGGCGACGGCATTTTGCCCGTTAAGTATTTTACCGAATTGCTTGCAGAAGCGTTGAGGGTGAAAGCATGACGAAACAAGAATGTGTTGATTTGTTGAATCGTTTAAGCGGTACGGACGTTAGAAAATGTATGAAATGCGGTAAATGTTCCGGTCGCTGTCCCGCTTTCCACGAAATGGATATTAAACCCCACCAATTCGTATCTATGCTTGGAAAAGGCAAGGTACAAGAATTATCGGAAAGTAAATCCATTTGGGTTTGTCTTTCGTGTATGGCATGCGTAGAGCGCTGTCCTCGCGGCGTTGCTCCCGCAGCTGTTATCGAAGCAGTGCGCGAAAACGTGATTCGTGCGCAAGGCGCAAACGGAATTAAGGCGGAAGCAATTCCTCCTATTGTTGACGAAGAAATTCCTCAACAATTGCTGGTTAGCGCGTATAGAAAATATAACAAGTAACTCCCCGAAATTATTCGGTTAAAAAAGAAAATTCCTAAAGAAAGAGAGTGAATAAAATGCAAAGAATAGGTGTTTTTATTTGTTGGTGCGGCAGTAATATTGCTGCAACGGTAGACGTAGTGAAAGTTGCAGAGGTTATCAAAAGCGAACCTGGCGTCGTTTTCTCTGCTGACTATCAGTATATGTGCTCCGAAAATGGGCAACAGCTTATCAAACAAGCAATCAAAGAACATAACCTTACGGGTATCGTAATCGGTTCGTGTTCTCCTAGAATGCACGAAGCAACTTTCCGTAAAGCGGCTGAATCCGCTGGGCTTAACCCCTACATGGTAGAAGTTGCAAACATTCGTGAACATTGTTCGTGGATCCATAAAGATATGGACGAAGCGACGGAAAAAGCGATTATCCTCGTGCGTACGGCAATTGCAAAGGTAAAACTCAACGCGCCTTTGACGGCAGGGGAAAGCCCCGTTGTAAAACGTGCTTTGGTTATCGGTGGCGGTATCGCAGGTATTCAAGCAGCGCTTGATATCGCGGACGCAGGTTTCGAAGTTGATATCGTGGAAAAGAATGCAACGATCGGCGGCAGAATGGCACAGCTCGACAAAACGTTCCCCACGCTCGACTGTTCGGCTTGTATTCTCACGCCTAAAATGGTAGATTGTGCACAGCATGAAAAAATTGATATCCTTACGTATTCCGAAGTGGAAGATGTAAAGGGTTTCGTGGGCAACTTTAGTGTAAAAATTCGTAGAAAGGCAAGATTTGTCGACGAAACCAAATGTACGGGCTGTAAAGTTTGTATGGACAAATGTCCTTCCAAGAAGGGCTTAAATGCGTTCAATATGGATTTGAACAATCGTCCTGCAATTTATATTCCTTTTGCGCAAGCTATTCCTAACGTAGCGGTTATTGATCCCGAACAATGTATTAAGCTTAAGACGGGCAAGTGCGGTATTTGTCAAAAATTCTGCGGCGTAGGCGCTATTGATTATGAACAAAAGGATAGCTTCATTGAACGTCAATACGGCGCTATCGTCGTTGCTACGGGTTTCAAACCTATCGCGCTTGACAACTTTAACGAATATGGTTACAGCGATAACAAAGACGTAATCACGTCCTTGGAACTTGAACGTCTTATGAATGCTGCTGGTCCTACGAACGGCGTATTGCTTCGTCCTTCCGACGGGGAACATCCGAAGGTAATCACCTTTATTCAATGCGTAGGCTCTCGTGATTCCAGCGGTTGCGGTAAACCTTACTGCTCGAAGATTTGCTGTATGTATACGGCAAAGCACGCAATGCTTATCCGTGAAAAATATCCTGATACCGAAGTGCACGTATTCTATATTGACGTACGTACGCCTGGTAAGAACTATGACGAATTCTTCCGCCGCGCGGTAGAACAATACGGCGTAGACTATATCAAGGGTATGGTAGGCAAAGTATACAACGAAAACGGTAAGTTAATGGTACAAGGTTCCAACTTGATTGATAACGAACAAGTTACGATTGAATCCGACCTTGTAGTTTTGGCTGCGGCAATCGAACCCGAACCTTCGGTTAGAAAGGTTGCTACGCTTTTGACGGCAAGTATTGATACCAACAACTTCCTTACCGAATCCCACGCTAAGCTTCGTCCCGTAGAAAGCCCTACGGCAGGCGTATATCTTGCAGGCGTATGTCAAGGACCTAAGGATATTCCTGAAACGGTTTCCCAAGCGTCTGCGTGTGCAGCAAAGGTTATCGGTCTTTTGGTAAAAGATAAATTGAAGACGAATCCTTGCGTTGCTACGCCGAACGAAATGATGTGTAACGGTTGTAGCCAATGCGCTAACGTTTGTGCGTATGGCGCAATCACGTACGAAGATAAAGAATTCCGCCTTGGCGGTGGTAAGACGGAAATCCGTCGCGTAGCATCCGTTAACCCTGCAGTATGTCAAGGTTGCGGCGCTTGTACGGTAACCTGTCCTTCGGGCGCAATGGATTTGAAGGGATTTAGCTCCAAGCAAATTATGTCGGAGGTAGAAGCAATATGCAAGAAGTAAGCACGGAAAAGAAAGAATTTACCCCTAACATCGTTGCATTTTGCTGCAACTGGTGTTCCTATGCAGGGGCGGACCTTGCGGGTTCCAGCCGTTTGACCTATCCCGCAAACGTAAAAATTATCCGCGTACCTTGTTCCTGTCGTGTAAACCCCATGTTCATTTTAAAGGCGTTCCAACAGGGCGCTGACGGCGTAATCCTTTGTGGTTGCCACCCTGGTGACTGCCATTACGTTACGGGTAACTATTACACGAGAAGAAGAATGGCGTTGTTATTCAGTATGCTCAATTATATGGGTATTGAAAAGGAACGTACGCGCGTAGAATGGGTTTCGGCTGCAGAAGGCGCTCGTTTTTCCGCAGTTATGAACGATTTTGTAAAGACGGTCACCGAACTTGGTGAAAATAAACGTCTTACCGACCTTCGTGTAAAGGAGGGTGAATAATTATGATAGACGTTGAATTGAAAATGTTAGAACGCGCGAAAGAATTGCTCGCAAGCGGTGAAGTTGCGCGTGTTATCGGTTGGAAGAAGGGTGAATTTTTCTTCGACCCTTCGCCCGCATCCTTTGAAACGGTAGAAGAACTCGACGGGTTCGTTTACAATTATTTCTGCGGCGCAAATCTTTCCAAATATCTTATTGAAATGAGCAAAAAGCCTGGCAAAACGGCAGTATTTTTGAAACCCTGCGATACGTATAGCTTCAATCAGCTTGTAAAAGAACATCGCGTGGTAAGAGAAAACGTATACGTTATTGCTATTGAATGTATGGCAAAGCTTGACATCGAAAAGATTAAAGCGAAAGGCCTTTCTATGATTGAAAGCGTAGAAGTGGAAATGAAAGACGTTAAGGTTACCACGGCTTACGGCACGGAAGTGTTGTTTAAGCCTGAAGTAGTGCTTACCAAATGCGCTACCTGCACCAAAACGCATCAAGCAAAAGACGAAGAAATCATTTTGCACGAAATTCCCGCTCGTGACGTAGATCGTTTTGAAGAAGTGAAGAAATTGGAAGCTATGTCGGAAGACGAACGCTTTGCATTCTGGAGAGCGCAATTGTCCAAATGTATTCGTTGTAACGCATGTAGAAACGTATGTCCCGCATGTTCTTGCGTGAAGTGCGTATTCGATAACCCTGCATCGGGCGTTGCGGCAAAAGCAAACGACGATACGTTTGAAGAACAATTGTTCCACATTATCCGTGCGTTCCACGTAGCTGGTCGTTGTACGGACTGTGGCGAATGCAGCCGCGTATGCCCTCAAAACATTCCTTTGCACCTTCTTAACAGAAAGTTCATTAAGGATATTGACGGCTTGTACGGCGAATTCCAAGCAGGGGAAAGCACCGAAGGTAAAACGCCGCTTACGTCGTATACCGAAGGCGATATCGAACCTAAAGACGTATTTAACGGGGAGGCAAAATAATGTTGAAAATTGCAAAAAGCAGATTGAATGATTTGTATGCAAAAATTGCGGAAACGCAAGGTTTGTTTATTCCCGTAAAGAAAGCAGGCGAAGTAAACTACGCTGTTTGGGGCGAAGGAAAAGAAGTTTCTCTTGAAACGCTTAAAACGGTAAAATCCCCCAAAAATGCATTCTTCCCTCAAACGGAAAACATGATGAAGTTCAAAACCGAAGGTAAAAACATCGAGGTTGTGGACGTTCGTAGAGATTACGTTGAAGAAGGCAAGACTTTCGTTATGTTCGGCGTAAAAGCTTGCGATTATAAGGCAATTGAGGTTTTGGATAAGGTTTTCCTTGCTGATCCCGTTGACACTTATTATCAAGCAAGAAGAGAAGCTTTCACCATCGTTACGCTTGCTTGCTCCCGTCCCGAAGAAAGTTGTTTCTGCGGCGTGTTCGGTATCGACGCAACCGCACCCAACGGCGACGTTACGACCTGGCTTGATGAAAATTATCTCTATTGGCAAGCAAACACCGAAAAGGGTGAAGCTTTGACGGCGTTGGTTAAAGAATTGTTTGAAGACGGCGGCGAAGCGGAAGTGGAAGCACAAAAGAACGCAACCAAGGTTATCCTTGAAAAGTTGCCTTTTGCAAGCTTGGATCTTTCCGCGTTCAAGCCCGAAGCGCTTAACGATTTGTTCAACGCACCTCAATGGGAAGAAATGAGCGAAGCTTGCCTTGGTTGCGGTACGTGTACGTTTGTATGTCCTACCTGCCAATGCTTCGACATTAGAGATTTCAAAACGAACGAAGGCGTACTTCGTTATCGTTGTTGGGATTCCTGCATGTATTCGGATTTCACGCTTATGGCGCACGGCAACAGCCGTACGACGCAAATGCAAAGATTCCGTCAAAGATTCATGCATAAGCTCGTTTACTATCCTTCGCAAAACGACGGCTTGTATTCTTGCGTAGGTTGCGGCCGTTGCGTAAACAAGTGTCCTCAACACTTGAACATTGTAAAAGTAATCAAAACGTTGGGAGGTGAAAATAATGATTGAAGAAACTCTCATTCCTAAAGTTGGCGTTATCACGGATATCCGCAAGGATACGCCTGACGTAAAGACCTTCCGCGTAGTAGGTACGGACGGCAAAAAGCTTTTTAAACACATGCCTGGTCAATGCGCAATGGTTTCCGTTCCTGGCGTAGGGGAATGTATGTTCTCCATTACGTCCTCGCCTACAAACGAAGAATATATGGAATTTTCCATTAAAAAGTGCGGTTGCGTAACCGAAGTTATCCACGCTATGGAAGTTGGTCAGCAAATCACCGTAAGAGGTCCTTATGGTAAGAACTTCCCCGTTGAAGAAGATTTCAAGGGTAAGGATTTGTTGTTCATCGCAGGCGGTATCGGTCTTGCACCTTTGAGAAGCGTTATCAATTACGTTCGTCACTATCGTGAAAATTATGGTAAAGTGGTTATCGTTTACGGTGCAAGAAGTAAGGATGACCTCGTAGATATCGAAGAAATCCAAACGGAATGGGTAAACGAACCCAATACGGAAGTTTATCTTACCATCGACAGACCTCAAGAAGGTTGGGACGGCCACGTTGGTTTCGTACCTTCGTACGTAAAAGAACTTGGCTTGAACCCCAATATGACGGCGGTTTTGTGTGGTCCTCCTATCATGATTAAGTTTACGCTTGGCGGATTGTTGGAGCTTGGCTTTGATAAATCGAACATCTTTACGACGTTGGAACTTCGTATGAAGTGCGGCGTTGGTAAGTGCGGTAGATGTAACGTAGGCGACAAATTTGTATGTAAAGACGGTCCCGTGTTCCGTATGACGGAGCTCGACGAACTTCCCGACGAATACTAAGGAGAGATAAAAATGGAAAATATGGTTAATGTATATCTTTTCGGTAAACGTTACGAAGTGCCGGAAAGCTTGACGATTATGAAGGCTATGGAATATGCGGGCTATCAATTGGTTCGTGGCTGCGGTTGCAGAAACGGTTTCTGCGGCGCATGTGCAACCATTTACCGTATCAAAGGCCAACAAGAACTTAAAAGCTGTCTTGCGTGTCAACAGCAAGTAGAAGAAGGTATGTACGTAGCTACGCTTCCTTTCTTCCCTCTTGTTAAGCAGGTTTACGATATCAACGTAATCAAGCCCACGCAACAAATTATGATGCAATTGTACCCGGAAATTTATTCTTGCGTAGGCTGCAACGCTTGTACGAAGAGCTGCACGCAGGAATTGAACGTTATGCAATATATTGCATACGCGCAAAGAGGGGAATACGAAAAGGCTGCGGAAGAAAGCTTCGACTGCGTAATGTGCGGTGTTTGCTCTTCCCGTTGCCCTGCAGGCATTTCGCATCCTCAAGTTGCTTTGCTTACTCGTAGACTTACGGGTAAATACCTTGCTCCTACGAGTGAACATCTCGTAAACCGCGTTGCGGAAATTGACGCAGGCGATTGCAAAGCGGCGTTGGAAGCAATTATGAACACGCCTTTGGAAGAACAAAAGAATCTCTATAACCATAGAGAAATCGAAAAATAAGGAGAAGCATATGTATCACTATACTCAAGAACAACTTGAATCGATGAAAAAAGTAGAAGAAACCCGTGCTTCCCGTAGAGAAAACCTCCATGCGCGTATGTCCGCAGAGGAAAAAGACGCGGTTTTGGCGGAATTCCACCCCGACTATATCACTTCGGCGTATGAAGATTTGAAAGTAGGAAAAAATAAAGGCGGAAAGGTGTTGCACGAGCTTGCTGCTTTATTGCAAGCGCATTCTCGTGTGAAGGATATGAAGATTGACCTTTCCAAAATCGATTACGACGTGGACGTACTCGTAATCGGTGGCGGTGGCGCTGGTTCTTCGGCGGCTATCGAAGCGCACCAACGGGGCGCAAACGTTATGATTGCCACGAAACTCCGTCTTGGCGACGCGAATACGGCAATGGCGGAAGGGGGTAT
>JAZOVQ010000057.1:0-15970 GCA_045658805.1 Candidatus Scatosoma sp.
CCCATGATACGGCGGGACATCATACGCCCAGCCATGCAAACCGTCTTACCTTCGTACGCTTCAAAATTATTTTTAACCGTTTCAGAATCCGCATCTACGGGATATTTCACCTGTTCGTAGGGGTTTTTACCCTCGGAAACGAGCTTCGCAAGCTTTTCTCTGCGAATTCTCGCTTGTTCGATAAGCTGTTCTTCTTCCGCCGCAGCGTCTACTGCTACGGGATTCATGTTTTCTTGCATTGTTAAAAATCCTCTTTTTCTTTTTGCAATTTTTTAGTTGATTGCCATAATCTTCAACTTATATTCGCCGTCGGGAGCAACAACCTTAACGGTTTCGCCCACTTTATGCTTCAAAAGCGCCGCGCCGACAGGGGATTCGTTAGAGATTTTGTTTTGCATTGCGTTGGATTCGGTCGTACCCGTAATTTCATACGTTTCTTCTTCATCCATTTCTTCGTCGTATACGGTAACTTTCGAGCCGATATGAACAAAAGACGTGTCGCTGTTTGCTTCAATAATCACTGCATTTTTGATTTTGTAATCAAGATCAACAATTTCGCCTTCGTTTGCCGCTTGTTCGTTACGCGCTGCGTCGTATTCGGCATTTTCGGACAAATCGCCGTGACTTCTCGCTTCCGCGATACGCTCTACGATCTCTTGACGCTTTACCGTTTGCAAATATTTCAAACGTTCAACTGCCTCGTCGTAGCCCTTCTTCGTCATAATAAACTGCTGTTCAGCCATGAATTAAACTCCTCCCGTTCCGCTTTTATATTATTTTACGGTCAAACGCGCTTTTTCATCCCCGTTTTTGACGTCCTAACCTCGAAAAAACACGAAAAAAACCGTTCGCCGACGGAACGTTAAAAATACAACCGTGACTGTTTTGTCTCCAAAAAGCCACGGCATTGATTTTTACTTTACATATTATATAGTATTTTACCCGCTTTGTCAATGATTTTTCAAAGCTTTCAACATAATTTCACGCTTTTTCAAGCTTTCCTCACCCAAAAAAGGGGTTTTATTTGTTTTCTTGTAAAAATTTCGACATACGATCAAACGCCTCGGACAACGAGTTCATACTCGTCGCGTAGGAAAGGCGCACGTTGTTTTGACCAAACTGACCAAACGCATTGCCGGGCACCACCGCCACTTTATGCGTTTTTAACAGCCCTTCCGCAAACTTTTCCCCGTCTAAACCCGTATTTTTCACGGAAGGGAATGCGTAAAACGCGCCCTGCGGTTCAAAACAATGCAACCCGATTTCTTGCAAGGAATGCAACACGAATTTACGGCGCTTATCATAGGAATCGCGCATTTCTTCCACCGTCGCAAATCCGTCGGTAAACCCGTCGCGGAGTGCTTCAATCGCAGCATATTGCGACATAATCGGCGCGCACATAATTCCGTATTGGTGAATTTTGAACATTGCGTCGTCGATTTCGGGGGGAGCGCAAACGTAACCCATTCTCCAGCCCGTCATAGCAAACGCTTTGGAAAAACCGCTGATATAAACGGTACGTTCCTTCATTCCTGGCAGCGCCGCAATGCTAGCGTGCTTTCTGCCGTAGGTCAATTCCGCGTAAATTTCGTCCGTAATCACAAGCAAATCGTGCTTGATAATCACTTCGGCAATCGCTTTCAGCTCTTCCTCGGTCATGATAGCGCCCGTAGGATTGTTGGGATAGGTCAAAATAATTGCTTTCGTCTTTTCCGTAACCGCTTTTTCGATATATTCGGGTTTCAAAACGAAATTATCCTCTTCGCGGCATTCCACGTGTACGGCAACGCCGTCGGACATACCAACGAGAGGGGAGTAGGATACGTACGCAGGGTCAGGAATAAGCACTTCTTCTCCAGGCTCAATACAAGCGCGAAGCGCAAGGTCGATTGCCTCGCTGCCGCCCACCGTTACAAGGATATGTTTGGGATCGTAATACAAACCCAATCTTTCTTGCAAATATTGAGAAATCAATTCCAAAAGCACAGGCAGCCCTCTGTTGCCCGTATATTGCGTGTACCCTCTTTGTACGGATACAATCGCCGCCGAACGCACTTTCCAAGGCGTGACGAAATCAGGTTCGCCCACCCCAAGCGAAATTGCACCCTGCGTTTCCCTAACGATATCAAAGAATTTTCTAATACCGCTGGGTTGCATCATTTTCGATTTTTTATTGACAAAATCACGCATAACGTTTACCTTTTTTTTGTTGCAAGCACTGCAAATCTATTTATAACCATTTTATAAAAATGGGGGTACCATGTACGCGTTGAAATTAAAATGTGCGTACCATGTACGAAGTGAATTTTCTGTTAAAATTGAATGGAAATACGGTTATCCTCGTCTTCCTTTTGCGTAAGCGAGCCTTCAATTTTGTATTTCTTTAAGAGGAAATGCGTTGCCGTACTAAGCACACCGTCGAAGGTGGAGATACGTTCGGAAACGAAACGGGAAACCTGTTGCAAGGAAGTATCCTTAACAAAAACGGCAAGGTCGTACGCACCGCTCATTAAGTAAACGGATTGCACTTCGGGGAAGGAGGCAATTTGCTTTGCAATCCCGTCGAAGCCTTCCTTCTTTTTCGGGGTTACTTTTACCTCGATCAACGCTTCTACGCAAGCGTCGTCCGCCTTTTCGCTGTCCACGATAGCGGTGTATTTAACAAGCAAACCGCTGTTTTCCATTTCGCGAATGTTTGCCGCAACTTCTTCTTCGTTTACGGACAGCATCGCCGCAATTTTCTTCGCGGAAATACGCGCGTCCTCGGTTAAAATATTCAAAATATCCTTTTGTAACGTCGTCATGTTTCTACCTCCGTCAATGTAAGTATTCTAAAAATAAATGATCGTATCCAAGCGTTTCCACGAAATCCCTCGTCGGGAATTTGACGTGATTAAACTTCGCAAAATTAAAAATGTGCGTTTTGGTCAACACGGGCGTGGGAATATCCAACGCGTGACAAATGTCCACCAAATAATCGAAAAAGTGCGAATAAGTCAATTTTTCGGGATTCTCATATACGTATTGTTTTTTGATATGACCTTCGGTCATCAATTTAGCCCAAATTCTCATACCCGTATTATACACAAAAAAAGCAAAAAAGTAAACTATTTGGCAGGGATTATACGTAATTCCCGCCTTTTTTTACGCCCTTTCGCGTGTTTTTCCGACAAAAAAGAAAAAAGCCGTTGCGTTTTTTGCATATTTCCCTTTGAAGCGGAATACATTGTTTACGTGTCCCCTCAAAAGAAGGGAATGAAAGAGTCCACCGCTGCGTTTTTAACAAAAAAAGACGTTCTTAAACAAAATACTTGAAATTTTGACAAAGTCAAGTTGCTATGATAGAGGAGTAAAAAACGTGTTGTTTCTATCCCAAACTTTCCGTAAAAAATTGCATGTTTTTGCCTTGGCTTGTTGCTTGCTTTCCGCGATTTTTGCCTGCATTTTTACCCTTTCATATTGCTTAAAAAACAACCAAACTGCGCAAACCGCCGCGCAGAGCGGACGGTCGCTGCCAATCTATTCGGTAGAAACAAACGAAAAAAAGGTGGCGATCAGCTTCGATTGCGCTTGGGGTGTTGATTACACCGACAAACTGTTGGAAATTATGGCGCAAAACGACGTTCGCTGTACCTTTTTTGCTGTGCAATTTTGGGTGGAAAAGTATCCCGAATACGTCAAAAAAATTGTCGAGGCGGGCCACGAAATAGGTACGCACAGCCGTACACATTCGTATATGAGCAAGCAAACGGCAGCCGAAATTAAGGACGAATTAACCACGTCCTCGCAGGCAATAGAGCGTCTTACAGGCAAAAAAACCACCTTGTTTCGCGCTCCTTACGGCGATTATGATAACCTACTAATCGACACCGCTTCTTCCCTCGGTTTATACACGATTCAATGGGACGTGGACTCGCTTGATTGGAAAAATTTATCGGCTACGGAAATTGCTTTGCGTATCGTCAACGGCGCAAAAAACGGCTCGATTATTCTTTGCCATAACAACGGTTTACACACCGCCGAAGCCTTGCCGATGATTTTTTCCACCCTCAAAAACAAAGGTTTTCAGTTTGTTCCCATTGGCGAGCTTATCTATACAAACGATTATTATTTGGACGTAAACGGCAGACAACACAAGCGTCAATAAAATGATACAAAAGTGCGTTTTTTGCAATTCAACGCGTACATGGTATCCCCATTTTAAAAATAAACACCTAAAAAGGTTTTATATAAATAGTACAATTCGGAGGTTTTTATGAATTACGTTACAGAGAAAAACAACAAGGTTTACGTGATGGGAGAAATCGTCAGCGACGCCACTTTTTCCCATGAGGTCTACGGCGAAGGATTTTACGAATTTTTCGTCAAGGTACTGCGGCTTTCGGGGCAAGTGGACGTTTTGCCTATAACTTTATCCGAACGCTTAATTCAAGACGGTATGCTGGAAAAGGGCAAAACCATTTGCGCTTTGGGGCAATTCCGCAGCTATAATAAAATTGAAAACGGGCGTTCACGCTTAATGCTCACCGTATTTATCCGTGAGCTGTTACCCGAACTCCCCGACAAAAACCCCAACAGTATTTTATTGAGCGGCTACATTTGCAAACCGCCTATCTATCGCACCACGCCGTTCAACCGCGAAATTGCGGACATTCTCGTAGCGGTCAACCGCGCGTATAATAAATCCGATTATATCCCCTGCATTGCTTGGGGGCGCAACGCAAGGTTTGTGAAAAACCTCGCCGTCGGGGACAAAATTGCCATTTCGGGGCGTATTCAAAGCCGAGAATATCAAAAGAAACTTTCCGAAACGGAAATCCGCACCATGACCGCATACGAAGTGTCCGTTTCCAAGCTGGCGGCGTTTGATTCGGGCGAGGATTTTGATATAGACAGCGAATTTGACCTTTACACCCTGCAAAATAAATCGTCCGCCGTTACCGCCAACGCCGATTATTAACAACGTTTTTAGGCGAAGGCTGTTGATACGTTTTTAGGCGAGAGGTATTGAGAACAATTCTCGGCGAGGGTTATCGCCAAGTATTCGTGAAGAAAACTCTTTTTAAAACGCTTCGTGACGGCGAGGCGTTTTTTTCCTGCCGCTCGGCTTGACAACGCCGCCCTGCCGTGATATAATAAACCAAACGAAAGGAGAGCTTGTTATGCCCATTTCCAAAACGGATTTTGTCCGCGGTTTACAATGTGAAAAAATGCTTTGGCTGGACGCGCACGCGCCCGAACACCGTATTATTCCCCCCGAAGTGCAAGCGAAATTGGATGCCGGGAATGATTTTGGCGATAAGGCAATGGGGGTGTTTGGCGATTTTACGGAAACCACCTGTTTTAAACCAGACGGCAGAATGGATTATACGGGAATGTTAGAAAAAACCAAAGCGCTTATCGACGAAGGCGCGCCCGTTATTTGTGAAGCGGCGTTCACTTGGTATGGCAATTACTGCGCCGCCGATATCTTAAAAAAGAACGGGGAGGGATACCTTTTATACGAAGTGAAAAACACATATTTCCCTCGCAAGGAATTTATCACTGACCTTGGTTTTCAGCGTTTAATTTTACGAAAAAATGGAGTGAACGTGCTCCGCTCCTTTCTCCTGCTTCGCGGTGACGAGCCCCCGCAGGATTTTCAACCCTCCGAGAGTGTAACGGAAGGGGAGAGCGTGGAAATTTTGCAACGCGACGATTTTTTATATAAAGCGGTAGACGTGACGAAAGCCGCTAAAATAACCGAGCGTATCGCCGAAAAACGCATCTTTGAGCTTGGAAAATTAAAGCGTAAGGACGCAGAAATGCCGCCCCTGGGCGTGGGAGAGCATTGCGAAAAACCCTACCGCTGTTGGTATTATGAATATTGTCACAAACAATAATTTCTTCCCCTCGTTTTGAGGGGATTTTTCTTACCTCTTTTTGGGTTTTGTTCTATTCCGCGCAAGCTTCGCATACAATAAAACAAAGCCTAAAATGCATGTAAGGAGAATTGTATGAACGAAGAAATTGAATATGCCGAAATGTTGGAAATCCCCGTTTCCACCGTCAACGTTGTGCGTAAAAACCGCAAGAAAAAGAAAGCGCAAGAACACGCTTTTTCGCAAACGCCACCCCTTTCCCAACATGAATTTCCTCATAAAAAAGGGGATTTAAAGGATTCCTTAATCGCGCGCGTCAATGAAAAAATGGAAGAAGAAACCACGCCGCTTTCGACGGAAGCCCTGCCCGCCCCCACCGAACAAACGGATGGAAAATTGGATTTTAACGACGTACCCGACCGCATTGATACCGTGCGTTTATACTCCGCAGAAGACACGGAAAATTTCGGCTCGGAATTATTTTCCACGAATAGCCAAGAGGGGGATATTTTTGAAAATGAAGGGGGCAGGTATGCGTTGAATTATAAAAAACGCACTCCAAAGGCCGTTCAACGTATCTTAAAAGCCGAGTTTGCTGCCGCCTGCGTTTTGTGCGGTGCTATCTTCCTCACCAACGCCTTTGTACCTAAAAGCGCCATTAACACTTTCTTCCGCGCCCTTGCAACAACGCCTGCCGTAGAGGAAACGGATAATAGATTGTATTCCGATTTCACGCTTAGCCCTATCGTTAGCGAACTTTCCGATGCCGAGCTCACGTTATCGGCTACGGGCATTTTATCTTTCACGGACGATTGTTGCGTATACCCTGCCGCTGACGGCAACGTTCTTTCCGTCACACAACAAGCGGACGGCAGTTACACAATGCGGTTGGAGCATTCCGACAGCTTCACCGCCACCATTAGCGGTTTGGACCACGTATATTACGGTGTAGGCGAAGACGTAAAAGCCAACGTCCCCCTCGGTTATTCCCTCGGCGAAAAGGAAGTGCAGGTGACGATGTATTCGGGTGAAACGCTTTTAAATTGTTTACAAATCACCGAAACCAACGGCTTGGCGTGGATGGATGCAAACGCTGAAATACAAGATGAAACGCAAATCTAACCCCAACGAGCGACGGAAGCTGTACCGTCGCTCCGTTTTTTCCATAACCCCTTGTAAATGGATTTATTTGCACCCGTTATTTTTGTTGACGGGCGTCCTTTTCGCCTGCACAGGGGATTTATTTCTCTTTCTTTTAAGCGCGCTCGTCGCCCTGCAACACGAATGCGCCCACGCGTTTGCCGCCGCAAAACTCGGCTATCAATTAAACCGTATCGTATTAATGCCGTTTGGCGCGGTTATCGACGGAGATTTGCGCGGCATTAGCCTCAAGGACGAAATTTTCGTTGCCCTTTGCGGTCCGCTTTGCAACCTTGCGACGGCAATATTTTTCGTTGCGCTTTGGTGGCTCTACCCCGATTTTTACGCCTATACGGACACCGCTTGCTACGCCTCGCTTTCCATTGCCGCCGTCAATCTTTTACCTGCATATCCTTTGGACGGAGGCCGAATTTTAAAATGCGCCCTCGCCCGACTTTTCTCTAAACGAACCGCCGAGGAACGGGCGGCTGAACGCAAAGCGGAAAGGCTATGCCGCGCGCTGACCATTTCCTTGTCCGTTACACTCCTAATCGCTTTCACCGCGCTTTGTTTGCAACAACAGTTCAACGTCACCTTGCTAACTTTCGGTGTATTTTTACTTGTCGGCGGTATCGGCAACAAAGACAAAGCCGCGGTGTACGACAAAATAGATTTCACCTGCCGCCGTCCGCTTGCCAAAGGCATTGAAATTAAACGAGTGGCTGTGCCTGAAACTTTGCCGATTAAGGACGTTTTTCACTTTCTCGCCAAAGATTGCTATCTCGTTTTAGAGGTATACGACGATAAACAAACCAAACTATTTGATTTACCGCAAAACCGCTTCGCCGCGCTCTTTTGCAACGCCGCCACTCCCTACGCAACCATAAAAGAGTTAAGTATCGAACAAAATTTTTCTAAAAGCGCGGAAAATATTGAAAGTTGTTAACAAAATTTCTTGCCAATAACGCCGCCTGTATGTTATACTATTGCAGTATGTCAATACACGATCCTTGGAAAAGCGAAGATAAATCAGATGAACAACGAAACTAAAAAAGAATGGTTCCTCGACCGCTATTGCGGCCAACAATTTGCTGCCTTCGTTGAAGACGGTAAATTGAAAGAATTTACCAGTGAAAAAGAACCCCTCGGCGTTGCCGTCGGGAATATTTATAAGGGTAGAGTTACCAACGTACTTTCGGGTATGAACGCCGCGTTTATCAACTGCGGTTTGGAACGAAATTGCTACCTTTCAATGGAAGAAACGTACACCGATTATACCAAATATGACGGTACCATGGTCGAGACGAACAACAAAATTCCCGATTTGAAGGTAGGCGACGAGGTTATCGTTCAAATCACAAAACCGCCCAGAGGCACGAAAGGCGCAAAGGTCACCACACACCTCTCTTTCGTCGGTAAATATATCATTTATTTACCTAACACAAACTTCGTAGGGATTTCCCGTAAAATCACCGACCCGCTTATCCGCGAACGCCTGCTGTCCTTTGCCGACGTGCTTCGCGCAAGAGAAACGGAAGGGTATATCGTACGCACACAAGCGCCGTTTGCAAGCAAAAAACAATTGGAAACGGAAGCGGTGTATTTGGAAAAATTATACGTCGAAATGATGAACGCCGCAAAAACGGCGCCCGTCGGCTCCGTCTTATACGAGGACGAAGATTTGCCTATCCGCGTTATGCGTGATTGCTACGGCGACGAAGTGACGGCTTTCCATATCGGCGATCAAGACTTATACGATCGTTTAATCCGTCTTGTCAAGCTTCGTCAAGACATTCCCGAAGAAAAACTTGTGTTCTACCAAGGCGAGCGCTCCATGATGAAAGAATATGGCATTTCCCCCTTGGTATACGCAGCAGCGACGTCGACGGTTGCCTTGCCCAACGGCGGCTCTATCGTTATCGAGCCCACCGAAGCCATGACGGTTATCGACGTAAACACAGGCAAATACACAGGCGAAAGCAGCCGTGAGGAAACGGTTTTTGCCACCAATTTAGAAGCGGCAAAAGAAATAGCCGCGCAAGTCCGGCTTCGCAACGTCGGCGGTATCGTCGTTGTCGATTTTATCGACATGGCGGAAGAAGCGCATAGAGAAGCCGTTACGGAAGCGCTCCGCAGTCACTTGGCTTTGGACACCGCAAAATGCAACGTTTTGCCTATGAGCGAGCTTTGCTTAACGCAATTCACCCGTAGACGGGTGGGCAACGAAGTGTTGGCTTATCTCGTTAAACCCTGCGCCCATTGCGCGGGCGTGGGCAGAGTGCCTGAAGACATTTTCGTAATTACCCGTATCCGCGCCGCTATTCTCGATTGCTTTGCGGATGGATTTTCCACCGCCGTCGTCGAGCTTAACGAGCAAACGATGCGTAAAATTTTCGACGAAAAGATGTTTGCCACCGAAGCGAAAAACCGTTGGAAAAATAAAAACATTTATTTTATCCCCCACAAAACGTACAAAGAAGAATGCTTCTCGGTACGCGGCGACCACACTGAAAAACCCGAGCTTCCCGAAAACGCGCAAAGCTTAAAATAAGTTTATAAACGATACAACCGTTACGACAAGCCGCTTGGTTTGTCGTAATTTTTTATTCTTTGAGAATAAAAGTGTATTTTTGCAAGTGTTTTTCACGTCGATTTCCGCTTCTTTCACAATTCTTTCATAAAAATGCTTTACTTGCGTAAAAAAAACTGCTATAATGATATTGCATTATGCGCTTTTATTTAATTTTTATAAAAATTCAATAAAGGCAATAAAAATTACTACGCATAAAAACTCCAAGGAGAAAATCATGGAAGAAAATTTGCAAACAGAAGAAGGCCTTAGCCTGTTAGACATCGTAAAGCTTCTGCTCGGCAAAATCAAATTGTTGATTTTGGTTGGTCTTATCGGCGGTTTCTTGGGCGGTATCTTTGCCGTTTGGAGAACGATTGATATCAATTATTACGGTACGACCGTTGAATTTTACGTCAACCCCGAAAAACCCAAGCAGACCAGCGGCGAAGGCAGTCAGTATGGCGTGTACGGCGCATACGGCAGACACGTTATGGATAATATGATAAAGCTGCTTGAATCGGAAAGCTTCACCGAAGAGCTTATTTTGAACGGCGCGGCGCTTCCCGACAAAACCAAACAATGGACGAAAAAAACCGATCTCGCAACGGAATTGACGTCGAAAATCAACGTTGCGCAATCGTTGCTTTTAGAGCAACAAACGATTGCTGAAACGGTAGAAGCAAAGAAAGCGCTTGCGGCGGATGCTTTAACTGCTTTGCAGGACGCTTGGGATGATGAATTGTCTACGTCCGTTGAATATCAAGGTCTTGCATACAGCAAAGCTGCTTACGAAGGCTTGATTAAAAAAGGCTTCACCTATCAAACGCAATTGGTTTTGGCATACGAAGCATACGAAGGCGAATCGGGCGCAAAAGAACAATACGAAGCAGCGGTTGCAGATGCCTCCGAAGCGAAAAAAGTGGCAGACGCTGCCATTGAAGAAGCTTTGTCGGTTTGGCGCGAAACGGAAAATTATGTTTCCTTGTTAAGACAATATAAAGCGGCAGTTTCTTTCTCGTATTTGCAAGCAGACGAATCCGTTGAAGATGCAAACAACCTCGCGCGCAGTTTCATTTACGTAAACATTTCGGTGCTTGGCGACAACAATAAGGCTTTCGCTGAAAACCTTTTGGACCGCGTTAAGACGGTTGTACCTGCATACGTAGAAGAAAACATGACCGTTCCTGCTGATTATGAAGGAACCAACTGTCAAAGAATTACGAGAACGGACAACATTGCAATGACCAACCAAGGCTACACCACCAACCAAGCTATCAAATATGCGGTTTTGGCGGCAGCGGCGGCGGTTATCGTCGTTTGCGTAATTATCATTATCGTTGACAGATCGGATAAACGTCTTCGCGATTATGAAATTATCACCAAGAAATTCAACGTTCCCGTGCTTGGCGTAGTGCCTACCATTGAAGCGTTGCAATATGATCCCAACAAGAAAAAAGCGGATGAAAAGGAGGTTCAATAATGAAAATTTTTGATAAACTTTTCGGTTCCTCCCATGAAAAAGACATTTTGAAAAAATCCCAAAAAAGCCATCGTTCGCATAGAACGGAATATCTCCTCAACGAAACCACGCCTTTCGACGTAACCGAAGCGTTCCGTAACATTAAGGCGGCGTTGTCCGTTTCCGTTCCCAGAAAGGACGCAGGCGTTGCTATCATGACCACTTCGGCGTATCCCGAAGACGGTAAAACGACGGTTACGGCTAACCTTGCGCTTATGTTTGCAATTTCCAACGCAAAGGTTATCCTCGTAGACGCCGATATCCGTAAAGGCAGAGTGGCAAAATACTTCAAGTTTAAATCCGTTCCCGGTCTTTCCGATTGTCTTTCTGGGCAAAATACGCTTGACGAAGTTATTCATCATTCTTCCGTAAACGACAATCTTTCGTTTATCACCTGCGGTACCCATTCCCCCAAGCCTTACGAGTTGCTTGAAAGTGAAGAAATGAAAAACCTTATTAATGAATTGAAACAGCGTTACGATTACGTTATCATTGATACGCCGCCCATTTTGCTTATTTCCGACGCATTGGCATTGACCAACGTAACGGACGGTACGGTGCTTGTTTGCCGTCACCAAGTGTCCTATATCAGCGATATCGCGCGCGCGTTGAACACGTTGTCGTTTGCTAAAGCAAACGTTCTCGGCGTTGTCGTAAACGATTATAAGGCAATGAAATCGGGTAAGTTCTACGGCGGATACAAAAAATATTATTACTATTCTTCGTATTCCTACGGCTCGACCGACCCCAACGAAAAAGACGACGAAGCGCCTGCAATACCTGCGGAAGCTCCCGTGGAAACGCCTGCGGAAGGCAACTAAATTTATGCAAAGCGGGGTGGGGGCTTTCCCTACCCCTTTTTTATCCCCGACAACTCACGCGGTAAACCGCTTTCCCTGTTTAAAATCACACGTTCGGGGGTAATAATAAATATATGGAAAAACTTACGAATATTATTGAACAAGAGAATATGAAAACCAACCTCCTCCCCGTAATTCCTTTACGGGGCAAAGTGGCGTTCCCCAACACTTCCATTTCCTTTGAAGTGGGCAGACAAATGACTTTGAAAGCGGTGGAACACGCTTCTACGGGCGACCGCCTTGTGTTGATTTGTACGCAAATTGACACCGAAAAGGACGAAATTCAACCCGCCGACCTCTACACCGTCGGTTGCGTTGCAAAAATTAAGCAAGTGGCACAGCTTACGGGCGGTGCTATGCGCGTGCTTTGCGACGGCTTATACCGCGCGAAAGCCCGTAAAATTTCCACCGACGAAACGGAAGGGTATTTTTATGCTGTTGCGGACGAAATTAAATCCATTCACGGCGACGACGTATTGGAAGAAGCGTATTTCCGTACGGCGAAAGCGTTGGTAAAAGACGTGCTTTCCGCAGACGGAAAGGTTGGCAAGGAAACGTTTGCAAAACTTGACCGCTGTGAGCAAGCGGAAGAATACGTCCACCTCGCCGTATCCGCTATGCGCGTGCGCTTGGAAATTAAACAATCCATTTTGGAAGAAGCCAAAGTGGTGGAACGCTTGAAATTGTTTGAACGCTGTTTAAACGACGAATTGGAAATTTCCAAAATCGAAAAGAAAATCGCCGCGTCCGTACGCCAAAGCATCGACAAAAACCAAAAGGAATATTTCCTTAGAGAACAGTTGAAGGCTATTCACACCGAGCTTGGCGACGACGGCAAGGAAGAGGACGAATATCGTGAAAAAATCCTTGCGAAAGGCTTGCCTGAGGACTTGGAAACCAAGTGTTTAAAAGAAGTGGACCGCATGAGCAAAATGCAGCCCTCTTCCCCCGAATATTCGGTTATTGCAGGGTATTTAGACCAAGTTTTGGCGTTGCCTTGGGTGGAAGAAACGGAAGACACCGAGGCGCTTGCCGATTGCGTTGCCGTTTTAGAAAAAGACCATTACGGGTTAGAAAAAATCAAAGAACGTATCACCGAATACTTCGCCGTTTTGAAGCTTACGGGTACCATGAAAGCCCCTATTTTGTGCTTCGTCGGCCCTCCCGGTGTTGGTAAAACGAGTATTGCGCAATCGATTGCGCGCGCGTTGAACCGTAAATTTGTGCGTATGAGCCTTGGCGGCGTCAAAGACGAAGCGGAAATCCGCGGTCACCGCCGTACCTATATCGGCGCAATGCCCGGCCGTATTATTTACGGCATGAAAAACGCAGGCTCCATCAATCCCGTATTCTTATTGGACGAAATTGATAAAATTACGTCGGACATGCACGGCGATCCCGCAGGCGCGTTGTTGGAAGTGTTAGATCCCGAACAAAACGCAACCTTCCGCGATCGTTATATCGAAGCACCGTACGATTTAAGCAAAGTTTTGTTCATAACGACGGCAAACTCTTTGGATACCATTCCCGGTCCCCTTCGTGACCGTATGGAAATTATCGAACTTTCGGGCTATACGCTGGAAGAAAAGACGGAAATTGCGCGCCGTTACCTCGTTCCCAAGCAATTGGCGGCAAACGGCTTGACGGACAACAACGCCGCTTTCACCGAAGACGGTATTCGTACCGCTATCGAGGGGTATACCCGCGAAGCAGGCGTGCGTACATTGGAACGCACCGTCGGTACTTTGTGCAGAAAGGTGGCAGTGCAGTACGCTTCGGATAAAAATCTGCCACTCGTAACCGTAGACGCGGCAAAAACCCTGGAATTCCTCGGTGCGCCTCGTTTCAAAATTGATTCTGCGGATTTCAAAGCGGAAATCGGCGCGGTGACGGGCTTGGCTTGGACGGCGGTAGGCGGCACGACGTTGATCGTGGAAGCAACCAAAGCGCAGGGCAAGGGCGAAGTGAAATTGACGGGTAAGCTTGGCGACGTTATGAAGGAATCCGCTTTGACTGCGCTTACCTTTATCCGCGCTAACGCCGATAAATATCATATTGACCCCGAACTTTTTAAAAATTATGATTTGCATATCCACGTTCCCGAAGGCGCAACCCCCAAGGACGGTCCCAGCGCAGGCATTACCATTGCAACCGCTATTTTGTCCGTATTTACGGGGAGAAAAGTGCGTGGTGACGTCGCTATGACGGGGGAAATCACCTTGCGCGGCAAAGTGCTTCCCATCGGCGGCTTGAAAGAAAAAGCGTTGGCGGCAAGACGTGTCGGCATTAAGACGGTTATCATTCCCGACGACAACAAACGCGACGTGGAAGATATCCCCGAAACGGTTAGAAAAGAAATCACTTTCGTACCCGTTAAATCGGTACAAGAAGTGTTTGATATTATGCTGGAAGGCGGCGAAAATTACAACCTCGCTTTCGGCGCAAAAACGCCTGCAAAGCCTCGTAAAAAACGTGTTTCGCCCAAAGCGGAACCCTTGCCCGTTATTCCTGAAAACAACACAAACCATTCTACCGTTCGCTGTAAAAAATAATCTATCGTGGCGTAAAAGCTAAAAATGAGGCACCCATGTACGAGATGAAAGACAAAAGAGAGCAAAAAGCACCCCCTATGGTTATTAAAAACGCCACGTTTATTACGTCGGCGGCAACCAAGGCGCAATTTATCACGCCCGACAAACCCATGATTGCCGTTTGCGGTAAATCCAACGTCGGAAAAAGCTCGTTTATCAATATGCTTGCAAATAGAAAAAAGCTTGCAAAAACCAGTAGCGCGCCCGGTAGAACACGCCTTGTAAACTATTTCGATTTCGGTGAATTTATCCTCGCCGATCTTCCTGGGTACGGCTTTGCGAAAGTATCCAAAATGGAAAAGGAAAAGTGGGCAAAAACTTTGGATAGTTTCTTTAAAGATAAGGAAAAAATTTCCCACGTGTTTATGCTTGTCGATTCCCGTCACGATCCTACGGCGGACGACGTACAAATGATTGAATTTTTACATTATCACATGTTGCCTTTCACCGTCGTGTTGACGAAAGCGGATAAGCTGTCGAGAATGAAAGTGAAAGAGCATATCAAAGCCATTGCGGCGGATTTGTATCTTGGCGCAAGCAACCTGCTTGCTACCAGCTCGGAAACGGGCTTTGGCAAAGACGACGTTTTGGCAAAAATCCGTTCGGTAATCGACACCGCGCTCACCCTGCAAGCGGAAGGGGCGGAGGACGAGGACGAAAACGAGGACGTAGACGATTAACTTCACACAAACATCAGATATGAGAAAAGAGAGAACGAAGCGGTTAAAACCAATCGTTCTCTCTTTGTTTTATATCGTTTTTTAAATGTTATGCCGTTTGCTTATACACAAGCTTGGGCGTGCTTCCGTCCGTCAAGCACTCCTTGGTGATAATCACTTCTTCCACGTTTTCTTCGGAAGGAATTTTATACATCACTTCGGTCATTACGCTTTCAATAATGGTACGAAGCCCTCTCGCGCCCGTCTTTAAACGGATTGCCGTTTGCGCAATTTCACGCACCGCGTCTTCCTCTACCGTCAATTTTACGCCGTCAAAGCCGACAAGCTTTTGATATTGCTTGATAATCGCGTTTTTCGGTTCGGTTAAAATCTTCACAAGCGCGTCTTCGCCGAGCGGATCGAGGTTGACGACAATGGGAAGTCTGCCCACGAATTCGGGAATAAGCCCAAACTTCGTTAAATCCTGCGGTTTTACGTCGTCGAGAACGGTGTAATCCGCTTCGTTTGCGCCAAGGCGCACCTTACCGCCAAAGCCAAGCGTGGTATCGTCCTTACGCGAAGAAACGATGCGGTCAAGCCCCACGAACGCGCCGCCGCAGATGAACAAAATGTTCGTCGTGTCGATGCGCAAAAGCTCTTGGTTGGGGTGCTTTCTGCCACCCTGCGGGGGTACGTTTGCCGTCGTGCTTTCGATAATTTTCAAAAGTGCTTGCTGTACGCCCTCACCCGATACGTCGCGCGTGATAG
>JAZOVQ010000058.1:0-3091 GCA_045658805.1 Candidatus Scatosoma sp.
CGAGAGGGTATACAATTAGAGGAGGAACTATTAGTATTGCTAACGCTGCATTTTATGGTATTAATAGATTGGAGAGTATAGTAATTCCTAATACTGTAACTTTGATTGGTGAAGATGCATTTTTTAATTGTAATAATTTGACAGGCTTGGTTATTCCAGATAGCGTAATTTCAATTGGGAAAAGTGCATTTTCTGAATGCAACGACTTGATGTGGATAGAAGTAAGTGAAGCAAATACAGTATATCGAGCATTGAATGGTAATTTATACGATAAAGCTGGAACAACCCTTATACAATATACAACGGGAAGCAAAGCGGCAAGATTTGTGATTCCCGACAGCGTAACCACGATTGGTGATGATGCGTTCGCTGGTTGCGATAGCTTGACGAGTGTGGTACTTCCCGACAGCGTACTGACGATTGGTGATTGGGCGTTCTATAATTGCAGAAGCTTGACGAGCATAGAAATCCCCGATAGTGTAACGACGATTGGTGATGATGCTTTCTATTATTGCACTAGCTTGACAAGTGTGGTAATTCCCGACAGTGTAACTACGATTGGTGATGAGGCTTTCCGTTATTGCACTAGCTTGACGAGTGTAGTAATTCCTAATAATGTAACCGCGATAGGGGCGGGTACATTTCGTTCTTGTAGTAGTTTGAAGAGTGTAATAATAGGAAAGAATGTAAACTTAATTGCTTGTAGTGCATTTTGGGAATGTGATGTCTTGGCAAGGGTTATTTTTAAAGATACTACTACATGGTATAGAACAAGCGATGTTACTAATTGGAAAAAGCAAATGAATGGGGTGGAAACGAGTGTAACGAACGCAGAGGTTAATGCGAATTATTTCAAGACAACATATAAATATTATTATTGGTATAAGATTTAATGGGTAGGATAAAAAATGTAAAACAGGAGAGTTTCGGCTCTCCTTTTTGCGTGGCTTTTCGTGTGAACCTTGGCGCCTTTGTGTAAAAGGGGCTGTCGCCATTGTAAAAACTGCAACCAAGGAACGTTTTTCGGAGTCCATTTTCGCCTATCGGCGTAGAATGCCTAGGGCATAAATAGCGCAACCGATGGTTGCTTATGTGTGTCCGTTACCGCCTTACGGCGGCGATTGCCATCGGGGCTTTAAGGCTCTGCCTTAAAAATCCGCAAGGGGCAATGCCCCTTAACCTCTTACCCTTAAACGAACAGTAACTGCAAACCGTCAATGCTCAATAACCAACTAACCCGTTTTAAATACATGGTCAAGCGGAACGCTTGGCACGTTGCCGGAACGCTTGCAGGTCTATTTGGGGGAATTTGCGCATACAATACTTTGGTTGCAGGATTATTGGGAGAGGGGGAAAGATATACAGTGAAAAAGTTGTTTGCATTTATGTGCTTGGCAGTGCTATTGACGGTGAACGTTGTAGTGTTTTCAGCGTGCGAAAAAACGGAAAAGGCGTACACCGTGTACGAGATTAACGCCGAATATTCCCCCGACCACCGCACGCTTTCGGGGACGGTGAAAGTATCCTATGAAAACGATAGTGATGAGGAAATTTCCGTTTTGAAATTCCAAACCTATCCCAACGCGTATCGGGAAAACGCTTTGTATAAGCCAATTTCCACCGCGTATGCCGACAGCGCGTATTACGCAGGGGCGAGCTATGGCGAAATGCGTATTTTAAGCGTCAACGGCTCGAAAAATTGGGAAGTGATGGGCGAGGACGAAAACGTGTTGTACGTCTATCTTGAACGCTCGCTATTCCCTGGGGATAAAGTGGTTTTGGACATTGGCTTTATCACGAAGCTTGCCGAAGTAAACCACCGAACGGGCGTGACGGCGCGGACGGTGAATTTAGGGAATTTTTTTCCTATCCTCTGTGGCAGAAAGCAGGGCGGATTTTTCGAAAGCGTTTGCTTTTCGGACGGCGACCCGTTCTTTTCCGATTGCGCCAACTTCACTTGCACCTTGACTGTGCCAAAGGAATACCAAGTGGCGGCAACGGGCGAGGTTTTTGAAAAACGTACGCTGGAAAGCAAGAAAGTCTACGTTATGCGCGCGGATAAAGTGCGGGATTTTGCCATGGTGTTATCCAAGGACTTTCGAGTGTTGACGGAAAGGGTGGAGGGGACGGCGGTCAGCTATTGTTATTATGCCGACACAACGCCCGAAAAGAGTATGGAAGCAATCGTGGAGAGCTTTTGCTATTACAGTGAAACGTTTGGGGAGTATCCATATCCCGCCTATACCGTGGCGGAAACGGGATTTTGCTTGGGGGGAATGGAATATCCCTGCTTAACAATGCTTTCCGATGCGTTGACGGGCAGTCAGCGCATACGGGCTATTGCGCACGAAACGGCGCACCAATGGTGGTATGCTGCGGTGGGGAGCGACCAAACGGAAAATGCTTGGCAGGACGAGGGGCTTGCGGAATATTCCGCCGTTACCTTTTTTGAAACGTATGAAAAATACGGATATACGCGCGAGAAATTAGTGACGGAGGCCCTGCGGGAATATCGCTCTTATTACGACGTTTACGGCAGTGTTTTGGGGCGTACGGACACTCGCATGACGCGGTCGCTGGCAGAATATATCAGCGATTATGAATATCGTTGCATTGCCTACGATAAAGGCGTGGTTATGCTTGATACTTTGCGCAAAAGCGTGGGGGACGGGAAGTTTTTCGGCGCCTTACGGCGGTATTATAGCGCCAATACGTATAAAATGGCGGCCGTGGAGGACTTCGTGGCGGCGTTTGAGAAATCGGGTTTGGACGTTGGGGGATTTTTTGATAGCTTTTTAAACGGAAAAGGATTGTTGTAAGCCGTAAAAGCTTGTCAAAGCTTGTGTTTCGTGCTATAATAAAAAGGAAATTTAGCCAAACGGAGGACGAAAAATGCCTTTTTTACAGTACAAATGCAAAAATTGCGGAAAGCGTTTTGACGAGCTTGTGAAAAGTTATACGGATACGGTGGTTTGTCCCGATTGCGGCGGGGAAACCGAACGCGATTATTCGGGGGCAATGTATTCGTCGACGGGCACGACCAGTAAAAAATGTTCTGGGAACTGCAAAACCTGCAGCGGATGTAAATAAT
>JAZOVQ010000059.1:0-6120 GCA_045658805.1 Candidatus Scatosoma sp.
TAAGAGGCCGATATTGATTACCATATCAATCTCATCTGCGCCGCAATCAATTGCGTCCTTAGTTTCAAAAACCTTGACCGCGGTCGAGTTGTATCCGTTGGGGAAACCGATTACCGTACAAATTTTCAAACGGTCGCCAACCTATTCCTTTGCCTGCTTTACGTAGCAAGGGGGAATGCATACGGAAGCCGTTGCATATTTGATACCGTCGTCGCAAATTGCGCGGATATCTTCCCAGGTTGCCGTTTGCCCAAGCAAAGTATGATCGCACGTGGATAAAATTTTTTGAACGTCCATTTTCTTTTCTCTCCATTAAAACAAAGTATAGGTCCTTTTATTATATCCGTTTTTCCCTTTTCTGTCAAGAGGATTTCCAATTTTTTACCGCCGCAAACGCAAATTTCCTCGCTTTGCCCTTTTTGGGTAATTTTTTCATCACTTTTTCCCATGCCCTTTACGCGAAAAAATGCAAAAAATCTCTTTCAAATGGTTTACTTTTTATCGAAATTGTGATACTATAGTAGTGCGTGCTATATTTACAATATATATTAGCGCGTCGGGCAGGAAAGAAAAGAGCGCGTCCTCGCCTCTCCGCCTCACGAAGGACAAGCCCGACATTTCATCAAAACGTTACGGTCAACGGCACTTGCCGTTTTGACGAAAAAAGGATTGTTCCATGGCTTTAGGTATTCAAAAAGCACCCGTTTGGAAACGCATTTCGGCGTTCTTATTCGACATAATGCTGGTTATCAGTTTAGCGCTTGTATTTTTGATTGGGTTTTCGACCTTTCTCAATTTCGATAAATATTCGGACACGCTAACGAGCAAGCTTACGTCTTATGAACAGCAATACGAAGTTCCTACCTACACGGACGAGGAATTTGAAAAATTGACGGAAGAACAAAAAGCGGAATTTAACGCGTTGCAGGATACGGCGCTTACAGCCTTTTTCCAAGACGAGCTGGTTTCCGATACCATTACGGAATTGATTATGGTGGTGGTAATTGCCGCTAGTATCAGCCTCTTACTTGCGTACGTCGTTGTATTTTTCCTGCTTGCCCTGCCTTTCAAAAACGGGCAAACGCTGGGTAAAAAATCGTTTGGTTTGGCGGTTATGCGAACGAACGGCGTTAGGGTGACCAACCAAGTGTTGTTTATCCGTACGGTTGTGGGTATGTTCGTTATAGAAACGTTGTTCCCCTTGCTTCTTCTTTCGTTGACGGTGGTACGGTTTTTGGGTACGATTGGTGTAATTACCCCCATACTTCTCCTCATTTTGGAATTTGGCGTAATGATTTACACCCCCACCAATTCGACGATACACGATTTGCTTAGCGACACCGTTGTGGTGGATATGGCAAGCCAAGAAATATTTGAATCGGAAGAAGAATTGATTGCATACAAAAAACGCGTCGCAGCGCAAAAGGCGGCGGAACAGGAAGGCCAAAAAGCCTAACTATTGCACTTACTAAAGAAACAAATCAAGCAATTGATTGTTATAAATAGAAAAAAATAATTGAAACTTTCAGGAGGTCTTATGAAAGTCGAATTACAAAATTTGACGAAAATTTTCCCGAGCCGTAACAAGAAATCGGGCGAAGAAGTAGTTGCTGTAAACGATTTCACGTTCACCATCCCCGACGGCAAACTTGTCGGGCTTCTCGGTCCCTCGGGCTGCGGTAAAAGTACCACGCTGTACATGATCAGCGGTCTGCAAAAACCCTCGTCGGGTAAAATTCTCTTCGGCGACGAAGACGTTACGCAGCTTTCGCCTGTAAATAGAGGTATCGGGCTCGTGTTCCAAAACTACGCGCTTTATCCTCACATGACGGTTAAGCAAAACATTTTGTTCCCCTTGCAAAACTTGAAGGGCGAAAACAAAATGACGAAAGAACAAATGCTTACCCGCGCTATGGAAGCAGCGAAACTCGTTCAAATCGACGAATTAATGGATAGAAAACCCAGCGAATTGTCGGGCGGTCAACAACAACGTGTTGCAATTGCGCGTGCGCTTGTTAAAATGCCCCGCGTTTTGCTTTTGGACGAACCCCTTTCTAACCTCGACGCAAGACTTCGTTTGCAAACGCGTGAAGAAATTAGAAGAATTCAAAAGGAAACGGGTATCACGACGGTATTCGTAACCCACGACCAAGAAGAAGCTATGAGTATCTCCGACCTTATCGTCGTTATGAAACTCGGCGTAGTGCAACAAGTTGGTAAACCTCAAGACATTTACGACGATCCTACCAATTTGTTCGTTGCGAAATTCCTTGGTACGCCCCCTATCAACGTATTTAAGGGCAGCGTTCAAAACGAAACGCTTTACATTGGCGATGCGGCAGTTATGAAGGTTGGCGGCGTAGAAGACCAAGACGTTACGGTTGCTATTCGTCCCGAAGGTTTCGAATTGGACAAAGCAGGTCCCTTGGTATGCGAACTTTCCAATATCGAAGTTATGGGCCGCGACGTAAGCATCGTTTCGACGCACAGCAGCTCGCTTAACCCCGTTATCCGTTCTATTATCAATTCGGACAACGTATTGAACATGGCGGATACGTTGGTTGCTTACAGCTTGAAACCGCACAAAGTGTTCCTGTTCAACGCTGAAACCGAGGAAAGAATTTATTTTAAATAATTCCTCAGCTACATCAAAATATATTGAAAAGGAAGATTTGATTTATGACTGAAGAAAAATACACCGAGGAGGAATTGACGGTAAACGAACCCGTTGAAAGCGTTGAAAACGTTGAAAACGCAACGGATTCCGTTTTGATGTCCGATCTCAATTCCGCTCCGGAAGCGCCTGCGGTTGCCATAGAGAAAAAAGATAGTTTCTGGGAACGCGCGGCTAAAAATTTTGACAGCTGGAAGGCTTGGATATATCTCCTTCCCGCTCTCCTCTTGTTGCTTGTGTTTACCGTTTGGCCCATGATCAACACGGTAAGAATTGCCTTCTTGGAAAATTATCGTTCTATCGAAGTTGCAAACGAAAACTTCTACGAAATTTATCCCGAAGGTTACTCGATCGGTTTTGGTAACTTTGCAAAGGTATTAGATTTCAAAGGCTTCACGACCTGTTTGGAAAACACCTTGCTTCTTTGTATCATCACCGTTCCCCTTTCGACGATTTTGGCATTGTTGATTGCCGTTTGCTTAAACGCAATTAAGCCCTTGCAAAGATTTTTGCAAACCGTCTTCTTTTTGCCCTACGTAACCAACTCGATTGCAATCGGTATGGTCTTCACGGCAATGTTCAACGTAGCAGGTACGCTTACCTCTGAAAACCCCGTTATTCAAACGGCAGGTATTATGAACAGTATATTAGGCGCGTTTGGTATCGAACCTGTAAACTGGATCAACGGCGGTTCGTCCTACTGGGCAAACATGACGGTACTCATCGTCTATATCGTATGGAATGCGCTCCCCTTCAAAATTTTGATTTTGCTCGGCGGCTTGCAGAGTGTAAACAAACAATATTATGAAGCGGCGCAAATTGACAGCACTCCCCGTTGGAGAGTATTTACGAAAATCACCGTTCCCCTTCTTTCCCCGATGCTTGCATACGTTATCATTACGGGCTTTATCGGCGGGTTTAAGGAATATTCGAGCATCGTCGGTATCTTCGGCGATAAGATGGGTCCCGTTGGCGACGCATACCGCTTGAATACAATGGTAGGCTTCATTTATAGATACTTGCCTAACAGCCGTGAAGGTTGGGTTAGCGCGGCGGCATTGATTCTCTTTGCCATTATCTTCGCAGTAACCATGGTCAACCTTTACGTAAGTAAAAAGAAAACACACTATTAAGGAGGGAACGAAGTATGAACGATTTTGAAAACGAAGTTACTTCCGAAGAAGTTGTAGAAACCGAAGTTGCTGATAACTCGATTGCATATTCGACGGAATCCCCCCTTGATGAAAACTCTTCGCTGATTAAAGGCGTAATGGCGGAACAAAACATCGACGACGTATCCAGAAAACAAAAGGTTGGTCAAGTATTTGTACAAATCGGCTTGTACACCTTCCTTGGTATCATGGCGCTTATCGTTGTGTTCCCCTTCTACTGGATGATGATTTCGTCTATTAAGACCTTGGACGAATATTATTGGACGACGCCTTCGTTGTACCCCCACACGTTGGATTGGCACAACTATTTAGAAGCCTTCACGACGGCAAACCTCGGTACGTTGTTCCTCAACACCGTGCTCGTCGGCTTGGTTTCCACGGCACTTTCCTTGATTATCACCGTGCTTTCGGCGTTTGCATTTGCTCGTTTGGAATTCAAAGGCAAAAACGTATTGTTTGCGTTCTTGCTTGCGACGATGATGATCCCCGGTGAACTTTTCACCATCACCAACTACCAAACGGTAAACGATTTCAAATGGTTGAACACCTATACCGTTTTGATCGTACCTTTCTTGGTAAGCGTATTCTACATCTACTTGTTGAAGCAAAACTTCATGCAAATCCCCAACGAATTGTATTTGGCGGCAAAAGTAGACGGAACGACCGACCTTAAATATCTTTGGAAGGTAATGATTCCCCTTTCCTTGCCCACCCTCATTTCTATCACCATTTTGAAAATGATGGGCGCATGGAACACCTACGCTTGGCCCAAACTTGTAACGACGGATTCCTCGTTGTACCTTATCACTATCGGTTTGCGTGACGCGTTCACCGTAATCGACGGTAAGACGGACTTCCCCGTACAAATGGCGGCAGTAACCATGGTATCCATTCCCTTGTTCATGGTATTCATTTTCCTTAGAAAATATATCATGAAAGGCGTTTCGAGAAGCGGTATCAAGGGTTAATCCCACACTTATTTTTAATAATAATGGAGAAAAACCATTTATTATAGCACGAAAAAAAAGAAAAAAATATAAAAATAGGAAGGAAAAAAACTATGAAAAAAATCGGCAAATTTTTACTCACCTCCATTCTTGCGGTAAGCACGATGCTTTCCATGGCGGCTTGTAACACCGGTAGCACCTCGCAAAGCGGTGGCGGCGACAACTCCACGAGTGTTGGCGGTAACGATAATCCCGTTATCAACAAAGACGAAATCGTTGCTCCCGTAAAGACGGCTGACGTAACCGATTACAACGGCAGCCCCGTTACCATTCAGTTCTATCACTGTATGGGTGCAAACCTTAGAGGCGTTGTTTCTAAGTGGATCGCTGACTTCAACACGCAATATCCCAACATCACCATCGAAGGTCTTTCCACCAGCTGGGGCGATTATGATGGCGTTAAGGAACAAATCTCCACGGAAATTACCGCTGGTAATTCCCCTCATATCGCATTCTGCTATCCCGACCACGTAGCACATTATAACCTTGCAGGTAAAGTTGTTGCTCTTGACAACTATATCATGGACGACACGATGGGTCTTACCGAAGCTGAACTTTATGATTTCGTTCCTGCATTCTATAACGAAGGTAAAGTATACGGCAGCGACACGATGTACACCCTTCCCTTCGCTAAATCTACCGAAGTTATGTACTACAACAAGACGTACTTCGAAAAGAACAACTTGAGCGTTCCTAAGACCTGGGACGAAATGGAAGCTGTATGTCAACAAATCCTTGACATCGAAAAGGCAAAGGGTAACACGAACGTTATTCCCCTTGGTTACGACTCTGAAGCAAACTGGTTCATCACCATGTGCGAACAGCTCAACCAACCCTACACCTCCGCAACGGGCGACCACTTCGTATTTGATACGCCCACGAACCGTGACTTCGTAGAAAGATTCACCAGCTGGCACAAGAAAGGTTACGTTACCACGCAAGAAATCAACGGTAGCTACACCTCCGACTTGTTCACGGATGAAACTGCATTCATGTGTATCGGTTCTTCCGCAGGTGCTTCCTATCAAAAGGCAGACGTTGTTGAAGGCGAAGGCGGCGGCTACAAGTTTGAAGTAGGCGTTACCACTCCTCCTCAAGCTGACGCAAGCAACGCAAAAGTTATTTCCCAAGGTCCTTCCCTTGTTCTCTTCAAGAAGAGCAACGAACAAGAAGTTGCTGCATCTTGGCTTTTGATGAAGTATTTGACGACGAAAGTTGAATTGCAAGCTGAATATTCGATGACCTCTGGTTATATGCCCGTTATCAA
>JAZOVQ010000060.1:0-4259 GCA_045658805.1 Candidatus Scatosoma sp.
AGCTTTTAGTTATGCTGGTCAAAGAAAAGGACTAGACGATGTTAGAGGAACGATGTTTTATTATTATGCTACGTTTTTAGAAAAGCTACAACCTAAAATGTTTTTGGCGGAAAATGTAAAAGGATTAGTAAGTCATAATAAAGGTGAAACTTTAAGAACAATGCTAGATGTATTTGGCAGATTAGGTTACCAAGTTCAATGGAAAGTATTGAATGCAACAGATTATGGTGTAGCACAAAAAAGGCAGAGAATAGTTATTATTGGAGTGAGAAAAGAAGAGGTTGCAAACTCCATTACCGAACAAGGTAAAATGACGGAAGAAATCCGCTTGGCTCTTGAAAAAGCGGTTATTTTAACGGAAGTTGAAGATATTTACCGTCCTTATAAACAAAAGCGTAAAACGCGCGCATCCGTTGCTATTGCAAAGGGCTTGCAGCCGTTTGCCGATACCATTTTGGCACAGGACAAGACGTTGGACGTCAATGCGGAAGCGGCAAAATATATCAATGAAGAAGTCAAGACGGCGAAAGACGCTATCGACGGCGCTAGGGATATTATCGCGGAAATTATTTCCGACGATGCAAACACCCGTAAAAAACTCCGTAATTTCTTCTTTAAACATGGTGAAATTACCTCCTCGTACGCAAAGGGAAAAGCGGAGGCGGACGAAGCAAAAACCTATGGTATGTACGCTGACTATTCCGAGCCTGTAAGCGAAATTAAAAGCCACCGTATTTTGGCTTTAAACCGCGGCGAAAAGGAAGAATTTTTGAAGGTTTCTATCGTTGTGGACACTGATTTTGCTAAACGTATCGCAGGCGCGGCGTTCTTGAAAGACGGTGGAGAATGCTCAAAAATCGTCAAGGAAGCGGCGGAAGACAGCTTCGACCGTTTGATTGCGCCCTCCGTTGAGCGTGAAGTTCGTGCGCAGCTTTTTGAAGAAGCCAGCGAACAGGCCATTAAAATGTTCGAGCTTAATTTGAAGCCGCTTTTGATGCAACCGCCCGTTAAGGATAAAATTACGATGGGCTGGGACCCTGCATTCCGTACGGGGTGTAAAATTTGCGTTGTAGACGGTACGGGCAAAGTGTTGGATAAGACGGTAGTTTTCCCGACACCCCCTCAAAACAAGACGGAAGAAGCAAAAATTGTTTTGAAAAAGCTTATTGAAAAGCATAAGGTTGAGGTTATTTCCTGCGGTAACGGTACGGCAAGCAAGGAAAGTGAAATTTTTATTGCGGAATTAATCAAAGAAATTAAAGCGGAAACGGGTAGGGAAGTTGGCTACGTAATCGTAAATGAAGCAGGCGCTAGCGTATATTCCGCCAGCCCTTTAGGCGCGGAAGAATTCCCCGATTACGACGTTACGGCAAGAAGTGCGGTGTCTATCGCAAGACGTTTGCAAGATCCGCTTGCGGAACTTATCAAAATTGATCCCAAATCCATTGGTGTCGGTCAATATCAGCACGATATGAACGAAATACGCTTGGATAGCGCATTGTCAGGGGTTTTGGAAGACTGCGTTAACAGTGTCGGCGTTGATTTAAACACGGCGAGCGTTTCGCTTTTGAAATTTGTTGCAGGGTTGAACTCGGCAGTGGCGAAAAATATTGTAAACTATCGTGAAGAAAACGGCAGATTTAAATCGAGAAAACAGCTTTTAAAAGTGCCTAAACTTGGCGAAAAGGCGTACACGCAATGCGCAGGTTTCTTACGTATTGACGGCGGCGACAATATTCTTGACAATACGGCGGTACACCCCGAATCGTACGCAAAGGCGGAAAAATTGCTTGCATTGTTCTCTTACACGAAAGAGGACGTAAAGGCGCATAGAATTGCCGATTTAAGACAAAAAATTAAAGCTTACGGCGAAGAGAAGGCAGCAAAGGAAACGGATTTGGATAAAGCGACGCTTACGGATATCGTAACCGAACTTATGAAACCAGGCAGAGATATTCGTGAAGGGTTGCCTGCGCCTGCATTGAGAAAGGATATTATGGGTATTGAAGACCTTAAAGTCGGTATGGAAATTACGGGTACCGTCCGTAACGTAGTCGATTTCGGTGCGTTTATTGATATTGGCGTACATCAAGACGGTTTGGTGCATATTTCCGAAATTACCGATCGTTATATCAAGCACCCGTCCGAAGTTTTAAAGGTTGGCCAAGTGGTACAGGTTTGGATTAAAGAAGTTGACGTTAAAAAGAACCGCATTGGCTTGACAATGAAAAAGAAAAACAAATAAGCGGAAAACGCTTGACTTTTCTTGGTTTATATATTAAAATACTATCGTAAAGTATCTTTACTTTAATTCACGGAGGAATTGATTATGTTAGAAAAAATTCAGGCAATGCTTGCAGAAGCCCTTAATTTGCCCATTGAAAAAGTTACTAAGGATGCAAAAATCGTTGATGATCTTGGCGCGGATTCGCTTGACGTTGTAGAACTTCTCAGCCAGCTTGAGGACGAATATGGTATCGTTATTCCCGACGACGAAGTTGAATCGCTCGTTACGGTTGGTGACGTTGCAACCGAACTTGAAAAGTTGATGAAATAATTACGAAAAGATAGGTAAAGGTCTTTGAAGGGCGCTTCGAGGACCTTTATTTTTCTACGGAGGAAAATATGAGGTTGTCGACAAAAATTTTGACAACGCTTTTGGTTGCTTTTTGTCTTTGTTTATTCACTACATTCGTGGCTTGTTCCGATGAGGAAGAAAGTATTTATTCTCCAGGCTTTTCTATCATTTCCACGCCCTATCAGTCTTTGCCGTCGGACGAGGAAACGGAAAGCTCAGAAACAGATTCTTCCGTTTCGTCGGAAAGTTCTTTTTCGGAAGAGAGTGCAACGTCGTCCGAAGCGGATAGCGAATCTTCTATCTCCAGCGCAGAAAGCAGCGTAGAGGAATCGTCGTCGGAAGCAAGCGAGAGCGTAGAAGATAGTCAATCGCCGCCACCTACGGCGCATACGCACGTTTGGTGGGAAGAAATTAGAGAATATCCCACTTGCGAGGAAGAGGGATACCGCTCCCTTACCTGCTACGGTTGTGGGGATATGAAGGAAGAAACGATTCCTGCGCTTGAACATATTATCGTTTATACGCCTGGACAATTGCCCACGTGTAAGGACGAAGGCTGGACGGAATCTTCCTATTGTTCGCGATGCGAAACGGCTTTTCTAGTTATGAAAATATTGCCGAAATTGACCTATCATAACGTTGTGGACAATGCTTGCACTATTTGTGATTATACGGAAATTTTATACGAAATTACACCCAGTGGTTATTACGTTTGTATCGGCAGTATTTTCAAAAATCCTACCGACCTTGTAATTGCGGATACGTATATGGGCAAACAAGTCCGCGCGATTAAAGCAGGAACGTTTGAAAAATGTTATAGCCTTGCGCGTATTACGCTTGGCGCAAATATCACCGAAATCGGCGAAAAGGCATTTTATAATTGTTACAATTTATTTGAAATTTATAACAAATCGGATATAAACCTTGAGCCTGGTTCTGCGGATAAGGGCTACGTGGCATATCATGCAAGGGACGTATATACGCAGCCGCACGAAAGCAAAATCCATACAACCGACGACGGAGTAATTACGTACGACAGCGGTGAGGATATCATTTTCCTTGGATATAGCGGCGATGAAATAGAAATTACTTTGCCAGAAGGGATAACCCGTCTTAACAGCTTTTCCTTTGCTGCATGGTCGCTTGTGGAGGTTACCTTGCCGTCTACGGTTGTACGACTTGATAATTATGCATTTCACAGCAATAAAACACTTGAAAAGATCAATTTAAATGCCGAGTTGACGGATATCGGCAAGCTTTGTTTTTATAATATGGAATCGTTATTACAAATCGTTTTTGCGCAACCCAACGGCTGGGTATCAGTTTCGGCGATGAGCAGTGAAATTACGGACATTACGGACGAAATCCTTAATCCTTATGAAGCAACGGTTTATTTTTCCAAACATACGTTAAATACCTATCATCGCAATACGGAAAATTAATCGTTTTGCGCATGGAAACGATTGCTTTAAAAATTTTTATATGGTATAATCTTCAAGATAAATAAAATTCAGAGGTAAGTCATGTTACAAGTTACGGGTGTTTCTTTGCAATTTGGCAGCAAAAAATTATTCGAAGACGTTAATCTTAAATTTACGAAAGGGAACTGCTATGGTATTATCGGCGCAAACGGCGCAGGTAAATCGACCTTCTTAAAAGTTCTTTCTGGTGAGCTTGAGCC
>JAZOVQ010000061.1:0-2907 GCA_045658805.1 Candidatus Scatosoma sp.
AAGAAGGAGGATACTATATTTGTAGGTATACTTTTGGTGCGGAAGAGGCTTATACTTACGAGAAAATAGACGGTAAAGTGATTGTTTCTGTTTGGGAATGAGTTGAATAAATGAAAAAAGGGCTTCGGGCGGCTTCCCGAAGCCCGCATTTTGTTATATACGCGTGTGCGTTACGCGTACATTATTATATATATAGAACAAAAAAACTACATAAAACGGCAAAAGGTTACAAAGTATGCATAACAACGCCAAGTTGCGCGCGCTTTCGACAGCGAGGGTAAACTTCATTCGACAAGCTTCGACAAAATTAGACAAACAAAGACAAAATACAACAAAGATAGCCATGCGAATTGGCAAAAAGACGCTTGTTTTCCGCTTGTTAAAAATGGTATAATATAACTACCCCAAAGACGGCAGGGGGGAGATAAAAAACAGGAGGAAAGGACGGGAAAGTACGTTCGATGAAATGGTATGAAAGAAACGAAAGAAGTGAAGAAGGCTACGGTTGAGGAAATGGAACAATGCATACATACTTTATTGCGTGAGAACGTTGTCGGTATCGCGGAACGGCTGGAAAATGAGGGAATTAAGTTTTCGCTTGCAGGCGGACAAAGCTTTCTCATTTGTGTAAAACCACTGTAAAATAAAGGATTTTAGCGGATTTTTTAAGGTTGACAGCGCGAAAGGAAAGGCAAATCTTTCGCGTTGTTTCCGCTGAAAAAATAATTTCGGAAAAAATAAAAAAAATTAGAAAAAGCTTTCAAAAAAGATTGACATCCCTACGAAAGTATGGTAAACTTTATTCACGCACCCGAACGAGGGGTGTAATTTTTTGTATGGAGTTTTGATTATGGCAACCAAAACGGCAAGAGCCAAAATTACGTTTGAATGCACCGAATGCAAGCATAGAAACTATGACAGTATTAAGAACAAGAAGTACGATCCTGACAGATTGGTTATGAGCAAATACTGTCCTTTCTGCAAGAAGCACACGGAACACAAAGAATCCAAATAATTCAATTTTTGCACGGTCGATAGAGAGGCAGTCTCTCTATTCGGCTGCGTGAGCATGAGGTTAAAAATGGCAAACGCAACTAAGACAAAGAACAAGAAACCCAGTTGGTTTCGTCGCGTAGGCGCTAAGTTCAAGGAAACTTTCTCCGAATTGAAGAGAGTATCCTGGCCTAAATTTACAACCGTATTAAAAACGACGGGTGTCGTTCTTGTTGTTGTTGCTGCATTCCTTGCAGTAGTAACGGCAATCGACCAAGTATTTTTTAGTCTGTTGGAATTCCTCACGAAGGGATTTTAAGGTCGGAGGGGCTTAAAGTATGCCAATGAACGAACAACCCAAGTGGTACATTCTTCATACCTATTCGGGCTATGAAGCGATGGTTAAAGACAGCTTGGAAAAGCTGATTGAAAACAATAATTTGGGCGATTATATCGTTGATTTGAAAATCCCCATGGAACAGGTTATCGAAGAAAAGAACGGTAAGCGCAAAATTGTCGAAAGAAAATTGTTGCCTTGCTACGTTTTCATTAAGATGATCTACACCAATCAAATTTGGTATTACGTTACCAGCACGAGAGGTGTAACGGGCTTCTGCGGACCTCAAGGCAGACCTATCCCCATGAAGGAAGAAGAAATCCGCAAAATGCGCTTGGAAGAATTTGTTTCCAACGAAACGTTTGCAATCGGTGATACCGTATCTATCGAAGACGGTCCTTTGAAGGGCTTCTTTGGTACGATTAAGGAACTCAATCCGACGGCGCAAAAGGCGAAGATTTCCACCACGATGTTCGGCAGAGAAACGGACGTAGAAGTGGAATATATTCAAATTCAAAAGGTAGACGCACCCCTTCCCGAAGCAACGACGGAAGAGGAATAATCGCTTAAACCTTCACCTGCTTACCAAAGGTAAGCGGTGGATAAACGCCGCGCTTGCGGCAACTAATTTTGTTAAAAATGTGGGAGAGGCGTCAAATCTATTCAAGGCGTCTTGTTATAACCACAAAGGAGAAATATTTTTATGGCTAAGAAAATTACTGCAGTCGTAAAATTGCAACTTCCCGCTGGTAAAGCAACCCCGGCTCCTCCCGTAGGTTCCACCCTTGGTCCCTTCGGTATCAACTTGCCCGGCTTTACGAAGGAATTTAACGCAAAAACGGCAGACAAACCCGGTCTCATCATTCCCGTTGTTGTAACGATTTATCAAGATCGTTCCTTCACGTTTATTTTGAAGACGCCCCCCGCACCCGTTCTTATCAAGAAAGCTCTTGGTTTGGAAACGGCAAGCGCAAAACCCAACTCGGTTAAAGTTGGTAAATTGACGAAAGCGCAAGTGGAAGAAATCGCAAAGACGAAGATGCCCGACTTGAACTGTACGTCGCTTGAAAGTGCTATGAGCATGATCGCAGGTACCGCACGCAGTATGGGCGTTACGGTTGAAGAATAATAGGAGGGAGCAAAATGAAACACGGTAAGAAATATCAAGACAGCGTAAAAGCATTTGACCTCTCCAAGCAGTACGAAGCAGCGGAAGCTATGTCCGTTTTGCTTGAAACCGCAAAGGCTAAATTTGACGAAACGATCGAAATGCACGTTCGTTTGGGTGTAGACCCTCGTCAAGCTGACCAACAAGTTCGTGGCGTACTCGTTCTTCCCAACGGTACTGGTAAAACCAAGAGAGTTTTGGTTATTGCAAAGGGTGCTAAAGCAGACGCAGCTGCAGCAGCAGGCGCAGATTACGTAGGCGCAGAAGAACTCATCGCAAAGATTCAAAACGAAAACTGGTTTGAATTCGACGTAATGATCACCACCCCTGACATGATGGGTATGGTAGGTCGTATCGGTCGTGTACTCGGTCCCAAAGGCTTGATGCCTAACCCTAAGTCCGGTACGGT
>JAZOVQ010000062.1:0-12611 GCA_045658805.1 Candidatus Scatosoma sp.
GGACATTTTTTGGTTTTTTATAACAAAAGAGAGTGAACTGAAATTCACCCTCTTTTCACACAACTATCGTATAATTTGCGCCCTTTTTCCGGGCTTTTTAAAGCCTTTTTTCGACCTGTTTTTCGTCCGATTTTTAGTCCACTTCCAACATAATTTTAATAATTTCTTTATCCGTTTCACGCATACCGTCCTGCGCCAAACGAGAAATGCTTTTTATGGTGTTTTCCACCCCTGCTTTCACGATGCCTTCGCCTGCGAAAAACTCGTTGCCGTTATAATACATATTCAAGCCCAACAAACCGCTTTCAACCGCCGTAGCGATTTTTGCAGCGCAGCTTGCCTTCGCGCCGTCGCAAATGATACCCGAATCAATTGCCAACGCATTGACGAGCGTATGAGAAATTTCCGCAATTCTGCCGCCCAACAAGTAGGCTACGCCGCACGCAGAGCCTGCCCCTGCCGACACTACGCCGCAGTATGCAGACAGCGCGCCGATACCATGTTTTAAGTGAATGGTAATCAAATTGGAAACGCAAAGCGCGCGATAAAGTTTTTCCTTGGAGATATGTAAGCCTCTTGCGTAGACGATAACGGGCACCGAAGCGGTAATCCCTTGGTTTCCGCTGCCCGAATTGATAATAACGGGAAGCTCACAACCGTTCATTCTCGCGTCACTTGCCGCCGCCGCATACGCTTTTGCCGTAATTTTTATATCGGGTTGATAAGCGCGAAGTAATACTTTGCCTACGTTTGCGCCGTAATCGTTTTTCAAGCCCTCTTCGGCAATTGCCATATTGTAATCAATTTGACGCTGTAAAATTTCCGAAACGTCTTCGACGTTTACTTCATCCGCAAACGCAATGATATCCTCTACCGTCAAGCCGCTTTTATCCACCGCCTTTGTTTCCGTAGGCAGGTTTTCGAACAGCGTTTCGCCGTCCTTTTTAATGCTAACGATATTCGTATGCGTATCCGCAATGCGAACGTACGCTTCGTGGGAAGCCGAACGCAACGTAATGGCGATATCAAACACGCGCGCATTGTCGGGCGTGATTACCGTTACGTTAAAATTGTCTTTGACTTCGCGAATGCTTGCCACTTGTTCGTCGGAAACGTGCGCGATAACTTCCAGTACCGCATCCGCGTTGCCTGCAACCAAACCAGCCGCAAAAGCCGCCTTAATTCCCCGTTGTCCTTGCGTGTGCGGAACGGTTACACTCTTGGCGTTTTTAACGATATTGCCGCTTACTTCCACAAGCGCGGAAACGGGCTCCTCTCCCAAAACTTGCTTGGCTTTCGCCGTTGCGTAAGCAATAGAGATAGGCTCGGTGCACCCCATCGCAGGGATAAGCTGTTCTTTTAAAATGGCAACGTATTGCGCATATTTTTCTTTCGTAAGCATAATCTTCTCCAAAGGGCTAACCCTTTTCTTCTTAAAACATCAATCGACGAGTCTTATTCCGCATGAGTTTTAGCCGCCGCTACTTCCGTTTCGGCTTTTGCCTCTGCGGCGGTTTTTAAATATTCCGCAGCGCCTTTACCCTTGTCAATTGTGTAGGTAGGCACGAGAATTTTTACCCATTCTTTCATTTTATCCGTTTCACTGCACGCCGCTTCGTAGAGTTTGTTGAGGGTTGCTTGGAAATTGGTTTCATCGAAATGAATAGGCTGTGCAATGCTAATAAGCCCATTGGGCGTCTTTTGCAAGCCTTCTTCTTCCATTAAACGTTCCTCGTACAGCTTTTCGCCGGGGCGAAGCCCCGTCACTTTGATTTCAATATCCACGTTCGGTTCAAAGCCCGACAATTTGATAAGGTTATACGCCAAATCGTAAATACGAACGGGCTCACCCATATCCAAAACGAAAATTTGTCCGCCTTTGGCGTATGCGCCTGCCTGCAACACCAACGATACCGCTTCGGGAATGGTCATGAAATAACGAATAATGTCCTTATGCGTAACCGTTACGGGACCGCCCCTTTCGATTTGACGCTTGAACAAAGGAATTACCGAGCCGTTAGAACCCAAAACGTTACCAAAGCGTACGGCTACGAATTTGGTATTTCTGCTACGGCGACCGATATTTTGGATTATCATTTCGCAAATACGCTTGGTTGCGCCCATGATATTGGTGGGGTTTACCGCTTTATCCGTAGAAATTTGCACAAAAGTTTCCACGCCGTATTCTTCCGCCGCCGTTGCGACGTTCAACGTACCGAAAACGTTATTTTTCACCGCTTCGTTGGGGCTGGTTTCCATCAACGGAACGTGTTTATGCGCCGCCGCATTAAAGACAATTTGAGGACGATATTTCGCAAATACGTCCATCATTTTGTTTTTATCGCGAATGCTGGCGATTAAAATCAACAAATTAAGGTCGGGATAATTGTAGCGAAGCTCCTGCTCAAGATCATACGCATTGTTTTCGTAGATATCCAAAATGATAAGCTGTTTGGGGGCTTGCATAGCAATTTGACGGCAAAGCTCACTGCCGATAGATCCGCCTCCGCCCGTTACCATAACCGTTTTGCCGTCTATGTAACCCATAATTTCGCTTAAATCAACGTTGATTTGATCTCTGCCGAGCAAATCCTCTACCTTGACTTGCTTCATCTTCGCCGCCGTGATTTCGCCACCCGTCAATTTGGAAAGCTCGGGAAGCATCTTAATGGGACAACCGCATTCCTTGCAAATTTGCAACACTTCCTTTTGCTCCGCTTTGGTTTGAAAAGACGTCGCTACGAAAATTTCGTCAATTTTGTATTGCTTTGCAAACATTTTCGCTTCGTTTATCGAACCGACAACACGAATATCGTACAGTTTTTTCCCTACGTTGCGAATGTCGTTATCCAAAATACACACCGCTTTATAAGCGCTCTTTTCCGTAAAAATCATGTTACGCAATAAAATGAAACCATTGTTATTGCAACCTACAATCATAACGCGCTTCTTTTCCTTGCGCCAAGCCGCAATCTGCGCAACTACCGCTTCGTAAACTCGTTTGCAAAAACGAATGCCCGTTACATAGCAAAGTAAAGTCATGCAATAAACAAACACTACGCTATACCCAATGTAAACGCTGGTGTTTCTTAAAAATGCCGCGCTTATAAAATTGCCGATAAACAACACGAATACCGCCGCGACGATACGCACCAATTCGGGAAATCCAATAGACGCGTACACCATATCGTACAAACCGAAAAATTTAAAAAGGACGTATGCTACCACGACGTTTACCGCAAGCCAACAACCAAGCCCACAGGATATTACAGGTGCTTCTTTCATGCCCCACGTGACCATCCAGTAGGCAAGCAAACCCGTCAACGCAACAAATACCCCGTCGATAATTGCAAGTATCGCGCGGATTTTCCTATGTGAAATATTCCATTTTTTCTTCGTTTCGCCCAAAGCGTCCCTCCGTTTTTCGGACTGTTTTTACCCGAAATTCACTTATAGTATTCTTCTCTTTTGCGCGTCGTTAAAGAAAAAGCCCATTTCACGACAGTATAGATTGTAACATATAATTTTGCAATTGTCAACACATGCGCGCGTTTATGTTTAACAAAAATAATTATGAAAATAAAAAAATCTCCGCTTGCACGAAGATTTTGTCGAATTTATTTTCCGTATACCACTTGTCGGATATGCGCCGCGTATGCCGCCGCAACGTTGAAGCCCGTTGTTTTTTCCAACCCTTCAAAAAAGGCATTGGAATTCACCTCACACAAAACAGGTCCGTTTTCGCCTTGCAATAAATCCACGCCGCAATATTCCAGCCCCAACGCTTGCGCCGCCCTTTCCGCAACCGAAGCACATGCTTCCGTCAAAGCGATCCGACGCCCTTCGCCGCCCAGCTCGACGTTGGAACGAAACTCCCCTTGCATTGCCACGCGCTCCATTGCCGCAACCGCCTTTCCGCCGATAACAATAACGCGAATATCACGACCGCAAGAAGCGCCGATATAACGCTGATAGAAATGGGGTTCGTATAAGAATTGTTGGGCAATTTTTATCAATTGGGGCATACCGTGTACGAGATGAACGCCTGCACCAAAGGAACCATAGCTCTTTTTAACCACAAGAGGAAAACCCAATTTTTTAGCCACGTTTTGTAAAAACACCTCGTCGGCTTTTGCATTTGGCGTATAGCATAACGGCGCCGCAATACATTCCGCCATGGGCAACCCTGCCCCGACCAACGCCAAGTACGTTTTCATTTTATCGTCGCAAAGTTCTATGGCGCGCGCGCTGTTAAACAAGCGCAAGCCCGCTTTCTCCAAGCCCTCGCCAAGATATTTATCCTTATCCAGATAAACGGCAAAATCGTAACCGCTTACCGACGATACAACTTCGCCATTATCCCCAACGCAAACGGAAACCTCGCCGTTGCGCAAAACGTCAACCTCCACTCCCAGCTTTACTAGTTCTTCCGCAATCCTCGCCGCCTGCTTAATAAATTTTTCGCCGTTGGGATAGGCGTTGATAATAATCAGCCCTTTCAAAGCATTTCCTCCCGTTAGAAAAAGGAGGCACACGCCTCCTTATCTTTTTCGTTATACTTCCACGCGAATAAGCGCTTCTACCGTACCGAAGCCCGAAGCATTGATTTTTGCAACGGCATTCTTCACCTTGTTTTCCGACGATTTGTCGGTAACGATAATCAAAGGCACTTTGTCTTCGCACTTGTTATCGCCGTAGGATTTTTGCGTAATTTCTACAATGGAAATGCCGCACTTGCCGAAGATACCGGAAATTTTTGCAAGCGTGCCGGCCTTTTCCTCAACCGACAATCTTAAATAATACGTACTTACGAAATCGCTAACAAATTTCGTACCGCGTTCCGCCGTTTCCTTGTTTTTGAAGGTGGAATATTTTACGTCCGAATGGGTTGCCGCATAGATTACGTCCGAAACAACAGCGCTTGCCGTAGGCAATGCACCTGCGCCTCTACCGTAAAGCATTACGTCGTCCACAGCGTCGCCCGTAAGGTATACCGCGTTAAACGAATCGTTTACGCTTGCCAAAGGATGGCTGCTAGGGATAAACGTGGGATGTACGCGCACTTCGATACCCTTTTCGGAATTTTTACCAATTGCAAGCAATTTCAAGGTGTAGCCAAATTCCTTACCGTACGCAATGTCCATAGTGTCGATTTTGGAAATACCTTCGCGGAAAATATTAGCGTAAGGAACCTTCGTATGGAATGCCATCGAAGACAAAATGGAAAGCTTGTACATCGAATCGAACCCTTCAACGTCGTTGGTGGGGTCAAATTCCGCATAACCAAGGCGTTGCGCTTCTTTCAACGTTTCCGCATAGTCAGCGCCTTCACCCGTCATTTTCGTTAAAATATAGTTGGTCGTACCGTTAACAATACCCATCATTTTTTGAATGTGGTTTGCTTGTACGCCGTCCAAAAGCGTGCGGATAATGGGTACGCCGCCTACGCAGCTTGCTTCATAATACAAACCGCAACCCATGCGTTTTGCAATTTCTTCAAGCTCGTGCGAGTATTTACAAATCAATTCCTTATTGGAAGTAACAACCGTTTTACCATCACGAAGCGCCGCCGTAACAAACGCCTTTGCCGCGCCGATACCGCCGATCGTTTCCACAACGATATCAACGTTGGGGTTTGCAAGCACTTCTTCAATGCTGCCTGCTCTGCATTCTTGAGGAATGCCAAGTGCGTTCAATCTATCCGTAGCTTTATCCAAAACCATTTCTACGGTAAGGTCGATTTGTTGCGTCTTTAAATAAAAATCGTGATGATCAACAATCGTTTGATAGGTGCCGCCGCCAACAACGCCAAGGCCCAAAATTGCTACGCCAACTTTCTTAACCATAATAGTAAACTCCTTTTTCCTTACACTGCTTTTTTATTTTCAAATTCTCTTTTTTTAAATTTCAACGCGTACATGCCCTATACGTTTACGCTTTTTCAGGGGCATTGAGCGTGTACAAATATTTCAAACCTTTCAAGGTAAGCAACTTGTCCACAACGTCAATACATTCAATTTCTTTGGAAATGATATTGCTGAAACCGCCCGTCGCAATTGTCTTAACGTTGTCCGCCTTCAATTCCTTTTTGATACGCTTTACGATATATTCCACCAAACCCGCAAAGCCAAACACAATCCCCGCTTGCATATTGGTAACCGTGTTTTTTGCAATAATGCTTTTCGGCGCTTCAATTTCCACACGGGGAAGCTTTGCCGTTCCGTTTACAAGCGAATCGAGCGAGCCCTTGATACCAGGTGCGATAACGCCGCCGATAAATTCGTTGTTTTCGCTAATGATATTAAAGGTGGTCGCCGTACCGAAATCCACGACGATCATAGGCGTGCCGTTGCCGTATTCCACAATAGCCGAAACGCAATTGACAATTCTGTCCGCGCCCACTTCGCGCGCGTCGTCGCAACGAATATTCAAGCCCGATTTTAAGCCAGGCGCAATATGCAAAGGCGAAATATGCAAATACAAAGCGCACATTTTATCCACGGTGTAATCGAGAGAAGGCACAACCGACGAAACGATCCCCCCTTCAATGTCTTCCACGTTGATATTTTGCGCCGTCAGCATTGCAATAAGCTGCGCGCCGTATTCGTCCGAAGTTTTCTTGAAATCGGTCGCCACGCGGCAAGAAACCTTTAATTCGTCCTTGTCGTAGATAGCGTATTTGATATTGGTGTTTCCGATGTCAATACAAATAATCATACGTTTTCCTCATCGTCGATAATATAATTCTTTGAATTATCAAATCTTCCTTCAATAATATTTGCCGCACGATACAACGTAGGCGCAAGCAACAAATTGATAGCGAATTCCACCAAGAAATTGATACCTGCCACCACGAAAACCAAATAATAGATCATAGATTCGCCGCCGTAGCCCGTAATGGTTGCGTCGGTGGTACGAATTGCCTCTTGCAAAAAGCAAAGCGCGCCCAAAACAAACAAACCCGTATTCACGATAGGCGCGGCCGCAGCAGCGGTAAATACGCCAACGTATCTTTTTTTATTTCTAAAAATACGATACAAGCACCCCGATACTACGCCTGCCGCCGTACCTTTTATCAAACACAAAAAGATGGTTGCTATCGGTTGCGGTATCATCATAGCTTGCGTAAACGGGTCAACGCCCATCAAGCCTTGAATTATAACCACTACGCCAAATGCAAAGCCCACCAATCCGCCTTCCACAGGTCCATACAAAAGCCCTGCCAATACGATAGGCACCAATACGAAACTAAGCGGCGTACCCGTAGGTAAAACGAAATAACTGCCAAACGATTGCAAAACGATTACCAGCGCCAACAAAACGGCAAGCCCCGTAATCCGCTTTGCGGAAAAGAAACTGCTTTTCTTCATAATAACCTCCATCGAGTTCCCTTTGGGATACCCGTAGACCAAAAATTAAGTATTCACCCGTATGTTGGTCAAACCGCATAAGCGTATTTGCCACGAGTATAATCTTATTATAACGCATTTTTTTAATTAACGCAACAAAATGAACAGAAAAAAGGGATAAATCCATGATTTTTTTGTTTTTTTCTCCCCTTTTTCGGCACAACAAGCCCTTAAAACGGAATATTATGTAATAGAAAGACGAAACCGCAGGATTAGACGCTTGGCGCAATTACATACCCCTGCGGCGAAATACAGGAGGTTATTATGACTTGTTGCACCCAGGGTAATACCACCCTTTGGATTCTTATCGCTTTACTTATCCTCGGCTCGAAAGACGGCATTTTCTGTTCCAACGTACTCAGCGGTTGCGGAATGCCCATTATGCTTGCCTTGCTCTTCTGCCTTTACAAAAACGGTACGCTTGCCTCTATCCTCACGCCTTGCTGCAACTGCTGCAATTGCTGCCACAACTAATTTTTTCTTCTCCTTTACATTCTCCTTATGTTCTTCAAAAGACGGAGTCGGGCTAACTACCCGACTCCGCGCTTTTTGTCTTTATTTTTTTATTGAAAACGCAAGTTTTTATAACGAAAGCAAGTACGCTTGCAACGCCATAATCGTTTTACTATCGTGCAATTCCCCGTTTTTCAACATTTCTTTCACCCTTTCCAACGGTACGTATTCCACGTCTAAAAATTCTCCCTCGTCCAAGTGCGCTTGCGTTTTTACGCAGTCGTAAGCGCGATAGATATAAATTTTCTCGTTGGTATACCCAGGCGTGGGATAATTGACGAACAGCAATTCCAAACGCCCTGCGCGCAAACCTGCTTCCTCTTCCAGCTCTCTTGCGGCGGCTTTTATTGGATCTTCGCCTTTATCCAACTTCCCTGCAGGAATTTCGTATACACTCTCCCCATAGGCATAACGATATTGACGAACGAATAAAACTTTATCGTTCTCCACGTAGAATACGCACGCGCCGCCAGGGTGTTCTATAATTTCTCGAAAGGCAACCGAACCGTCAGGCAAAGACACTTCGTCGTTGCAAACCGTAAGAATTTTACCTTTAAAAACGTAATTCTTTTTTCGTGTTTGTTCTATGTAATCCATTTGTATAAGTCACTCCAATCACCGCATATTGATTTTGGCAAAATTGACAAGAAAGCGGCTATTTGTTATCATTATAGCACAAATAAAAAAATTAACCAATATTTTTTCGCAAAATATCTTGATTTTGACAAAAATTTTATGTATAATATAGCCATTAGTTTTAGAAAAATGTCAATCTGCGGCATTTCGCCTCGGATTTCGGGAGATATACTGATGCAAATCCAAGGTGAAACCTCTGTCAACAAATTGATTATCCTCTTCATTTTTGATAAAATGGAGAGCGCCCTTTCCGAGCGTACCATCGTTGAAATGTGTACCGCACGAAATTCGTGGCTGAATTATATGGACTGCGTTGAGCTTCTTCCCAAACTGTTAGAGGACGGATTTTTGTGCCGTATCTCCCCCCTTGAGGACGAACCCCTTTACGTGATTACGGGCGACGGCAGAGAAAGCTTAAACAATTTCTATATCAATATTCCTAAAAGCATTCGCGAGGAAATTTCTTCCTTTATCAAAAATAACAGCGGTCAGCTTCGCAACCGTCAGGAATGTAAAGCCGATTATTATCAAAACGCAGACGGCACCTACACCGTATTTTTGAAAATTATCGCACCCCTGCAACCCATGTTGGAACTGAAATTTGTTATTCCCGATAAAAAAACGGCGCAAAACATCTATAAAAATTGGGAGTATAAAGCCTCGGATTTGTATTCCGCTATCTACGAAACGCTTGTCGATTAAGTATTTCAACGCGCACCTGCCCTATCCATTTTTATATTTTTAGGACATCGCAATTGATTTTTAATACGTAAAATAACTGTAAGGACGGTATTTATATTATGTTTATTTATTCCACCAAAGGCACCTGCTCCAGACAAATCCTTTTTGACGTTGACGCTGAAAATAAAATGCATAACGTACGCTTTATCGGCGGTTGCGGCGGTAACTTGCAAGGTATCGCACGCCTCGTTGAAGGTCAGGATATAGATCACGTAGAAAAATTGCTTCTTGGCATTCGTTGCAAAAACAACACTTCTTGCCCCGATCAGCTTTCCAAAGCAATTACGGAATACAAAGCAAGCAAAGCGGCTGCGGAAAACAAATAAACGCGTACCTGCCCTATTGCTTTTATATTTTTAGAGAAAAAACAAGGACTTCGGTTTTGACGCCGAAGTCCTTTTTTTAACTGTTTTTATTAGTGTTTGAAATGTCTATCGCCAACAAAAATCATAGCGATACCTGCTTCGTCGCAAGCATCGATGGAAAGTTGGTCTTTGATACTTCCGCCGGGCTGAATAATTGCCGTAATGCCTGCTTTTACACATTCTTCAACGCAATCAGGGAAAGGGAAGAATGCGTCGCTTGCCATAACCGAGCCTTTTACTTCGTCGCCTGCATGCGCAATGGCTTGTTGCGCCGCCCAAATACGGTTGGTCTGTCCCATACCGATACCCGTCGTTCTATCCGCTTTACCTACAACGATTGCATTGGATTTGGTGTGTTTTACCACTTTCCAATTGAAAAGCATTGCTTTCATTTCTTCGTCCGTAGGCGCGCGCTTGGTTACCACTTTAAGGTTTTCGGGCGCAAACAAAGTATTGTCGTAATCTTGCACGAGCAAACCGCCGTACACTTTCTTCATATCGTAAGCGGTTGCTTCTCTCTTCGCTTTGATATCGGGAAGCTCCAACAAACGAATATTCTTTTTCTGTTTCAAAATTTCCAATGCGCCTTCGGTAAACGCTTCCGCGATAACGATTTCAATGAAAATTTTATTGATTTCCAAAGCCGTAGCTTCGTCCACCGTACCGTTGATTGCCAAAATACCGCCAAATACGGAAACAGGGTCGCTTTCGTATGCTTTAACGTACGCTTCGTGAATGGTTGTGCCAACGCCAACGCCGCAAGGATTTGCGTGCTTGCAAGCCACTACGCAAGGTTCTTCAAATTCTTTTACAAGCTCCAATGCGCCGTTTGCATCGTTGATATTGTTATAGGAAAGTTCCTTACCCCAAAGCTGTTTCGCCTTGGAAAGCGAACCTGCGCGGATAAATTCTTCGCTGTAATAGCTTGCGCCTTGGTGAGGGTTTTCACCATAACGCATATCCTGCGTTTTTTCATACGCAAACGTAATGCTGTCGGGGAAACGAATGTCAAGCTGTTGCGCCAAATAATTGGAAATCATACTGTCGTAAACCGCCGTATGCGCAAACACTTTGTATTGCAAATATTTCTTGGTATCCAAAGTGATTTCGCCGTTTTCAAGCTCCGTCAACACTCTTTCATAATCTTTAGGATCAACCACAACCGCAACGTCTTGATAATTTTTCGCAGCCGCGCGAAGCATAGTAGGACCGCCAATGTCGATATTTTCCACTGCGTCCGCAAAGGTTACGTCGGGTTTAGAAATGGTCGCTTTGAAGGGATATAAATTCACCGCTACGATATCAATCGTGTTAATGTTGAGCTTTTCCAATTGTTCCATGTGTTCGGGGTTGGAGCGCATAGCCAAAAGCCCTGCGTGAACGATAGGATGAAGCGTTTTTACCCTGCCGTCAAGACATTCAGGGAAACCCGTCAATTCGCTAATGCCAATCACGGGCAAGCCTGCATCCTTCAATGCCTTTGCCGTTCCGCCCGTGGAAATAATTTCGTAGCCGCACGCCGCCAAACGGGTGCAAAATTCTACAATTCCCGCTTTGTCGGAAACGCTTACCAATGCTCTTTTCTTCATAATATATTCTCCTTCGTTATTATTTTCAGTTTTAATTTTTGCCGTTTTGCGCAAAATAAATATATGATTATTTTATATATCCTGCTTATTGCTTATATCGCCGCTATCAATTTTTATGCATTCCTGCTTGTAAAATCCATGCGTGACAAAGAACGCCAAACGGAAACGTTACGCCAAGCCGAACCCCTTTCGCTGTCCGAGAATGCAACCGAAACGCAACGCGCAAACGAACGCGGAACAGGAAAATTGTGCATCACTGGTTTGCTCGGCGGCGCAATTACTATTTACGTTTGTATGTTTATATTGAAATATCGCCGCGCCGATTTATTGTTAATGGTTTTAATGCCCCTTTTAGGCGTTTTAAACGTCTATTTATGGGTGCTGTTGTTCCGTTCGGGATTTTCCTTCTTTCTATTCCGTTAAACCGCCAATGTCTGCTTGCAAATTTATGCTTGCATAACATATTTATTATAGCACATTTTTTCAAATACGCAAACAAAATATCAAAATTTCTTAAAAAAATGTGAACATGTGAAAAAATCACATTTTTGTCGGCGTATTGGTAAAAATATAAATTGAAAAGCCCATTTTTGCTCCTTGCTTATTTTTTATAAAAAACGCATATTTTTACAACGATAAAAAAATAAATTAAAAATTTTTGGATTTTTTTGCAAAAAGCGACGAAAATTATTTGACAATTCTCTTTAATAGTGCTATTATATACAAGCGTTGTCGATACGGTGACTTAAGTGACATATGCGGGTGTAGTTCAATGGTAGAATTCCAGCCTTCCAAGCTGGCCGCGTGGGTCCGATTCCCATCACCCGCTCCACTATATCTAAAGGCGGAAATATGCGCCTGTAGCTCAGTTGGATAGAGCAACGGCCTTCTAAGCCGTGTGTCAGGAGTTCGAATCTCTTCAGGCGCACCATATATATGGCGGGCGTAGCTCAGTTGGTTAGAGCGCCAGATTGTGGCCCTGGAGGTCGTGAGTTCGATCCTCTCCGCCCGCCCCACTAATTTATCCCATATTGGGGTGTCGCCAAGTGGTTAAGGCACCGGATTTTGATTCCGGCATTCGTAGGTTCAAATCCTGCCACCCCAGCCATTCAATGGCATCAAATTTAATTAAGCCCACTAAACGGCCCATTAGCTCAGTAGGTAGAGCACTTGATTTTTAATCAAGGTGTCCGGAGTTCGAGCCTCCGATGGACCACCATACGTGTGGATGATTAGCTCAGTTGGTAGAGCAACTGACTCTTAATCAGTGGGCCCAGGGTTCGAGTCCCTGATCGTCCACCAGAATTACCCATTTATGCAAGAAAACCTGCATAAATGGGCTTTTTCTTTGCATTTTT
>JAZOVQ010000063.1:0-22278 GCA_045658805.1 Candidatus Scatosoma sp.
TTGAACATCGACGGTTTACAGTTACTGTTCGTTTAATGGTATGGGTTAAGGGGCATTGCCCCTTACGGATTTTTAAGGCAGAGCCTTAAAGCCTCGATGGCAATCGCCGCCGATAGGCGGTAACGGACACAAAATTAGCAACCATAGGTTGCGCCATTACGGCGAAAGCCGTCAAGCAAGCGTAAGCGTTCCGCTTAACCATGCTTTTCAAACGGGTTGGTTGGGGATTGAACGATAACGCTATTCCGATACAATTCGTTTAACAAAAAGGGGTTAAGGGGCATTGTCCCTTATGGATTTTTAAGGCAGAGCCTTAAAGCCTCGATGGCAATCGCCGCCGATAGGCGGTAACGGACTCTAAAAAAGCAACCATAGGTTGCGCCACTACGGCGTTAGCCGTCAAGCAAGCGTTCCGCTTGAGCAACGTGCCGTTGCATCCAGCTTTTCAAACGGGTTGGTTGGTATTTGGACGATAACGCTATCCCGATACCGTTCGTAAGCGTTCTGGCAACGTGCCGTTGCATCCAGCAAGCGTTCCGCTTGACCATGCTTTTCAAACGAGCGTGTTGGTGGTTGAACGATAACACTATCCCGATACAGTTCGCAAACGTTCTGGTATCGTGCCGTTGCATCCAGCTTTTAAAATAAGTTGGTTGGTATTTGGACGATAACGCTATCCCGATACGGGTTGTTGGCGGATAAAATCAGCCTCAATCCCAACAATAAAAAACAAACACAAAAAAATCCCTATCATTAGGAGAGAACATTATGGATATTTATGAAAAAATGCCCCCTAGAATTATACAAGAATTTGTTCCTGGTAAGCAAATTACGCTTTGCCATATCATTGCTAATCCGGGCGAAATATTGTATACGAAGCTTGGGCTTGATCCGCAAGCGGATTATACGAAAAGCGCCATTGGCGTTTTGACGGTTATTCCGTACGAAAGCGCAGTAATTGCGGCGGATATTGCAATGAAATCCTCGGGCGCGGAAATTGGTTTCGTAGACAGATTTACGGGTACGCTTATCATTACGGGTACGGTATCGTCGGTAGAAGCGGCGTTTACGGCAATCCGCGATTATTTCGTGAAGAAGCTCGATTATATTTGTTGCGACGTAACTAAGACCTAAGGAAGCTATGAAAAAAATTATGTTATTCGGCAGAGTTGCGGCAGGGAAAACCACCCTCACGCAGGCTTTGCGCGGAGAAGAAATTAAATATTATAAAACGCAGTACGTCAATTATTTAGACACCGTAATCGACACGCCTGGGGAATACACCGAGCGTCGTGAAACGAGCGGTGCGTTGGCGTTGTATGCGTACGAAGCGGATATCGTAGGGCTGGTGCTGTCGGCAAACGAACCGTATTCCATTTTCTCGCCCTGTTTGACGAGTATGGTCAATCGTGAGGCGATAGGCATTATTACGGGTATCGACAAGCCCGATGCCAACGTGGAACGCGTGCGCCGTTGGTTACAGCTTGCAGGCTGTAAGAAAATTTTCCCCGTTTCGTCTTTCACGGGCGAGGGAATTAAGGAATTGGCTGATTATCTCAAAGACGATGAGGGGAAAATTCCTCAAAAAGCCGCGAAAAAGCCTATTGAAAAACCTGTTAAAAAGCCTACCGCAAAGAAGAAAACGGAAGCGAACGCGCCAAGCGGACAGCTTGCCACTTGGTTATTATAAAGGGAGAAAAGAACTATGAGCAAGACCAAAGTAATTGCATTTGCCAACAACAAGGGCGGCAGCGGTAAAACGACCACTTGTTCCAACGTCGGCTGCGCAATGGCGCTGGAAGGAAAGAAAGTGTTGATGATTGACGGCGATATGCAGCTCAATTTAACCATTTCCTTTTTCGACGAAGAAACGGCGTACGAATACGCAAAGGGTGAAAAGAACATTTACCGCGCGGTACGCGACGAAAAGGACCTTTCCGATTTCATTGTAGAAACGGACGTTGAGGGCTTGGATATCGTTCCTTCGACCTCGCTTATGAGCTCTATCGAGTTTGATTTGTTTGCTAAATGGCAAAGAGAAAACGTGCTTAGAAAATGCCTTGAAAGGGTACGCGCGAAAGGGTATTACGATTATATCTTAATCGACTCGCCCCCCACGCTCGGCGGTTGGGTAATGAACGTTATGTGCGCGTCCGATTACGTAGTAATTCCCGTAGAGGCAAGCCCTTGGGGGTTGTTTGGTTTGGCGAACATGTTCGATTTTTGCGCGCAAGCCAAGACGATTGCGCCCAAGTTGGAAGTGTTGGGTATCGCCGTAACCAAAGCGGACGAAAGAAAAAAATATTTCAAGCAAACGATGGAAACCTTGCAGGAAATGGAAGGCGCGCGCTTGTTTGAAAATTATATTAGGGTTGATAGCGCGGTGGAATGGGCGCAGGACAACAGTAAACCCGTTGTCGTGTTTAAGAAAACCAGCCGTAGCGCAAAAGAATATATGCAATTAACAAAGGAGATCATGAAGTATGCCAATCGGTAAAAACGCAATTAAAAGAGTGGAAAACAACGGTTATTCGAAGGTAAAGACGGCTGCGCCCGATATGGAGAACAGCCACGTGATTGCAAAGCCTGACGAACAAGTAGTGGAAAAGTTACTCAAACCCGTAGAAAAGGCGGTTGCAGCGCCCAAGAAGTGCGCAATGGCTAAATCCTCGGCGAAGAAGCCTGCAGCGAAAAAAACGGCAAATAAAGCGGTTAAAACGCCCGTTGCAGCTGTGGAAGCACAAGACGGCTTTAAGCGTGTAGAAGTTGGCGCGGATATGCCTTATTATCTTCTTTAATTTTAAAGAGAAACCAAACGCTTAACGCGCAGTTTTTACTCGTTAGTTGCCAAAAGCTGAAGTTTGGAAAGATTTCTACGGTACTTGAAATCCGTTCTATCTTCCGTGGAAAAGTCGATAACCTCAATAGGAATATCTTTCTTTCCTACTTTAACAAAGAAATGATATTTTTCTTCTTCATTTTCCGCATTTGCCTTTTTTGCAAAAACATTTACGGGCTTGCATACTTCACCGTTCTTAAATGCTTCATACGTAACAGCAAACATATCGTTACACTGTTTATGAGTATGCAAAAATACTATGTCGAAGGGATTACGAGCGGCGCAGTCAAGGGATAAAAGGGAAAATGTCATAGAAAGTCGTTACATTGTATGGACGACTTTTTTTTTGTTTTGCTATTGACAACATATGGTGGGGATGGTATACTATAAATACAAGGGGGTACTATTATGAAACTGAAAAAACTTTTTCTATTTGCAACAACGTTACTAATGTGTGCTTCTACCTTTGTATCCTGTTCGGCTGCGGATGGGGGCGGTATGGCGAATATGGGCGCTATGATGGATGCCTATATGCCTGAAGCGGGTGCGGAGGAGTACACCGAGATTATTGAAAATGCCTTCATTAATACGAGTGAACAACCGTCTAGCTATTTTTCCATCGATGCAAATACGGCATCCTATCCAAACTTGCGTAGCCTTATTAATATGAACGCAAACATTCCCAAGGATGCGGTGCGAGTAGAAGAAATGTTGAACTATTTCGACTACGACTATGCAACCCCTGAGGGGGACGATATCCTTGGCCTCACCTCGTCGGTATTCGATACACCGTATAATGCGGAAACGAAAATCCTTACCGTTGGGTTGGCGGCGAAAGAAGTGGAGTTCACGGAACAACAAAATAATATCGTCTTTCTCATCGACGTTAGCGGTTCGATGAACAGCGAGGATAAACTTCCCTTGGTGCAGTTGGCATTTAGTATGCTTGCGGAAAACCTGAATGATGGAGATAGAGTTTCTATCGTTACATACGCAGGGGAAGATAAAGTGGCTTTAGACGGCGCTTATGGTTACGAAAAGAAGAAAATCGTGGGGACGATTGAGGATTTAAGCGCGAGTGGTAGCACGGCGGGTAGTAAAGGCATTCGTACCGCGTATAGCCTTGCGGAAAAATATTTCATTGAAGGGGGTAACAATCGTGTTATCCTTGCAACGGACGGTGATTTTAACGTTGGCTTGACGGCGTTGGAGGATTTGGAAACCTACATATCGAATAAACGGAAGTCTGGAGTGTATTTCTCAGTATTCGGGTTTGGTCGCGGCAATATCAAATCGGACAAGATGGAAGTCTTGGCGTTAAACGGCAACGGTACGTATAGTTATATCGACTCGATTAACGAAGCGAAACGCGCGTTGGTTACCAATATCGGCGGCACAATGCTGACGGTGGCAAAAGACGTGAAGGCGGGGATTATTTTTAATCCCGATTACGTGGAAAGTTACCGCTTGATTGGCTATGAAAACAAATTGCTCACGCAAGAGGAATTCGAGGATGATGCAACGGACGCAGGCGAGCTTGGTAGCGGGCATACTGTCACGGTTGCTTATGAAATCAAAATGACAGATAAGGCGTTAGATGCGGAAGATAATTTAGCGCAGGTGACGATAAAATATAAGCCTACGGAAAATAGCGGTGGCGAGTCGGAAACCTCGAAAGAAGTTTTGTTGGATGTAGGGACAACGTCGTATCATACCACGCTTACTTCGCAAGATGCCTTTATTGCTTCCGTTATCGAATTTGCGTTGATATTACGTGATTCCGCTTATAAAGGGGATGCGAATATTACCGATTTGATTGACCGCTTAAATGCATTAACGTTAGAGGACGAGTTTAAGACGGAATTTAGAGATTTGGTAAAGACTTATTACAATCATACATTAGAATAAAAAAAGGGAGCTGTTCCTGAAAGGGAGCAGCTCTTGCATTTTTACTTTCTATTTTTAATCACCAACCGTTCCAAAAGCGCGACGGCGGCGTACATAACCGCGGCAAGCGATTGGTCGCAAATTTCGATTGGTTCCTATGATAATGGTTATTTAACCAACGCAACTCGTTATTACTATATCGAAAATGAGGCGGACGTACCGACGGACGGCGGTAAGTATTGGCATTATGACCAAAACGGCGAAATTGCCATTTGGTAACAATTTTATAAACGTAAAACAGGAGGGCTTCGGCTCTCCTTTTTGCTATCAATTTTTCCGATTTTTTCACATTAGAACATTGACTTTACGCATTTTGTGTGCTATAATATTTCTAATATACTTCAAACTGGGGCTATGTTTAGAAAATGACGGACGTAGAGCTGATAAAACGCATATTTGACCATGACGGTTTTGTCAAACTTTCGGGGGCGGAAATTCTTTCCGTGGGCGAAAAACAAGCGGTGGTAGCGGCGAAAATCACCGATCAACACCGCAACGCCACTGGCGCGGTGCAGGGCGGAATGTTGTACACGCTTGCCGATTTTGCGTTTGCCGTTTTACAAAACGCTTTACACCCCGTCACCGTTACCCAATGCGGTAATATCACTTACGTGCGGCCTGCCGTTACCAATTACGTTACGGCAACTGCCGTGGAGAAAACCCGCGCAGGGCATAACACCGTTTGCGAAGTGATTATTAAGGACGAGCAGGGCGAAATTGTTTGCGTTTGTTCCTTTAACGGGTTCGTTAAAGAGGTGCCCAAGGCTCTTTTACAAGAAAAATACGGTTGTACAAAAGACATTTGAGAGGTTTATGATGAAAGAATTGATGCTCACTAACCAAGCAATTGCGCGCGGCGCGTTTGAGGCAGGCGTGACCGTTGTATCCGCGTACCCTGGTACGCCCAGCACCGAAATTGCTGAAAATATCGTTAAGTTCCCCGAAATCTACGCCGAATGGGCGCCCAATGAAAAGGTCGCTGTCGAAGTGGCTGTCGGCGCGTCCGTGGCAGGCGCAAGAGCAATGTCCTGTATGAAACACGTTGGCTTGAACGTTGCTGCCGATCCCTTGTTTACGGCGGCGTATACGGGCGTCAACGGCGGTTTGGTTATCGTGGTTGCGGACGATCCTGGTATGCATTCGTCGCAAAACGAACAGGATTCCAGATTCTACGCTCGCAGCGCGCACGTGCCTATGTTAGAGCCTTCCGACGCGCAGGAAGCAAAGGAATTTGTTAAGCTTGCGTATGCGATCAGTGAAGAATACGACACCCCCGTTTTGCTTCGCGTAACGACGAGAGTGGCGCATTCCCACGGGATTGTAGAGCTTTGCGATAGAGAGGAAGCGGCGTTAAAGCCCTACGAAAAGAACGTACAAAAATACGTTATGATGCCTGCAAACGCTATCGGCCGTCACGTGGTTGTGGAAAACAGAGAAAACGCATTGAAAGCGGCGGTAAACACTATGGCTTGCAACCGCGTGGAATACACCAACCCTGCGGAAGTGGGTATCGTTTGTTCGGGCGTAGTTTACGAATACGTGAAAGAAGCGTTGCCGAACGCGAACGTGTACAAGGTGGGCTGTGTATACCCCGTACCCGTAGACGCTATCAAAGCGTTTAGCGAAAAGGTAAAGGATTTGATTGTTATCGAAGAGGGCGAACCCTTTATCGAGGATACCTTAAAGGCGGCAGGCGTGGCTTGTCACGGCAAGGATACGTTCTCCTTGCAGGGCGAACTTTCGGTATTGAAAATTCGTGAAAAATTTGAAGGTAAGGTAGAACTTCCCGAAGCGGAAAAAGTGCCTGTACGCCCGCCCGTTATGTGCGCAGGCTGTCCGCATAGAGGTGTGTTCTACATATTGAATAAGCTGAAGCTTACCGTCAACGGCGATATCGGTTGTTATACGCTTGGCGCGCAGGCGCCCTTGTCCGCAGTGGACACTTGCGTTTGTATGGGCGCATCCGTCGGTATGGCGCACGGCTTCAAAAAGGCAACGAAGGGCGAAAGCCGTAACGTTGCGGTTATCGGGGATTCCACTTTCTTACATAGCGGCGTAACGGGACTTATCAACGCCGTATACAACAAGAGTGGTATTACTTTACTTATTTTGGATAACTCCACGACGGGTATGACGGGGCACCAACAGCACCCTGCAACGGGGAAAACGATTGCCGGCGAACCTGCGCCTGCCGTATTGCTTGACGAGCTTTGCAAGGCTTGCGGCGTAAAGGATTTGAAGATTGTGGATGCGTATGACGTGAAAGCGGTGGAAGCGGCTGTGAAAGATAGTATCGCTTCGCCCGAAGTGAGCGTTATTATTGCGCAAAGACCTTGCGCTTTGCTCGATAAATCGAAAAAACCCAAAGTGGTTGTGAAAGATTGTAAAAATTGCGGTTTGTGCATGAAACTCGGTTGTCCTGCAATTAGCAGAACGGAAAACGGAGTGAAGATCGATCCTATTCAATGCGTAGGCTGCGGCGTGTGTGAAAGCATTTGCCCGTTCGGCTGTTTGAGCGTGGAAAAGGGGGTATAAAGCGATGATGAATATTTTAATTTCGGGCGTTGGCGGTCAAGGTACTTTGCTTGCAAGCCGTGTGCTTGGGAAATATGCAATGTTGCAGGGAAAGGATTGTAAGCTTAGCGAAATCCATGGTATGAGCCAACGCGGCGGCAGCGTTACGACGCACGTGCGTATTGGTGATAAAATTTATTCTCCCGTAGTTTCCGAGGGGTGTGCGGACATTATTTTGGCGTTTGAAACGTTGGAAGCGGTGCGCATGAAGCATTATTTGAAATCGGACGGCGTTTTGCTTGTCAACAATGCGGAAATTTTGCCTATGCCTTGTATTACAGGTGCGGCAAAATATCCCGACGGTTTGGCGGAAAAATTGCAAACGACGGTAGCTGGTACGCGTTTAATCAACGCGCAGGCGTTGGCTATTGAAGCGGGCAGCGAAAAGGCAACCAACATTGTTATGATTGGCGCTATGTGTAAATTGCTTCATTTCGACAAGGACGTGTTGGAAGCGGCAATTTGTGCTTGCGTTCCGCAAAAGTTTGCCGAACTTAATTTGAAAGCCTTTGCGCTTGGCTACGAAAGCGTATAACAATCGAACATTTTTTTTACAGCGGAAGCTGTAGCCGCAGAAAAACTGCGACAAAGGAAGTATATTATGCAGTATTTTCAAAAAGAACTGGAGACGATGAGCCCCGACCAAAAAAAGGTGCTTCAATCTGAACGTTTGGTAAAGATGGTTAAGTACGTGTACGAAAACCAAAAACCTTACCGCGCGAAGATGGACGCTATGAAATTGAAGCCTGAAGATATCAAATCGATTGACGATATCTATAAGCTTCCATTTACCGTAAAGCAGGATTTGCGCGACGCGTATCCCTTTGGCATGATGGCTCGTCCTAGAAAGGATCTTGTTCGTTTGCACGCTTCCAGCGCAACGACGGGTAAATTGACGGTTGCAGGCTATACGATGAACGACATTAATATGTGGGGCGAATGTGCGGCGCGTTCCTTGGTTATGGCAGGCGCGGACGAAAATAGCGTTGTGCACATTGCATACGGCTACGGCTTGTTTACGGGCGGTTTGGGTATGCATTACGGCGGCGAAAAGCTTGGTGCGTGCGTTGTACCCGCTTCGGCAGGCAATACGCAAAAGCAAATTCAGCTCATCACTGATTTCGGTGCGGATATCATTTGCTGTACTCCTTCGTACATCATTTATCTTGCGGAAGAAATTGAAAAAATGGGATTAAAAATCGGCAAGGATATCAAGCTGAAAGGCGGTATATTCGGTGCGGAAGCTTGGTCGGAAGGTATGCGTGAAGACATTGAAAAACGTTTGGGGCTTCGCGCTTGCGACATTTACGGCTTGAGTGAAATTGCAGGTCCTGGCGTTGCGTGCGATTGTCAATATAAGACGGGTATGCACTTCCAAGACGACCATTTCTATCCCGAAATTGTGGACGTGGATACTTTGGAACCGTTGCCTTACGGCGAATCGGGGGAATTGGTTATCACCACTCTTACCAAGGAAGGTATGCCTTTGCTTCGTTACAGAACGCGTGACATTGCCAGCCTTAACGTCGATCCCTGCCCTTGCGGAAGAACGTCGGTTAAATTGAATAAAATTACGGGTAGAAGCGACGACATGCTTATCATTCGCGGTGTAAACGTATTCCCTTCGCAAATTGAAAGCGTATTGTTGCAAAATTCTGATATCGAACCTCATTATCACATTAACGTGGACCGTATCAACAACCTCGACACGATGGAAATCGTAGTGGAATTGTCACCGAAGGTTTCCGTTGACGAAATTGGTCACATTGAAGAAATTCGTAAGAAATTGGCGGCGGATATGGCTTCGGCATTGTCCGTAAGTGCGAAGATTACTTTGGTTACGCCTGGCACGCTTGCGCGCAGCGAAGGCAAAGCAAAACGTATCACCGACCGTCGTAAATTGTAAGCGAAAGGCTGAAAGGAGGAAATTATGGTTAAACAAATAGCGGTATTTTTGGAAAATAAAGCAGGCAGAGCAAGCGCTTGTTGTAAAGTATTGAAAGATGCAGGCGTAAATTTGTTGGCGCTCTCCATTGCAGATACGAAAGATTTTGGTATTTTGCGTTTGCTTGCCGACGACAGCGAAAAGGCGTTGGCGGCTTTGAAGGCGGCAGGTTTCCTTTCGTCTATCGTTGACCTCGTTGCGGTAGAAGTGCCCGATAAAGCAGGCGCGTTGTCCGATTTGCTCATTTCCCTTGGCGAAGGCGGTATTAGCGTGGAATATATGTATTCCTACGCCGAACTCGACGGCCATGCAAGAATTGCGTTTAAGACGAATATGCCTGAAAAAGCAATTGAAATTTTGTACGCAAGCGGCGCGAAAATTATTTAAAAAACGTAATAAAAAAGACGGCGGAGCTTTTGACAGCTTCGCCGTTTTTCACATTTCGTTACAATGTATTAAAAGAAAGAGGGGATAACCAATGCGCCGATAACAAGCGCGCCAAGGGCGATACGGTACCAACCGAATACCTTGAAATCATGCTTCTTCACGAAGTTCATAAGGAACTTAATGGCTACGAGAGAAACGATAAACGCCACTGCGCAACCGATAAGGAGATACCCAATTTCCGGCACCGTCATAACGCCTGCGTCCATAAAGAATTTCAAAATTTTAATTGCGCTTGCGCCTACCATTACGGGGATTGCCAAATAGAAGGTGAATTCCGCACCGGCAGGACGGGATACGCCAATCAACAATGCGCCGATAATCGTCGCGCCCGAACGAGAGGTGCCGGGGATAAGCGACAGCACTTGGAAAGCGCCGATAATTAAAGCGTGTTTGTAAGAAATTTCGTTGGTCGATTGAATGGGCAACGCCTTATTCTTATTGCGGTTTTCAATCCAAATAAAGCCTACGCCGTATACGATAAGCATAATGGAAATGATAAGCGGCGTATGTAAATATTGCTCTAATAAATCGTCGAAAAGAATACCTAAAACTGCGGCAGGGATACAAGCGACAAGCACTTTTCCCCAAAGGTTGAAGATGTTTTTATCCGCAACAATTTTCATTTTCGCTTTTGCTTTTCCGCCGTCTGCATTGTTATCGATTGCCTGTTCGCTTTCTTGCTTTTGCAGTTTGAAGGGGAACAGCTTATTCCAAAACAGTACCACGACAGCGAGGATGGCGCCAAGCTGTATTACGACGAAGAACATTTCTTTAAAGGCTTCGCTTGCTTTTAAGGAAAACAGCTCGTCAACAAGAAGCATGTGTCCAGTACTGGAGATAGGCAACCATTCGGTAATGCCCTCTACGATACCCAGCAAAAACACTTTTAAAATTTCGATAAATTCCATATTACTTACTCCTAAAAGTCTTTACACAGATAATATATCTTTGAAAGTATAACGATTATAACACAAACGAATGATAAAGTAAACCCTTTTACGGGAAAAAGCCGAAAAAAGGCGAGAAGGGCTTTTTTTTAAAAAATGTGTTGCAATTTACAAAAAAGTATGTTATAATTATTGTGTATCGGAAAACAAAACCACGTCCGATAATATTATATGAGGGGGTACCGAAGATGAGTAAGGGTACAGTAAAATGGTTTAATGCAGAAAAGGGGTATGGCTTTATTGCCGGCGAAGAAGGCGGCGATGATATTTTCGTACATTTCTCCGCGATCGTTGCGGAAGGGTATAGAAGATTGAAAGAAGGCCAAACGGTTACGTTTGAAACGGAGCCCGATCCCAAAAATGCCGAAAAACTCCGCGCGATCAACGTTTGCGTTGTGACGGAATAAAAAGAAAGAATGACCGTGTTGCCAGGTGTGCTTGGACGCGGTTATTTTTTTTGCGGTTTTTCTCCTTGTCTTGTTGACAAAAATGCGTGTTTGGTGTATAATCAAACTTGAAAATAATAAGATAGATAAGGAGGAAAGGGTATGTATCGAGGCGAAGTGCTTTTCGGAATGGGCTTTTATGAAATTTTCCTTTGCATTGGTATGCTTTCCGCGTTACTTGTCGCTGATAGACTAGGCATTAAAAAAGGGTTTAGCGTGGCATTGCAAAAGACGTTGATTATCGGTGCGGTTGTCGGCGTTGGCTTGGGGCTGTTTGGCGCGGTGCTCTTTCAAGCCTTTTACAATTATATGGACGGCGGCAAATTTGCCATCAACGCAACGACGGGTATGACCTTTTACGGCGGTTTAATCGGCGGTATTGTCGGTTATATTGTCGTATGGTTTACCGTAGGAAAAGCAATGACGAAATCGGACGAGCCTATTCGCCGTTTTGGCGCGGTGGCGGATATTGCCGCTTGCGTATTGCCTATGGCGCACGGCTTTGGGCGTATCGGTTGTTTGTTTGCAGGCTGTTGTCACGGCAATCCTACCGACGCTTGGTACGGCATTTATATGGGACCTGAAAACAATCGTGTAAAATATGTGCCCATTCAGCTTTTTGAAGCAATCGTACTGTTTGCTATCGCGGCAGTTTGCTTTGTGCTCTTTTTTAAACGTGAAAAGGAAAAACGCATTCCCTTATTGCCTATCTACGTAGTAGTGTACGCGGTTTGGCGGTTTTGTATTGAATTTTTGAGAGGGGACGATAGAGGCGCAACGATCGTGCCATTCCTTTCTCCCTCGCAATTGATTGCGGTGCTGTTGGGTTGTGCAGGCATTGGATATTTCCTGCTTTGGTTGTTTAAATTTAGACACAATCCGTCCGAGGTGACGGAAAAGGAATACCGCGCGGCGCAAGCAGCGAAGCAAACGCCCGTTTTAGAGGAAACGGACGGGCAGGTACGCAAATAACGCAAGAAGAGGTAGAGGAAAATAGGATAGAGCCGACAGGCACGGAGGTGTAATGTGGATAAAATGGACGGAATGAAATGCTTTGAAGAAGTGTTTGGCGCAAAAGCGGAAGATTTGTTTACGGCGGCTGGCAGAATTAATGTTATCGGTGAGCATATTGATTATTGCGGCGGAAAGGTGTTCCCTGCGGCGCTCAATTTACGCTGTAACGTCTATGGCAGAAAAACGGGCGGAAAGGTAATCCGTATGGCATTCCGCGGTATCGAGGGTATCGTGGAGCTGAACATTGACAGCCTTGCCGATTATCGCCATTTAAAACTTGGCAATTATCAAGCAGGCGTGGCGCTTTTGTTGCAGGAAGAAGGGGTGGAAATTGTCGGATGTGATTTGTATTACGATTGCACCGTGCCTTTCGGAAGCGGACTTTCCTCGTCGGCGGCTATCGAAGTGGCAACGGCGGTTACCTTTTGCGAATACGCTGGTATTCCTTACGACAAAGTACATTTAGCGCAGCTTTCACAGCGCGCGGAAAACGAATATGCAGGCGTAAACTGCGGTATTATGGACCAGTTTGCTTCGGCAATGGGTAAAAAGGAACACGCCGTTTTGCTTGATTGTTCCACTTTGGAATACGAATACGTGCCTTTACAGCTTGGCGAATATTGCTTGGTGGTTGCCAATTGCAATAAGCCGCACAATTTGGTGGAAAGTAAATACAACGTGCGCCGTCAAGAAGTGGAAAAGGCGTTGAAAATTTTACGTGAAAAACTGGACGTAAGCTGTCTTGCGGAGGTGACGCCCAAGCAGTTTGCGGAAACGCGTTATTTGCTGTCGGGCGTAGTGGAAAAGCGCGCGGAACACGTCGTTATGGAATGTGAGCGTGTGCGCCAAGCGGTTGCGGCGTTGCGTGCAGGAGATATTGGTGAGCTTGGTCGCTTGTTAAACGAAAGCCATTATAGCTTGCGCGATTTGTACGAAGTAACGGGCAAGGAGTTGGATACTCTTAGCGCATTGGCGAGAAAGGAAGCCGATTGTTTAGGCTCGCGTATGATAGGCGCAGGCTTTGGGGGCTGTACCATTTCTATCGTTAAAAAATCGGCGGTGGAAGGGTTTGTGCGTAGGGTTGGCAAGGCGTACCATGATGCCATTGGATACAATGCAAGCTTTTACGAAACCTCGATTGAGGACGGCGTAACCGTAGAAAAATTATAAAAAACAAAATCACCATTTGCGTGCTTGCAAGCGGTGATTTTTTATGCATTTTAGGGTGTTTAGGAAGAAGGCTTAATTATGCTGTTCTTCCATATCGTGCGAGAGTTCTTTTTGTTCGTTGGCAAAATCTCTCGCTTGCATTTTTGCTTTTTGGGATACCTTGAAATCCTTTTCTTCGGGATAATTGATAACCACCTGCGGATAGGCAATGTCGATACCGTTTTCCACAATAATTCTGCGATATTCGCGGTTTAAATCTCTTTCCACTTGGAAACGATCCTCTTCAAGACATTTTGCAACAATTTTAATGGTTACGTTAGAATCCTTAAACATGCAAACGCCTTTATAGAAAGGACCTTCCTTGATAGCGGGAATATTTTGCGCTATGGTTTGGAAGTTTGCTTTGAGGATATTTTCCACAAACTCAACGGGTACGTCGTAGGGGAAGTCGCAATCGACAATAGCAAGCGAAAGCTCTCTTGAAAGATTGATAACGTCACCGATAGCGCTGTTGTTGATAATTTTAATATTCCCAGCGGCGTCAATCAATTTGGTGGAGCGGATACCAATTTCTAAAACGGTGCCGCGGAAATCGTTAATGGTAACAATTTCGCCGACGTGGTATTCGTCTTCAAAAATGATAAAGATACCTGCAATAATATCGCCGATCAACGGCTGTGCGCCAAGACCTATGATAAGTGTTAATACGCCAACCGACGCAACGAGAGCAGTGGTGTCCACGCCGCAAGCTTTCAAAATTAAAATGATAATCGCAATGGCGCAGGCGTATTTTACAAAGCCGTCAAGCAAGGCAAGCACCGTTTTCGATTTGTTGTTTTTTTGCATTCTTGCGCTAAAAATCAATCGAACGATGCGGCACACGGCATACACGATAACGATATAAATAAAGGAGTTTATCAATACGGGTACGTGCGATTTTAAAGATACAAACGTTTTATGTACGTCCCAAATATTCGTCTTAATCCAAACGGCGAGCGCTGTTTCAGGCATACAAAGCTCTGCAATTAAACAGCCGATAAAGAGGAGTAGGAATAAAGATAAGCCTACCAATTCGACAATGAGAAATACTTTTTTCTTGGATTTGTTGCTCATAAGTGCTCCTTTACGGTTTATATACCGTTTCTTCAAATAATTTTCTTGTGTTGCCTACGTAATTGTCTATATCTGCTAAATGATCATGGTAGGGATTTCCCTGCAGTTGTATCACGACGTAGGTGAAAGGCTGGGTAAATTCTACTGCGATATCGTACGTAGCCCATTCTTCGTTATAAACGAAATCCGTTTCGGCGAGGGTAATTTCTTCTCCGCTTGAACTGATAAGCTTAACCGAATTTAAATCCAAATACAACGCTTCCTTGTCCAGTTGCAAGCTTAAAACGTTGCCCGTAATTTCGCTTTGTACATAGATATACGGCTCGTTTGCCATACCCGAGGGGGTTACGTGGTAGATGGAATATTGTACGCCGTCAATATCCATACAAACGTCGTAGCGCAAAGCGTAGCTTTGGTCGGGGATACCTTCTATTCTCGCTATGGGCTCCCGCGATACGTAGCGTATGTCGCCTGCCGTTATTTGATAATAGATATCCGCGTTATCCGTCGCAAATTGGGTTTGGAAATACATATTGATTGTGCCGTCGTCGTTGTACGTTACGCTTACGTCGGAAGGATTGAGGTAGAAGAATTGATAATCCACGTCAGGGATTGCTTTCGACGTATCCAAGCTTATGCGCACTTCGTTGGAAAGTACGTCGCCGTTATCGTTCGTCAAATACATGGTATAGGTAACAAGCTCGGACGTGTTGTACGATATAGAAGCTACGCTTTCAAACCATATCAATTCGGGGGTGTCGGGGGCGGCGGAAGAGGTAACGTGTATGTATTCCGCTCCGTTTGCTATCCCGATAGGATAGAAAGTAATCATTGAATTGTATAAACCGACCATTGCTTCCACGTCAAACGTTTCTTGGAAAGTGTGAGAGAAAGCGTCGCAGGCGGTTTGCTTTTCCGTACCGTTTTCGTATGCAACAACCGTAGGCGTCGCGGTGAAAGAGGAAGAGTTTTCCATACGCACGGTTACGTATTTCTTTTCAAGATCCGCGCTGGTCGCAATAATTTGCTCGGTGGTTAAATCTCCGTAAAGTATATCAAACGCTACAACACCGTTATCGGGTAGATTTTCGTAAGTGAAATGAATTTGAATTTCATTGAGCCCCGTAATGTATGCGCTTTCAATTTCCACAAAGGGCGTAGGCGCAGGTTCGGGTTCGGGTGTAGGTTCGGGTTCAGGTTCGGGCTCGGGTTCAGGTTCGGGCGCAGGCTCGGGTTCAGGCTCGGGTTCAGGCTCGGGCGCAGGTTCAGGCTCGGGTTCAGGCTCGGGTTCAGGTTCAGGCTCGGGTTCAGGCTCGGGCTCGGGTTCGACGTATTCCAGGGTTTGGAAGGTCGTTTCAAAATGCCGCACTTCTCCCAAAAGCGCGTCGTAGTGCACCAAGGAAAGGGTATATTCCCAATCGGGTTTAAGTCCGTCAACCTTGTTTTGATAGGTGCCGTCGCCGTCCAGCGCTATTTCTATGGTGGTTTCATTGGCGGTGGTTACAACGATAGCGTATCTATCCTCTTCTTGCAATCCGCTAATCTCCATTTGGTATTCTACGTACGTATCGCCGCAAGCAAGACTAATCACTTCCGTATGAGGCGCGTTGGTCACAAAGGTAGTTGTCACCACGAGCGAAGCCGTGGCTACCGTTGCGGCAGTGGCAACGCCGCGAAGGGAGCTGAACAGTTTGTCCATTAACGTATTCGCTCCGTTTTTGCTGGCGGTTGGCTTGCGCTTTGTTTGCAAGGAGGTCGTTTCTTTGCCTAAATTAGGCGTTTCCTTCCCGCACGCATTTTCCTCGTTTACTTTTCTATATGATTCGGCGGGGAAATGCTTATATTCACTTATAGAGTTATGTTCTTTTGCATTAAAAAACTCACCTTTGTTCAAAACAGCCCCTCCTTTTCATAGATTTTCTATGCTTATGATAACATAAAATAGTGCGAATTGCAATAGGTATAAAAAAATTTTTTCACGGTTGATGCAAAAAAATTGGAGTAAATAGGGGGGCGGACGGCATTAAGGCAACGCGATTTGTTTTTATAAATAAACCCCCTTTAGCTTATTCCATATAAGGACGTTTGCTAAAGGGGATTTCGTTAGTTTTTTAATTCAATGCATACCTGCCTATCTTATTTTTGATAGGACAGCATTTTTTCAATGCCTTTTGCGAGGAGTAACAGCTTACCTTTTTTGTTGTCGTAGGGCTTGAGGGCGGTGTGCGCCAACAGCTTTTCTAAAAGAATAGAAACGTGGTGAGGAGGGACGCCCAAATTAAGAATGTCCTTGCCGTTTACCGCCAATTCCTTTAAGGTAAAGGGGACTTTTTCCGCGCGCATTTTTTCAAGCAACGCTTTCATTTTCACTACGGTAGGGACGGGGGATAAATCGTCCTTGCAACCCGAAAAATCCGCTTGCTTCACCAAAAACAATTCTTCAAGCAAGGGATAATGCGTCACGAGGAAACGGCGAAGCTTGTTTTCGTTGGTTTTGCAATCGAAATCGTACATGTGCCACTTGATAAGAAGCCCTACGCGGTCAATGGTGCGTTTGGGAGCTTTCAATCTATTTAAAATCTCATGCGCGATGCGTTCGCCCTCGTTGGGGTGCGCGTGGGAATTGCCGTATTCAATGGCACAATAAGGTTTTCCAACGTCGTGCAACAGCGCGGCAAGGCGTACCCTTTCGTCGGCGTACATCATTGCGCGCAAGGAATGTTCTAACACGTTATAATTGTGGAAATCCTTTCGTTGTTCGATATTTTTTCCAAGCGTCAATTCGGGCATAATTCTTTCCAAAACGCCAATTTTTTCCAAGAGGGAAAAACCGAGGTAATGGCCCTTTTCCACGCCGTATTTTTTATCGGCGAGCAGGGTAGCGTTTAGCTCCGCCCAAATCCGTTCGGGGGCAATATCGTCGATAAGTGCGGCGTTTGCCGTTGCGCCGCGTAAGCATTCTTCGTCGGGATAGAAACCCAATTGCGCCGCTTGTCTAGCGAGGCGCATCAAACGCAGCCCGTCCTCGCCAAACACTTTGTTTGCATCCGCAACAGTGCGCAGGCGTTTGGCTTGAATATCGGGGATACCGCCCAAGGGATCGACAAAGCAACTGCCTTTGATATCGTAATAGACAGCGTTTACCGTAAAATCTCGCCGCTGTGCGTCCAGCATAATGTCGTCGGTGAAGAAAGTGGCAACGGGGACGTGAGTGCCGCGTTGGTATTTATCCGAACGGAAAGAGGTGAATTCATAATCAATGCCGTCGCTATCCGCAAGCTTGACGGTGCCCGTATTTTTATAAACCGCTTTGACGATAAAATTGCAAGATACGGCAATTTCGCAAAAGCTTTCTGCGGACAAAGGAGCGCAAATATCCCAATCCGGCGTATCTGTTTGCAGGTTGGCGAGGTGATTGCGTACGCTTCCGCCCACCACGTAAAGGGGTTTTGGACAGCGCTCCGCCAAGAAAATTAAGTTATTTGGCAAAATTTTACGCATTTTTGCTCCTTTTTTAAAAATTTTTTATAATTACAGTATAACAAATTTGAAAATAAATTGCAATTCTCCGCAAAGTGTTATATAATAGATTTATAAAAAAATTATAAAATCGGAGAATTTCGGTTTATCGGTTTTTACAAAGGGAGAAAAATGTATCATATCATTCTAAATCCGGCGGCAGGAAAAGCGAAGCGCACGCAAAAAAATTTGCAAATCGTTGAAGAAACTTTGAAGCAACGCGGCGGGGAATACGTAGTGCATTCTACGGAAGATTTTGGCGGTGCAAAAGCGACGGCGAAAAAGGTAACGGAAGAGGGCGGCAAAAAGCTGATTGTTTTTGGCGGCGACGGTACCTTGCATGATATTCTTAACGGCTTACAAGATCCGTCCGTTTGTGAAATTGGCTTGATCCCTTCGGGTACGGGTAACGACTTTGCGGAAACTATGGGTATCCCCGTAGACGCGCAAAAGGCAATTGATATTATTTTAGACAACGAAGCGAAGCCTGTCGATTATTTAGAGGTGGGCGGCGTACGTTGTATGAACGTTGCGGGCATTGGTATGGACGTAGACGTTTTGGAACGTTGCTTGCGCGGTAAAAAGAGAGGGAAGCTGAAATATTTTTACAGCCTTCTCGGCAGTTTGTTTGCCTTTAAGGGCTACGACGTCGTAATGGAAACGAACGGCGAAACGGTGGAAAAGAAATCGGCGTTGATTGCGGCGGTTTGCAATGGTACGCAGTTTGGCGGCGGTATTAAAATTTGCCCCGAAGCGATTGCGGACGACGGTAAAATGAACGTCGTTATCGTGGACGGTATCAAGAGAAAGAGAGATATTATTAAGGCTTTCTTAAAGCTGATGAAAGGGAAAATTTTGGAGTATCCCACGACGACACATTTCCTTTGCGACGAAGTGCGTTTTACCCCGAAAGACCCTTGTACGGTACAGCTGGACGGGGAATTGTATCCCGAATTGGAATATAGCGTAAAAGTTTGCCAAGGGCTTCGTTTTTATCACTAAACAGCGACGGACGGAGCACGGATAAATATTGACGGCGGTTGCGGAGAAGCGTATGTTGAACGGAACGTATAAAAAAATATTCGACCGAATCCCCGAAGGGGTATTCGTGTTTGACGATAAGCTGCGGGTGAAATTCACCAACGCGGCGTTTCGCCGTTCCTTTTCCGACGCCGTAAAGACGAAAGGTACGCTTTCGCAAACGCTTGGCTGCGGTGAATCGGGCGCGTGCGGCGCAGGGCAGTCCTGCCGATATTGCGCTTTTTATCGCACGATGCAAGCGGCGGTTGCAGAACGGGCGGAAAAATCGGAAACGGTGCATACGACGGTGCATAGACACGGGCATACGGACAAGGTTTCGATGCGTATCCGCATTTTGCCTATCGACGAAAAGGGCAAGCTGTTTTTGGGTTTGACGGACGGTACTTATCAAACGGAAATGGAAAGAGAAATGCTGACGGCGCAACAAATGCAACGCAGATTGTTGCCTGCAGGGAAGAGTATGGGCGGCGTGACGTACGCGTATATGTACATTCCTTGTTTTGGCGTCGGCGGGGATTTGCCTGACGTATACGAATTGAACGGTCAAACGTACGGCGTGCTTGCCGACGTATCAGGCAAGGGTATTTCCGCAGGTATGCTTTCGGCGTTTGTCAAGGCTGGCTTTGATAGAAAACAACCCGATTTATCTTTGGCATTGTCGCAATTAAACGCGAAATTTAACGAATTAAACCAAGACGAACGCTCGTACATTACGGTGGCGGCGGTGCGTATAGATAAGGCGGCGCAACGCTTGCGGTACTCGGTGGCAGGGCATAACGCACCTATCTTGTTGAAAAATGCGGAAGGTATCAATGAAATTGAGTTTGCGGCGCCACCCATATCCAACTGGATTACGGATTTTACGTACAGCGAACGAGAATTGCCCTTTGAAAAAGGGGACATACTTGTTTTGGTGACGGACGGCGTAACGGAATGCGTAAACGCTAAGGGCGAGCAGTTTGGTATCGAGCGCGCGGAAAACGTTTTAATGCAATCGCGTAGCGCGGAAGATTTTATCGGGAAACTTAAAGCGGCGTTGACGGTATTTAGCGGCGGCACATTCTCGGACGACATTACGGCAATAGCATTTGATTTGTAAAAAATTGACTAAAAAAATATAGAAAAAGCAAGGAGAAAGGTTATGGAAATTGTAAAACTGTACCCCGAATGCAAGGATAATATTTGGGGCGGCGTTAAATTGAAAGAAAAATACGGCAAGCAAACGGACAAGGATCCTGTTGCGGAAAGCTGGGAACTGTCTTTCCATAAGGACGGTCCTACGTTACTTGAAAACGGTAAGACGTTGCAGGAAACGGTAACGGCGGCAGATCTTGGCGCAAATTGCGAAGGTTTCCCTTTCTTTCCTATGCTTGTAAAATTGATTGACGCGAAAGCGGATTTGTCCGTGCAGGTACACCCCTCGGATGCGTATGCGTTGAAAAACGAAAACAGCTTCGGTAAAACGGAAATGTGGTATATCGTGGAAGCGGAACAAGGCGCAGGGATTTACCTCGGCTTCAAGCGCGACGTAACCAAAGCGGAATATGAAGAAGCAATCAAAAACAATACGTTGACCGAACTTCTCAATTTCTTTGAAGTGAAAGCAGGGGATTGCTATTTTATCCCTTCGGGTACCATTCACGCCATTGCGGAAGGTTGTTTGATTTGCGAAATTCAGCAAAACAGTAACTTGACCTATCGTGTGTACGATTACGGCAGAAAGGACAAAAACGGCAAGGAAAGAGAATTGCACGTGGATAAGGCATTGAAAGTGACGGAGCTTTCCAAATATACCTATTCGCCTTTGAATTTGCAAACGGCGCAGGGGGAATTGTTGGGGCTTAGCCGCTATTTCACCACGACGTTTGTGGCAGTGGACGGCGAAAAGAAACTTTTTGCGGATAAGAATTCCTTTAAATGCGTGACCTGTGTAGAGGGCGAGGGCGCGTTGGATGGCAAGAAAGTGGCGCTTGGCGACAGCTGGTTTATTCCTGCTGGCTACGGCGAAGTGACGGCAACGGGCAAAATGCGTTTGGTTATGGCGGAAGTGCGTAAATATTACGTAGGTATCGACCTTGGCGGTACGTTTATTAAGGGCGGTATCGTGGACGACCTCGGTAATATCGTATATTCGGATAAAACGCCTACGGAAAGTGAAAAGGGCGCGGACGGCGTAGCGAACAATATCGCAAACTTGACCAAAGCATTGTTGGCGCGCGTAGGGCTTGGTGCGGACGACGTGGAAGGCATTGGTATGGGCGTGCCCGGTATGATTGACAGCAAGGCAGGCAACGTAATCTATTCCAATAACTTGAACTGGAAAGATTTTCGTATCGGCGAAAAGGTAACGGCGTTGACGGGCTTGCGTGTAAAAATTGCAAACGATGCAAACGTAGCGGCGCTTGGCGAAGTGAAATTCGGTGCGGCGAAAGCGTATGAAAGCGTAGTAATGCTCACGCTTGGCACGGGCGTAGGCGGCGGTATCGTTGTGGACGGTAAGCTTGTAGAGGGTAATAAATCGGCAGGCGCGGAACTTGGACACGCGGTTATCGTAGCAGGCGGCGAAGCTTGTACGTGCGGCAGAAAGGGCTGTTTGGAAGCGTATGCTTCGGCTACGGCGTTGATTCGTGATACCAAGCGTATGATGGAAGCGCATAAGGACAGCAAAATGTGGGAAATTGGCGATTTGTCCAAGGTAACGGGCAAAACGGCGTTCGATTATAAAGACAGCGACGTGTACGCGAAAGCGGTGGTGGACAATTACCTTGCTATGCTTGCATGCGGTATCACCAATATGGCAAACGTATTCCGTCCCGAAGCGGTGTTGTTGGGCGGCGGCGTGTGCGCGCAGGGGGATAATTTGATTAAGCCCTTGCAAGAACTTGTAAACAAAGAAATTTTCGCAGGCGACCTTGGTCCCCAAGTGCCTATTTTGATTGCGGAATTGGAAAATTCGGCAGGTATCTTGGGCGCAGCGGCGTTGTTAATGTAAAGCAAAGAAAAAGCGCGCCTTTTGGGAAACAAACTCCCAAAAGGCGCGTGAAAAAACTTTTTTATAAAACCTTTGAAAAACACTCAAAAATAGTTGACAAATTTTTGAAAAGACTTTATACTATATAAGCACTTTGTAGCGGAGTGCCGTTACGAGAAACAAAAAATGCACTGTTAGCTCAACTGGATAGAGCGTCGGTCTACGGAACCGAAGGCTAGGAGTTCGAACCTCTTACGGTGCACCAGTCTGAACCTAATTCGATTTTTCGAGTTAGGTTCAGTCAT
>JAZOVQ010000064.1:0-16254 GCA_045658805.1 Candidatus Scatosoma sp.
TTCCGCTTTTCAATAGACAGCACGTTCATACCCGTTCCCTCAAAAACCGATTTTATCTGTTCTTCGGAAACTTCGTCCGCAGCTTCTATGAAAATGCATTGCTTTTTATAATTTGCCTTCGCCGAACGCACGCCGTCCAATAAAGCAAGCTTCGTTGCCATTTGTTTGGCGCAACGCTCACAGCACAAATCGTCCACAAAAACAGTTTTCTTCATTCTATCTTTTAGGGGCTTACACGATTGATATCACGAGGCAACATCGTCGCTTCACGAACGTTCTTTGCGCCGAGAAGGTGCATCGTCAATCTTTCCAAGCCAAGGCCCAAACCACCGTGAGGAGGCGCGCCGTACTTATGAAGCATCAAATAGGTAGCAAATTCTTCGGGGTTCATACCGAGCTTTTCCATCTTTGCAACCTGTTCGTTGTAATCGTGTACACGTTGACCGCCCGACGTAATTTCCAAACCTCTGAACAACAAGTCGAAAGAAAGCGTATATTCGGGATCTTCGGGATCGTCCAAGGTATAGAAAGGACGCTTTTTGGAAGGATAATGCGTAATGAAAATGAAATCGGAATTAAATTCCTTCTTTGCGTACTTGCCAAGGAGCTGTTCTTCCTCAGGATCAAAGTCCTTCATGTCCGTCGGCTTATACTTAAATTTCTTCATGATAATTTCCTTCGCGTCCATAAATTTAACGACGGGAATTTCTTTGATTTCGGGAATTTCGATATGGAGAAGTTCCACTTCGTTTTTATATTCCGTTCTCAAAAGGTTCATGATATATTTCAAAACGCCAGCTTCCATATTCATGATATCTTCAAAGGAATTAATGAAACCCATTTCGAAGTCCATGGAAATATATTCGTTCAAGTGACGGCTGGTGTCGTGATGTTCCGCACGGAATACGGGAGCAATTTCAAACACTCTTTCGTATACGGCAACCATTGCTTGCTTGTAAAGCTGAGGAGATTGCGCAAGATATACTTGCTTACCGAAATAATCAAGCTTAAACACGTTCGTGCCGCCTTCAGCGCCAGCAAAGTTGATCTTCGGGGAATGAATTTCGGTGAAGCCTTGTTGCGTCAAATATTCTCTAAACCCTCTTTGGATACCTTCTTGCAATTTGAAAATTGCACGTTCTTTAGGGTTACGCAAGGTTACGGGACGATAATCGAGCTTGGTCGAAAGATCGCAGTTTACTTGCTTTTTCGTGATAACTACGGGAGGAATTTCCGCAGGGTGGGACAACAATTCGATATTGTGAATTTGCAACTCGTAACGCTTGCTGCCGTCCTTCGTTTCGCCTGCAACGATTTTACCCGTAATTTTCGCCGCACATTCCTCTTTAACGTCTTCGCTCATACGATAATCGGAGAAAGATTCCGCATATACGCATTGTACGGTTTCTCTCGCCGTACGCAAAATAACAAACGCGAAATCGGACATCATACGGATATTGTGAATAGTACCCGTAATGGTAACGATTTGGTCTTCATACTTTTCGAAATCAGCATACGCAACGGTATTCGATTTGACTTCGCCTGTAATAAACATATTCTACCTCTTTTTGTGCAAATCCGCCGCGTTTTTTATAATATTTATAAAAGTGCGCAGTGGGATGCATATTTTTTATCTTTTCTATTTTAATATGTTTAACGAAAAAAAGCAAGAATTTTATAACGAATTTATTAAATTTTTCGTTAAGGAGAATAAAAACTATGCGCGGACCTGTCCTTAACGATATTCCTAACGCTACGAAAACCACTCCGCTGCCCCTTTCTCTATCCTTTCCCTCCTATGCCGCTCCTCACCATAACGACATTGACCGCCCTGCCGTCACGGCGGACAATCCATGATACGCTTTAGGTTTTAAATGGGAATTTTCCCCTTTTCACAAAAGCCGAACCGCCAAATATTTTTCCTTTCATTTGGTTGACAAGGCCATGAAAATTGATTATAATAAAAGAAATCTGCGGTGTTCGGAGTTCGGTGATATACGGAATCCACATTATATATTCGGGAGCGGTTTATTCGTGGCGATAGGCAAGGTCTGTTTTACGGAAAGTCCGAGGCGTCAAGATGCGGCACCCACCTGCTTTTAGCGGGTTCACCTTTTTGCCGAGGTGCGGCACAGGCGGATTTGTTTTTAAATATTCCCCGATAAAAAATCGGTAACAAAAAACGAGCGATATCTTCGCCCGTTTTTCTTTTTTTAGTTCAATTTTTGCAAGGTTTCCATTACGTAATCGCCAAACTGTTGACAGGTTGCGCCCGTATCTCTGCCCGTAATAACGTATTTCTTTTCCTCGAAAGAGCAAATATCCAACGCTCTTTCAAGCTTATCCGCTTCCGCTTGCAAACCGATATGCGACAACAGCATTACGCACGCACGGAGCATCGAACAAGGATCGGCATACGCGCCTCTGCCTTCCGTAATCATACGAGGTGCCGAGCCGTGAATTGCCTCGAACATTGCATACTTCTTACCGATATTTGCGCAGCCTGCGGTACCTACACCGCCCTGGAATTCCGCCGCTTCGTCGGAAATGATATCACCGTACAAGTTGGGCAGCAACAATACCTTGAAGTCACGACGGCGCTTTTTGTCAACAAGCTTTGCCGTCATAATATCCGCATACCATTCGTCCGTGATAATATCGGGATACATATCGCCGACTTTGTGGCAATCTTCAAGGAAGTTACCGTCCGTCGTCTTAATAACGTTTGCTTTGGTTACAAGGGAAACTCTATTCAAACCGTTCTTATGCGCATAATCATACGCCAAACGTGCGATACGATCAGAGCCTTGCTTCGTGGTAATGGTAAAGTCTACCGCCAAATCTTCCGTGATATTGAAACCGGACGAACCAATTGCGTAACCGCCTTCGGTATTTTCACGGAAAATAGTCCAGTTGATACCCTCTTCGGGTACTTTTACGGGACGGATATTTGCAAACAAATCCAACGCTTTACGCATAGCTACGTTTGCCGATTCGATATTAGGCATACCGCTACCCTTTTGAGGAGTGGTCGTCGGTCCCTTCAAAATGATATGGCAAGCTTTAAGTTCCGCCATAACGTCGTCGGGAATTGCCTTACCTTTTGCAATACGGTTTTCAATCGTCAAGCCTTCGATATCCTTAAATTCCACCTTGCCTGCTATCACTTTATCCGCAAGGATAAATTCAAGCACGCGTCTTGCCTGCGCCGAAATGATGGGACCGATACCGTCACCGCCGCATACGCCGATTTTAATGGTGTCAAGCGATGCATAATCCACAAAATCGCCCTGTGCTTTCATATCTTCTACGCGAGTGAGCTGTTCCGCCATCAATTTTCTAAATTTCTCACACGCAACGTCAAGCTGCGCTTTATACTCTACTTTTTCCATATTCCTTCACTCCTGATTTATCCGTTTTTATTTTTGGTTTTTGGTATAATTCAAGCAGCCGCCAGCAAGCAACATTTCTCTTTGACGAGCCGAAAGGCTAAGCTGTAACACCGCCGATGCGCCCGTTGTTTTGTTTTCCAAAACCGCCTCGTCTTTACCTGCAACCGCCGCCGCGAAGCCCTTAATTTCTATTTGGTCGCTCTCGGCAAATTTATCATAATCGTCCGCGTTTTTCAACGTCATAGGCACGATACCGAAGTTGATAAGGTTTGCCACGTGAATACGAGCAAAGCTCTTTGCTACAACCGCTTTGATACCTAAATACAAAGGCACAAGCGCCGCGTGCTCTCTCGACGAGCCTTGACCATAGTTCGCGCCGCCCAAGATAACGCCGCCTCCCTTCTTTTTCGCTCTTTCAGGGAAGTCCTTATCACAAACAGTGAAGCAGAATTCCGACAATTTCGGAACGTTCGAACGGTAAGGCAATACCTTTGTACCTGCAGGCATGATATGGTCGGTGGTAATATCGTCACCAACTTTCAAAATCAACTCGCAAGCAAGATCGTCGGCAGGTGCTTTCCCTACGGGAATAGGCTTAATATTAGGACCTCTTTCCACCGTTACCGACTGCATATCTTCCGCCGCTACGGGCATTTCGATAAGGTTATCGTTAATTTTAAATTGCGTAGGCATTTCAACCTTAGGCGCAACGCCAAGCGTCGTCGGGTCGGTAAACACGCCCGTAATCGCCGAAGCCGCCGCCGTTTCAGGAGAAACAAGATAAACCTGCGCATCCGCCGTCCCGCTTCTCGCTAAGAAATTACGGTTGAACGTACGCAAGCTAACCCCTGCCGATTGCGGCGAGAAACCCATACCAATACAAGGACCGCAAGCACATTCCAAAATTCTCGCGCCTGCATTGATTAAATCAGCAAGCGCACCGCATTCCGCAAGCATCGTATACACTTGCTTGGAACCAGGCGAAATGGACAAACTTACGTTGGGGTGTACCGTCTTGCCTTTAAGCATTGCGGCAACCGTCAACATATCCTGCATTGAGGAGTTCGTACAAGAACCGATACAAACCTGATTGATTTTCATACCTTGCAATTCCGAAACAGCCTTTACGTTATCAGGGCTATGCGGACAAGCCGCAAGAGGTTGCAATTTACTTAAATCTACCGTATATTCAGCGTCGAACACTGCATCGGGATCGGAAGAAAGTTCAACAAAATCTTCCTCTCTGCCCTCCGCTTTTAAGAACGCTTTGGTTACTTCATCCGAAGGGAACAAGGAGCTGGTTGCACCAAGCTCTGCGCCCATGTTGGTAATGGTTGCACGTTGAGGTACGGAAAGCGTTTTTACGCCTTCGCCTGCATATTCGACAATAGCACCAACGCCGCCCTTTACGCCAAGAATACGGAGCACTTCCAAAATTACATCCTTTGCGCCGACGTAATCGCCAAGCTTACCGCAAAGGTTAATTTTTATCATTTTAGGCATCGTGATATAATAGGTACCGCCGCCCATAGCAACCGCTACGTCTAAGCCGCCTGCGCCCATACCGAGCATACCGATACCGCCTGCCGTAGGCGTATGGCTATCCGAACCGATTAAGGTTTTGCCAGGCTTGGAGAAACGTTCCAAATGTACTTGATGGCAAATACCGTTACCGGGACGAGAAAAGCGAATGCCGTGTTTCTTCGTCACCGTTTGAATATAACGATGGTCGTCCGCGTTTTCAAACCCTGCCTGCAAGGTATTGTGATCTATGTAAGCAACGGACAATTCGGTTTTTACGCGATCGATACCCATAGCCTCAAATTGCAAATACGCCATCGTACCCGTTGCGTCTTGCGTCAGCGTTTGATCGATACGCAAACCAATTTCGCTCCCCGTTTTCATTTCACCGCAAACAAGGTGCGCTTTTATAATTTTCTGCGCAATTGTGTAACCCATATCCTCTCCTTAAAGTTCAAACCAGTTCAACGAGCAACGTCCGTCCTCGCAGTATTTACGGAACAAGCCTTCCAATTCATCCTCGCCCATAACCGTCGTTCTGCCGTCTGCGTACAAGCTGTCAATTTCCTTTTTCATTTCTTGTACAATCCAATCTTGCTTGCCCACCTGTTTTTCGGGAGGCAATTTATAATGCTTATTAATCCAATAAGAAATACCTGCAAGACCAGAAGTGTTAGAAATGGAAACTTCCGCAGGACGGTTAAGAATTTTTTCGGTATCGAAAATGTTATAGATTTCCGCATCTTTCATCATACCATCCGCATGTATACCCGCACGGGTAAGGTTGAACGCGCTTCCTACGAAAGGCGTCATAGGCGGAATGTCGTATTTCAATTCCTTCTTGAAATATTCAGCGATATCCGTAATGGCCGTCGTGTCCATACCGTCAAGCGTACCCTTTAAGGAAGCATATTGCATAACCATTGCTTCGGTAGGCACGTTACCCGTTCTTTCACCGATACCAAGAAGCGAACAGTTTACGCCGCTCGCACCGAACAACCATGCGCTAACAGCATTGGCAACGCCCATATAGAAATCGTTATGACCATGCCATTCAAGCATTTCCGACGTAACGTCCGAATAATGGTGCAAGCCGTATACAAGACCAGGAACGCTTCGAGGGGGCGCTGCGCCCGTGAAAGGAACACCGTAACCCATCGTGTCGCACATACGGATTTTTACGGGGATACCCGTTTCCTTGGACAATTTAACCAATTCGTTTACAAAAGGAACAACGAAGCCGTAGAAATCAGCTCTCGTCAAGTCTTCCAAATGACAACGAGGCGAAATGCCTGCTTCAAAGGCTTGTCTAACAACGCCAAGGTAATGGTCAAACGCTTGCTTTCTCGTCATATTCAATTTCTTGAAAATATGATAATCGGAACAGCTTACGAGAATACCCGTTTCTTTGATACCGATATTGTGTACCAGCTCAAAGTCCTCTTTCTTCGCGCGGATCCAAGTGGTGATTTCAGGGAATTTATACCCCAAAGCCATACATTGTTCCAACGCTTCTCTATCCTTCTTCGTATACACGAAAAATTCACTTTGTCTAATAATCCCTTTCGGACCGCCCAAACGAGCAATCATTTTGTAAATGTCTACAATTTGCTTTGCCGTATAAGGCGCACGAGATTGCTGCCCGTCACGGAACGTCGTGTCCGTAATCCAAATATCATTGGGCATATTCATAGGCACTCTTCTATGGTTGAAGGGTGTCTTAGGCACTTCGTCGTATGGATAAATATCACGGAACAATTGCGCTTCGGGAACGTCCTGCAATTCATACGTGTATTGATCCATTTCCAATAAATTACTCATAGGATTTAATTCTATCATATTACTCTCCTCCTCGTTTCGATTTATCGATTAAACCAGCTTCTAAAATTTATTAAATCGATTATAATAAAATTTCAAGAGTTTGTCAAGAATTTGAAGCCCGAAAATGCATTTCTTCTCGGTAATTCTTGCATTTTTTACATTTTTTTCACTTTTCACAAAAGCGCGCGCGTTAATTGAAGGCGTCTTTTGATATTTTGCTCCATCTCCGTGCAATAAATTTCATACGCAGCGGGGACGGAATCCAACACGTAGCGACACGCATTGCTTTATTCCAAAAGCCGACAATCACTTTGCTTTTGTTTTTACGCACCGCCTTTAGCGAGGCTTTTGCAACCGACGCAGGCGATTTCGCCGCAAGCTTTCCCCATAGCCCTTGTCCTTTGATTTGGGCTTTAATATCCTCCCTTGTAGGCATTGCGCCAGGCAGGACTGCCGTTACCGATATTCCCTTGCCTCTCACCTCTTCACGCAAAGCCACGGAAAAAGAAGTGAGCGCCCTTTTCGTGGCGCTGTATATCGCAAAATACGGCATTGGATATATTCCCGAAACGCTGGAAACGTTGATTATTTCCAAACGCTCCGCCTTATAATCCATTGCATATCGGCAAAGAGAAACCGCCGCCTCAAAGTTTACTCGGCATTGAAAGGCTATCTTTTCCTGCGTGTATTCCGCAACGCCTTTTTGTATATCCGCGCCTGCAACGTTTGCAAGCAAGGACAAGGAAATTTCTCTATCTTCTACCAATTGAAACAGCTTCGCCCTATCCTTTTCATCGGACAAATCCGCAGCACAATAAACGGTTTCAATCAAGGGATATTGCGCTTGCAAATCCGCTTGTAACGCCTGCAATTTCTCCTCGCTTCTGCCCGTCAAAACCAACGCGTATCCACGGCGCGCCAATTCCTCGGCAAACGCCTTACCTAAACCGCCCGTCGCGCCCGTAACCAAAGCGTACATTTTCGTGTAAGTTTCTTGTTTTTTCATGGATTACTCACTCCATAAAACGTCGGGATCAAAGCCGTACACTTGTACCACTTCCACTTGATCGGACAACGAAATTTCTTGCGGTTTCACCACCGAACCGCCGTTATAATCAAGGTCAATGCCAAAACGTTTATACGCATACCACGCAAGGTGCGCGCATTGCGAAACTTCAATGTTTGCAGGGTTTTTATCATACAAAATCCCCGTTGTTAAACGATAAGGAATACCAATAAGGTTCTCCCTTGCGTACGTCACCACTTGGGCTTTGGTTCCCCTATCCACTTTCGGGCGTAAAACAATGAAATTTGCCAAATCGCAAAAGGTCAATGCCGAATTGATTTTGCTTTCCGTACCAACGCCGATAGATTCGACAATAACTTCCTCGTCACCGTCGATAACCAAGGCGGCATGTCCGTATCTAAACCACGAAACACGCGTGGTTGAGGATACGATTATATCCCCGTCGCGTAAACGCGCCAACTGCGTAATGCTGTCAATTTCGTCCAAATAGGTAAAGGGCGCAAAACAGCGTCCGTTTACGGTCACAGGCGTGAAATATACCTCTTGTATGCGTAATATTCTCGCCAAATTTTCCTCATAATTGCTTGTTTCGGACAGCATATCGTCTATCGCCGTTTTCGTCAAACCCGTTTGGCGGTAAATTAAATTGTAATCCTCTTCCGTCCGCGTATCCTTTTCAAGCAAAGGTAAAATGTCTACCTTTTGATAATCGGGATACCAAAACTCCCAGCTCCACTCGGTATAAAACGAGCCTGCCTGCAAGATAAGCGCAACGTTGGCAAGAAAAATGATAAAGCAGAGCAGCACAACAAGCCACCGACGCTTTCTGCGCGGCGATTGACTGGACGTGTCCTCCGTTTCTATCGTTGTGTTTTTACATTTCTTTGCCATACGGTTTACTCTCGCAATTTATTGATAATTTCTAACGCCGAAAATCGTCGAACCTACACGGATAACGTTGCTGCCCTCTTCAACGCAAAGCTTATAATCCCCACTCATCCCCATAGACAAGTATTTAACTTCGTTCGATTGTGTTTTTGCCCAATTGAACAAACCGCGCATTTCGCGCACCAACCCACGAAGCATAGCTTCGTCTTGCACGTTGGGAAGCATTGCCATAAAGCCTTGCACGCACAGTCCATCCTTGCTGGAAAGCCGCGCAAACACCTCTTTCGCTTCCGCCAAAGTGTATCCGCCTTTGCTTTCTTCCGCGCCAATATTAATTTGAATCAACACGTTGGAAACAATCCCTTTTTGCAAGGATTGACGCGCAATTTCCTCGGCAAGCGAATCTCTATCGCAGGAATGATACAAATCAACGTTCCCTATCAAATATTTCACTTTATTCGTTTGCAAATGCCCGATAAAATGTCGAGGACAAGGCAAAAGTAAGTGGTTTTTATCACGAAATTCCTGCGGTTTGTTTTCCGCGACGGCATCTACGCCTGCAAGAATGGCATCGTTAATATCTTCAGCCGATTGCATTTTCGTTGCGGCAACCAACAACACGTTTTCCCCAAAAGCGTTGCCTTTTTCTATATCTTTTCTAATTTGTTGAACGCGTTGCGCAATATCCTCTCGCATCCCCGTTTCTCCCTGCGTATTTTTTACCTTATAGTATACTCTTTTATGAACAATTTGTCAAACGGCAACTCCGCCTTTTTTAATCATTTTAAAAAACTTGTGCAATTTGGCAAACTTTTTTTGCTCAAGTACTTGATTTTTTTCGATAGAGGCGTTATAATAAAATCAATTGAAATGATAAGGATAATCAATTTTTTCTATGAATAGCGAAGAACTTAAAACATTTATCTTTTTGTCAAAAGTAAAAAACTTCACGTTGGCGGCTGAAAAATTGCGCATAGCGCAATCCACGGTTACAAACCGTATCAGCGAACTGGAAAAAGAAGTTGGCAAGCGCCTTTTCTCCCGTGGCTCTAAAACGGTTAAATTGACCGAAGCCGGGGAAATTTTCTTGCGCTATGCCGAACGTATTTTAGAACTTCAAAACGCTTCCGTGGAAGAAATGAACGCCCTGTCCTCGCACAGCCGTAAATTCTCTATCGGTGCAATCAACGCATCCTACGAAGTGTACGTGAAGCCCCTCGTTGACGAATGTTTGAAAGACAATTCCATTACGTCCGTCAAAGTAATGCTTGGGCACTCGCTTGATTTAATTCAAAATTTGCAAGACAATATGTTGGATATGGTATTTTCCGCCATTCCCTTAAAGCGCGTTGGGTACGTTTGCGACGTATACGACGTTGACCGCGTTGCACTTGTTTGCGGTAAAGGCAAAAACGAATATCCCGGCGGTATCACCAAAGCCCAGCTTGCGAAAATCCCCTATTTAATGTGCGATTTGACGTTGAGCGAAGCAGGAGTATTTATCCGTTCCCTTTTCCCGAAAAACCATATCTTCCGTTTGGAAACGGACAACACTTCTAAACTGTTGCCTTATTTGGAAAACGGACTTGGATATTCTTTCCTGCCCTACAAAATGATAAAAGACAAAATTGATAACGGTACGTTGGAAGAAGTGCATTTGAAAGATTTTACTGCGCCCAACGTTTCCACCTATCTTATCTACAAACAAAATTACGACGTAAAGCGTTTCTTGGAAAACCGCTTTGACGAAGTGGAAAAGGAATAAAAAATATTCAACTCCCCTGCTATTCTGGGGAGTTATTTTTTTGGTTTTTACGAAAAAAATTAAAAAAAATATTGACAAACGCAAAAAAATGATATATAATACAAATGTTAATGGGGTTATGGCTCAGTTGGTAGAGCGCCTCGTTCGCAACGAGGAGGCCAGCGGTTCGAATCCGCTTAGCTCCACCACAGCAAAAGGGACGGCGAAAGCCGTCCCTTTTGCTGTGGTGGGCTATTCGCAAGAAGTGCTGAATTCTCAGCGGTTCGCGCGAGCAACGTCCGCAACGAAAGGATAAATAAAAGGGCGAAAACTTATCGGCGTTGCGACGCTCTCGCCACGGGCGAGAAGCCGCTTAACTCCTAATATATCTTCCTTCCGATTGTTATTTTTCCTGAAAGACTTGAAATTTTTGTAAAAACATGGTATAATAACATTATAAAAAAATTTTTAACGCTGTGGGAGGGCCATTGATGAAAAACAAAAGAAAAATTTCATTGTCAACCACACAAATTATTATGATAAGTTTCCTGTTGGCGATATTGATAGGCAGTATTTTGTTGGCTTTGCCTATCAGCACCAAAAACGGAGAGGCTGTGCCCTATATTGATGCATTGTTTACTGCAACCACCTCCACCTGCGTAACTGGGCTTGTTACCCTACCTACTGTTACCACTTGGAGTGTATTTGGACAAATTGTTATTTTGCTTTTGATACAAATCGGCGGTTTGGGCATCATTACCATTATGGCAGGAGTTATGATTGCTTTACACCGTAAAATTGGATTAAAAGACAGTCAGCTTATCAGCGACGCCTTTAACATTAACTCCCTTTCAGGGCTTGTAAGCTTTGTCAAAAAGGTAATTATTGGGACATTGCTTATCGAAGCTGTCGGAGCGCTGCTCTATATGCCCGTTTTTATCCAAGATTTCGGTGCGAAAGGCATTTGGCTTTCCGTCTTTAATTCCGTTTCAGCCTTTTGCAACGCAGGGATAGATATTATCGCCGAAAACAGCCTTTGCAATTATGCCACAAATCCTTTAATTAACACGGTTACAAGCGGTTTAATTGTCCTTGGCGGTCTTGGTTATATCGTCTGGTGGGACGTTTTGCGCGTGTTGAAGAATTTTAAAAAAGTAAAATGGAGATGCTTTGATAAATTGACCTTGCACAGCAAAATTGTTTTATCCGCAACCGCTATCTTAATTTTCGGCGGTGCAATTGCAATTTTTATTTTTGAATATAACAACCCGCTCACTTTACAAAGCTACTCGCTGTTTGATAAAATTCAGATTTCCTTTTTTCAATCTATAACGACAAGAACGGCGGGGTTTGCTAGCATTCCGCAGGAAAACCTCACCAACGCCTCAGCGATTGTGTGTCTTTTGTTGATGTTTATCGGCGGTTCGCCCGTGGGGACTGCAGGCGGTATCAAAACTGTTACCATCGTCGTTTTGTTCGCCACTGCCTATTCCACCATTCGCAACAAGAACGAGGTTTCGTTGTTTAATCGCAATTTATCCCGTCAAGCTACACGCAAAGCGGTTGCTGTTACGGCTATGTCGTTTACAATTTTATTTATCTCCACTATCTTGCTTTCCGCGGTTATAGATGCTCCAGCATTGGATATTATTTATGAATCGGTTAGCGCTACCGCTACGGTTGGCTTGTCTAGAAATCTAACTCCCCTTTTAAATTTGTGGGGAAAGTTGATTGTTATCGGCACTATGTTTTTGGGAAGAATTGGTCCCATTTCTCTCGCTATCGCGCTTCAATCTAAAAAAGAACACATCAATAATATTAAAAATCCTACGGAAGAAATTAGCGTAGGTTAACGCAAAGGAGTGGTTATGAGTATGAATAAATCTTACGCTGTATTTGGGCTTGGCCGTTATGGTTTAGCCGTTGCAAAAGAACTAGTTAATAACGGTGCAGAAGTTTTGGCTGTCGACATCAATGAAAGCCTTGTCAATTCCGCTATCGTGGATATCCCCTACTGCAAGTGCGCCGACGTCACCGATTTGGAAGTGATAAAACAGCTTGGCGTTGCCAATTTGGACGTGGTTATCATTGCCATGGCCAATAATTTGGAAGCCAGCGTTATGGCGGTTATGCTTTGCAAAGAAGTAGGCGTAAAAACGGTTATCGCAAAATGTGCCAACGAAATGCATAAGAAAATTTTAAGCAAAGTAGGCGCGGATAAGGTTATCTTCCCTGAATATGAATCGGGCGTTCGTTTAGCTAAAAATTTATTAAGCTCTGGCTTCGTTGACGTTATCGAACTTTCTAACGACGTTTCCCTTATCGAACTTGACGTCAAAAGCGAATGGGTGGGAAAAACGCTTATTGATCTCAATTTGCGTAAAAAATACGCCATTAACATTATTGCGATTAGACAAGGCGAATTAATGCAAATCAACGTTGATCCCACTACAAAGTTGGAAAAAGATATGCAGCTTGTTGTTATTATCAATTCTTCTAAACTGAAAACTTTGAAATAATTATTGCCTTTAAAAAATCAAAAGCACGCCTCTTCGGGCGTGCTTTTTCATTTTATTTAGGTGATAATTATTTCGCTTCTTCCTGCGCTTGCGCTGCTTTCTCCGTCGCCTCGCGTTGGTTATTGGACCAAATTCTAAACAGCGACAAAATGGGAAGAATAACGCCGCCGACTATGTTGCCGAGAACACACATTAAGAGATAGACAAATTCCTGACCCGTGAACAATATACTGCCACCGCTCAAGAAAATGTACAAGGTGTTGGCTACCGAGTGGTCAAAACCGCAAAATGCAAAGACGATAATCGGGAATGCCACGCCTACCGTTGTCGACAGCTTTTTACGAGGCGCATAATTTACCGCGCCAATGGACAACGTGATAAGGAATCCGCACAAAATAGCTGAACAAAAGCCCGTCAATGCCCAATTTTCTACCGAAAGCTTTGCGGTCATAACGCCTTTCGCTTGTTCCACTACCGTTGCGGACAACGAGGAATTGTAAACAAGAATAGCGGCAAACAATACGCCAAGCATATTGAATACAAAACATACGGGCAATTTCCAAAAATTCTTTGCGCCCATTTCGGGGATATCGGAAATCAAGCCCGTAAAAAGCTTCATTTCAAACATTACAATAGACAAAATGCCCAGCGAGAATAATATCGCGCCGATAAGTTTACTCCAAGGCGAATCAACACTGCAAGCAAGCAAAAATGCCGTACCGCCGACGCCAATCATTACGCCCGAACAAAAAGACATTAAGCAAAAGGACACCACTTGCGCCTTTGTTAATTTTTCCAATGGTTTCATTGTTTTTCTCCAATTTGGTGAAGTTGCCCTGCGTTTTTACGCAAGCCTATATGATTATAATGCAATTTTTTAAAAAAATCAAGTCAAAATCCGTTTTTTTTAGAACTTTGCGAAAAAGTTGTGCTTTTTGGGGCGTTCCGCGTGCTTTGCATAAGCTCGCCCTATTCGGAATATACTTTGTATATCGAATTTTTTTAAGTTTTGGAGAGGGAATTTATGAAACGTTCTTTAGCCGTTTGGCAGCTTACAGGCTTTGCTTTTACAGCGCTTTTGGGGTCGTTATTGCATTTTCTATACGGTTGGACGGACAGCCCGTTTTTCGCTTTGTTTTCCGCCGTAAACGAGTCCACTTGGGAGCATATCAAAATTTTCTTCTTCCCTGCGCTTGGATTTGCCGTCTTTCAAGCGCGTTTTTTCGGCGCGGAATATCCCGAATTTTGGTGGGTGAAGCTTATAGGGATTGCCGTCGGGTGTACGTTGATTCCCGTTTTATTCTACACTTATAACGGCGCGTTTGGGCGTTCGCCGGATTGGTTGAACGTTATCTTCTTTTTCGCCGCCGCTGGGCTTTCCTATCTCTTGGAGGCTTGGTTATTAAAAGACGGATTGGCGACTTGTTTTTATAAATTTATCCCCATTTTACTTTTGGCTTTGCTTGCTTTGCTTTTCGTTGTTTTCACTTTTTATCCGCCTGCGCTACCGCTTTTTCAAGACCCTATTAGCGGCGGTTTTGGCATCCCTGCAATTTTGCGTTTAATAAAATAAAGGACGGCCACCGCCGCCCTTTTTGTTTCACTTTACATAAGCAATTGCATGCTCGCTGTGTACTCTGCCGAAAAGTCGCAATTGAGGTCTACCGCCGATTGCAGAGTAACCGAAAACTCCTCCATTTCCGCCAGTACTTTTTCTCGCGCCTCCATATACGCCTCGTCTTCTACGGATTCAAGTTTATATAAAATTTCGCCGTCGTAAACACTGCGCATTACGTTTTCGCCCGTAAGCCAATCGCACATATACAAATCAAAATTCCGTATCGTTTCCCCGGAAAAATCGTACCCCACTTCGATATAGATATACCCCGATGGATTGGGCTGCCCCATTTCCGTACTGCTTACAAAAATTTCACTTTGTATTTTACCGCTCTCCTCGTCAATCCCTGCATACATCGAAAGAGAATACTCTTCTGGGTCTCCTTCACAACTGCAGGTGAACGAAACGGGTTTATCGGTGATAATAAATTGATTGTTTTTATATACTTCGCTGATAAAATAAACGAAAGCACTTGTTGAAAGTACGTGCGTGGACGTAGTACTTTCTTTCATTCCCGTTGCCGTAATTCCAGCGCCCGAACCAATCTTTAACATTTCCTCGGATACATCCGCATAAATAGCACTATATTTTTCCCGCAAAGCGCTATCTTCCGAGGCAAAGAAACTCATTACGTCGCAGGCTGAAAATGCAAGCATATTCGCCGCCATAACTGTACAAACGATAATCTTTTTTGTTTTCATCGCGCGCCTCCATTTTTTCTTTATTATAATATATACGTAAGCCTTTGTCAATATTAAACGTAAAAAAAGACGGCGATGGCCGTCTTTTTTCTCATCCTTTATATTGATAATAACCTATCGCAATTTATATCGAATTTACTTTTTGTGAAAAAGTTTTTTCGTTAAAGAAAAAATATAGTTTCCTTCTTTCGACCGAAGGTTAAAAAGCGCAAAAAACATCAGTGTACTTGCTCCGCATATAGCTATTTTTAACCCCAGCCATAAAATATTGCTCCCAGGCAACAAACCACAAAGGATATAGCTGATTATAATGGATAACGCTGCGGGAACCGCATTAAAAAGCACTCGTCCCCAAAACTCCCAATAGTTAGATCCAAACGCCAATTTATACAAGTAACGAGGCTCATACCAAAAGATTGTTATAAGACGGGAAACACCCGTGGCAAAAATTATACCGCCAAGTCCCCAGAATTGCGCAAACAAAATGGATAAACCGATATTAAAGCCAGCGCAAATTAGCATAATATATTTAATCTTACTAAAAAGCCCAATCGATTCTCTGAACATCCAAAGCGGATTTGAAATACATGCAACGTAAAAAGAAAACACAATTAAAATTACGTCTTTTTGCGAAATGATATATTGAGGATCCCCGAGCCACAATAAAATAAAGTCATTGAATATGCATATGCATGCAGCGGCACAAAAAGCCCCTATAAAGTGATAACCCAAAAAACATACGTGGAACAATCGTTTAAGCTTACCTTTGTTTTCTTCCGTCCCCAAGTTACCAATACTGCCCAATAACGCAGAAGATATTACCCCAATAAAGGTGGTTAATATTGAAATAATAAGTGCGTAGTTAGAATAATAACCAACAATAATCGTTCCCAATAAAACAGAAACCAATATATTATCCGTAGAATTTATAATTACCGCTCCGACTTTATATAATGCAACCGAAAAAACATTTTTTAATAAGTTACTTTTATCCCCTTTACCTAATCGGCTTTTTCTCTTGGC
>JAZOVQ010000065.1:0-7564 GCA_045658805.1 Candidatus Scatosoma sp.
ATAATGGATTCGTGAAAGGAAAGCATATAAAAATCACAATGCAGTGTGTAAAGGCCTTTATCTAGAATACATGTTTTTGCAATGGAGTGAATTTATGGAGAAATATGAAGAGCTTAAAATAAAAATCACATTCTTTTTTAATTCGGACGTTATTACCAATTCAACAAGCGAGAGTGCGGATGATTTGGGCGAATGGAATAGCGATTGGTTTGTTCCATCTAAGGAGGCATAATGAGAAAGATAGCGAAAAAAATTGGCGTTTTGGCTTTAATTGGATTGAGCACTTTGAGCGTTTGCGCTGGTTTGAATGAGTTGAACGCAACAGCGGAAACGAACGTGGTGTACGTATCAGCGAGCGGTAGCGATGAAAATGAGGGTACGAATGCTGCACCTTACGCATCCTTTCAATATGCTTTGGAACAGGTACCCAATGGCGGGACGATTGTCTTGCAGGATAGCGTTCCCGTGGGGAATTGGACAACGCACGGTAAGGCGGTAACGGTCACGGGCGGCAGCTTAGATGCAACGGCGTTCACTTCCTTTCAGATCCGTGATCACGTTACGTTTACGGACGTTGCATTGTTGGTAAATGCAGGTGAATATATTTGTGCAAACGGCTATTCGGTGGTAATGGGTGAGGGGGTAACCTTGAGCAATGCGGTCGACGTTTATGGCGGCGGCACGCCCGATACGAGGGTAGCAGGTACGGATCTAACGTTGCTTTCGGGTACTTATAGATACGTGTATGGCGGTAGCCTTATGGGAACGGTAGAGGGCGATACGCACCTTACCATCGGCGGCACGGTCAATGCAGGGATTGACGTTTCCAATCACAGCGGCGTAAACTTCTTTTTTGGCGGTGGGTGCTCGGATACGGTTACAGGCGACACCTATTTGACTTTTGGCGGAGCTGCAAAAGCAACGCATTTGTTTGGCGGTTCGCTTGGGGCGGAGAGTACGATTGGCGGTACCGCGAATTTAACCGTAACGGGCGGCGCGTCAATGAGTATGTACGGCGCAAGTAAGGACGTTAATACGGGGTGCGACGTAAAGCTTACGGTGACGGGCGGTACGTTCGAGCAGGTCTTCGGCGGATCTTGGGGCGCCTCGTTGACGGGAGACGTTGACGTGCGTGTTCTCGGCGGTACGATTACTCGCCGTATCTACGGCGGTTGTTATAACGATACCGAAGGTTTGTCTTTTGCGTCAAATTATTCCGTGAACGGCAATATTGATTTGGCGTTGGGAAGCGGAGCGAGCATTACGTACAAAGGGGAAAATGACAACAGCGTGTATGCACATTCTCGCCATAGCACGAATTCTTCTACGGAAAATGCAAATTTAATTTTTGCTGATGAAACGATTTACAATCATTACAAAACAGGCTCTTTAAAACTGAAAACACAAGATAGTTTTGGAACGAATTTTATTATCGGCTCGTTGTCCGTTGCTGATGAAATACATTATTACAGCTACTTGGTGGACGACGGTGTGATTACGCAAACATGCGCGGAGCATCCAAATCTTGCGGCGACGGCGGCGATTTCGATGGATAGCCATAACGGCTTGCAGTATACGGGGGCGGAAATTACGCCCGTATGCATCGATTACAGCAACGATTGGGAATATGATAAATTCGATGTTTCGTATGCGGACAACGTAGAGGTGGGTACAGCTAGCTACACACTCAGCGTGGGGGATTTTACACTCACGCAACCCTTTGAAATATACGATGCGCCTACCATTTTAGGCGGTAGCGTTCGCCTTTCCGAGCCTGCGGGACTTCGTTTTCAGTCGAAGGTAGAGGATGCGCTTGTGGCAAAGGGGGCAACCTTTGGGACGCTGATTATTCCCAAAGCTGTGCTTGGGGACGAGTCTTTGACGGTTGCAACGCAATCGGTACGTGATATTCCGCAAACCAAATGGGCAACGGAGAGCGTAAAAGTGAATAATCCTCAGGACTACGAAGAGGGTTTTGCCTATTTTAATGCAGTTTTGACGAAAATCCCTGCTGAGCATTACGATAAGGTAATGGTTGCACGTAGTTATGCGTATTTAGACGGGGCGTATTATTATTCCGAACCAGTAGAGCGTTCCATTGCGCAGGTTGCGGCGTATGCAATCCAAGACGGCTACACAAATAGCGTTTTGTATTCCTACGTAGATACGGCGCTAGCGGATGAAACCCTTATGATGGAAAGTAAAATTGAAATCAAAGAGGGGCGTTCCTATTCGTTAAATCTGACAGGGAATAGGGGATATGCAGTCGTTTGGCAGTCCTCTAACGAAAGTGTTGCAGTGGTGGATAAAAATGGTAAGGTGAGTGCGCGCGGAGCGGGTACGGTTACCATTACGGCAAAGGTCGGCAACAAGATGGCGGAATGTGTTTTTGTCATTAAGGAAAGCTGGTCTGGGCGTTATTAAGGTATAGAAGTAGAGTTAGGCGATAAGTATTGCAATTGAGGTAGTAAAGTGAAAGATAATTTTTTCAAAAAAGCCGTTCCTGTTTGGCAAAAAGGGAAGGAGAATCAATTACACACAAGATGTGTGTTTTTTGCGACGTTTGAAGGTAGCGCAGATGCTACGTTAAAGGTTGCGGCAAGCAACGTATATAGAGCTTTTGTAAATGGACAGATGGTAGGCGTTGGGCCTGCTCGTTCGGCGCACGGACGTTTTCGCGTAGATGAGTTACCCCTTCGTAACTTACAAGAAAAAAACGTGGTTTTCATTGAGGCGGTGGCGTACAACAGCTACAATTATTGCCACTTGTATCAATCGGGCTTCGTTTGCGCGGAAGTGGTAAGGGAGAACCTTCCAATTGTATGGACGGGGAGAGATTTCATCGTCCGTGAATATGAGGAAAAGAAGCAAAAGGTATGTAAATACAGCTACCAGCGTCCTTTTACGGAAATTTATGATTTTGAGCGCCCTCCTCAGGAAACGTATCTCGATTTTTCTCCCAATGGGGCGGAAGTGGAAAAGGAATATCCCGTACAGGTTGAGGATAAATTATTTGAGGCGCGCAACGTTTCCTATCCTTCCTACGAGTTTTTCCCTGCGCAGGAAATGGAGAGCGGAGAATATTTCATCGAAAAAGACTTACCTGAAACAAACCCGTGGATATTGAAAGAAAGATTGCGTATTTTCCCCAAGCACGAATGGGAGAGCGACAATAGTTCGTTTTTGCAGCGTTTAACCTATCGCAAGAAGGAATTAGAGAATACGATTTCGGAAAGGGAATACGTTTTGTATAATTTTGATTTTGTACATACGGGCTTTTTGCGCCTTGAATGTACGACCTTGGAAGATAGTGTGGTGTTGGTATCTTTTGATGAAATCGATTTAAATACGGATGAAAATGCTACGGCGAATATTAGAAGTGACCGTATGGGTTCGGTAAACGTAATTGAATATCGTTTAAAAGCGGGGCAAACGTATGCGCATACGACGCTTGAACCATACACAGCGAAATACATCAAGGTGCACGTAAAGAGCGGTAAAATCGGAAACGTATCCGTAGGGATACATACTTATGAAAATCCCGACGCGGAAGGCTTTTTGTTTAAAACTGACAATGAAAAGTTAAATGCAATCGTTGAGGCGGCGCGTCAAACTTTCAAACAAAATGCTTTGGATATTCTTACCGACTGTCCTTCCAGAGAACGTGCTGGCTGGCTTTGTGATTCCTATTTCTTAGGGAAATCGGAACAACTGTTTACGGGGAAGAACAAGGTAGAACGTAATTTCTTAAACAATTACATTCATGCAAAAACAAAAAGTATCCCCGAAGGCATGGTGCCCATGTGCTATCCTGCGGATTTTACAGATGGATCCTATATCCCGAATTGGGCTTTGTTCTATATTATCGAGCAGTACGATTATTATATTCGTTGCAACGACGACGCCATTTTACAGGAATCTAAAAATAAGGTGTTGGGCATTGTTGAGTTTTTTGATAAATACTTAAACGAGCAAGGGCTTTTGGAAAATTTGGAAAATTGGGTGTTCGTGGAATGGAGCAAAGCGAATGATCCCGAATTTACGGCAGGTATTAACTATCCCTCGAATATGCTGTATGCGATGGCGCTTGAATGTACGGCGAAAATGTACGGCATTGACGAGTATCAAAAAAGAGCGGAAGAAATCAAAAAAATCATTCGAAGAGACAGCTTTAACGGGGAATTTTTTGAGGATAACCGTATTCGTGAAAACGGGGAACTGGTATTGAAGGGCCACTGTTCGGAGACCTGTCAATATTATGCCTTTTTCACAGGTGTAGCGACCAAGGAAAGCTATCCCGAGCTTTACAAAAACTTGATGGACAACTTTGGCGCGAAACGAATCCAAGAACAGGTGTATCCGCACGTACATAAATCGAATGCCTTCATCGGCAACTACTTACGCTTGATTATGCTGAACGAAAACGGAAGCAAATATAAGATTGCCGAAGAATGTGTGGATTATTTCTATTACATGGCGAAGGCAACGGGTACTTTGTGGGAAAAGAACGATCCGTATGCAAGCTTGGACCACGGGTTTGCCTCTTACGTTGCAAATTTACTCGTGGATTATTTGACGGGGTACAGAGGAAGGCACGGTAAAAAATTGTTGTTTTCAAAACCTGCGGTCGATATGAATTGTACGTTGCATTTGCCTTTGGAAAACGGATTTTTGTATTTTGAACGAAAAGACGGAAAGACGGTGTGTACATATCCGGAAGAATATACAGTGGAAGAATTATAAGCAAACAAAAAAGGAGAATGGTTATGATAACCTATAACGACTTATACTATGTAAAAGATGGCAAACCTTGGTTTCCGATTTCGGGGGAATACCAGTATTCGCGTGCGGATGCGAGATATTGGAAAGAGGGTATTGCGAAGATGAAAGCGCAAGGGATTGACGTCGTGGCAAGCTACGCCTTTTGGTTGCATCATGAGGAAATCAAAGGGCATTTCGACTTCCGAGGCAATCGCAACCTGAGAAGATTTTTGCGTGAAATCAAAGAGGCAGGGATGCTGATGTGCTTGCGAATCGGCCCTTGGGTACACGCAGAAGCAAGAAACGGCGGGTTCCCCGATTGGATTTACGAAGAGAATTGTAAAACGAGATCAAACGATCCCGTGTATATGTCCTACGTGGAAAGATACTTCAAGGAGCTGTATAAACAATGCGACGGGTATATGTATTCGCAGGGCGGTCCTATTTACGCAATTCAGGTAGAAAATGAATACAGCCAATGGGGCGTACAAGGGGAAGATATTAGCGATAATCACATTAATGCGCTGATCAAAATGTTGAAAGAAATTGGATTTGACGTACCCGTGTATTGCGCTACGGGCTGGGGTAAGGCTGCCATTGGGGATGCGATCGCCGTTTGGGGCGCGTACGTAGAACAGCCTTGGGATAGAACGATAGGGGAATTGCCTCCCTTACAGCCTTTCTTATTTTCCCCGAATCCAAACGATGAAAACATCGGCAGCGAAGCGGGAAAAATTACCATGGACGCGGATATCGCCAAATTAAAATTCCCGTATTCCACGGTAGAAATTAGCGGCGGCGGGCAGGTAACCGACCATAGAAGGCCGATCCTTGGCGGAACGGAGCATGGCGCTGTTACGATGTGCCGTTTGGGGAGTGAAGCTTCTACCATAGGGTATTACGTATTCCACGGCGGTATGAATCCCATTGGGGCGTTGACCACGATGCAGGAATATTTTAGAGAAGGCCCGCTTGTACCCGGATTTTGCAGTGATTTGCTGGAAATCAACTACGACTTCCAAGCTCCAATCAGCCAGTACTCTAAGGTGCGTGAAAAGGCAGGGGAGTTTAAATTGTGCAACTACTTTGCCCGTGAATTTGGCGTAGAACAAATGCGGGTTAAGTTCTTTGAGGACAGCCCGAGCGATCCTACCGACCTTACAAGCTTGCGTTATTCGATGCGTTCAAAGGGCAACCAAGGCTTCTTGTTCATCAATAACTACGTTCGCCATTACGACTTGCCTTGCAGAGATTATAAAAACTTTAAGGTAGAATTGGAAAGCGAAACGATAACGATTCCTTCTATCCATTTGGAGAATAAGGAATACTGCGCATATCCCTTGAATATGCCTATCGGGAACGCGGTGTTGAAGTATGCAACGGCTACGCCCTTCTGTACGTTGAACGGAAAGGATTACGTGTTCTGGTCGAAGGACGGGAAGACGGATTATCAAATCGAAGGGGATTTTGACGGAAAAATCATCGTATTGGCAAAGGAAGAAGCGTTGAAGGCGTATAAGTTTAACTATCAGGGCAAAGAGCGCATCTTTATTGCGGACGGTGAGCTGTATCAAACGGAAGACGGTTTACACCTTAACACGTTTGAAAAGCCGATGGTGAAAATATACCCTGCTTTGGAAGAAGCGGTTGCAGGGCTGGAAAAAATAGGCGAAGAAGGGGATTTTGGCATCTATACCGCTCCTTTCCAAGCTGAAGAATGGTCCGCAGAGGTTGTTGGCGTTAAGGATTGCGGTAAATACGTGGATTATGAAATAGCGGTCAAATACAGCGCAGGCAAAAAGGAAAACGGATTCCTTTATATTGACTTTGACGGTGACACGCTGGAATTGCTCATTGACGGCGAAAAGGTGAACGACCATTATTATTTGGGGGTAGATTTTGAAGTAGGGCTTCGTTATTACGAGTTCCCGAAAACGGTTTGTGCAAGAATTTATCCTTTGGATGAAAATAAGATTGTATATTTGCAGAAACTTCCTGCCTTCAAGGATGGAAAAGCGATCGGCATCAACAAGGTTTACGCGAAAAAAGAAACCCGTTATCTGTTTTAAGATAACGGGCGTAAGCCGATGGGCATGAAAACCTTAAAAAAGGCGATTAACTATTTAATTGAACCTTTTGCCATTCTCTTGGCGACATATTGTAGATTTCCTTAAAGGCGTTGCAGTACGCGCTTTGCGAGCTGTAATTTAATCGCATTGCAATTTCCAAAATGGACACCTTGGGGTCGAGTAAAAGCACGGTAGAATAGATGATACGGCTTTCGTTTAAGCATTGCACCATCGTTTTCCCCGTATGTTTCTTAAATTCTCGGCAGAGGTATGCGTGGCTGTAATTAAATTCCTTTGTGATGGCTTCAACGCTTCTGCAAAGGTAGGTTTCACTTTTCAATTTCGTAAAAAAGGAATTAATCCATGCCGGATAGGTTGTTTTTTGTAAGAATTTTTTAAAATAAATAGATAAAATTTGGAAAACAACAGCAGTATGTATTTTTTCAAAAATCTCAATGTCGTTTTTGAGATAAGTGCTATAATTTTTAAAGATTTTCAAAGAATGTTCCCAGGTTTCCAGCGATTCTTGCTTTCCATCTAGAACGATAAAGTCTTTTGTCAAAAACTCTTTATACAGGGTAGGGGATAAAAAATCGCAACAACGTTTCATTTTTTCCGGGGTAACGTAAATATCTCGGTGAAACGTGGGGGAAGCATCTTCAAAATCTTCATCTCTTGTGATTTTATGCGTATCCTTGGGTTTTATAAGAAGAATTTCGGATAAAGCGTGCGTT
>JAZOVQ010000066.1:0-14423 GCA_045658805.1 Candidatus Scatosoma sp.
TCTTCTCCTATGTAACTATAAATATACTTGATTTGCTTGAAAAAGGTAAACGAATATGCTATACTATACATAGACGATTACAGTTTTTCCAAAATATAGCACTATTATAACAGGAGAGAAAAAAAATGTCAAGAGCAGAAAGGGCAAAAGCGTTATTTTTACAAGGATATGCATGTTCACAAGCGGTTGCGATTGCGTTTGCGGACGTTATGGGTATTGACGAGCAGTCGATTGCAAAGCTGACCTTGCCGTTTGGCGGTGGATTGGGGCGTTTGCGTTTAACTTGCGGCGCAGTAAGCGGTATGGCTACCGTTATCGGCGGCGTTTGTTCTTCCGCGGAAAATACCCCCGAAAATAAAAAGCAGATTTATGCTATCGTCCAAGAACTTTGCGCAAAGTTTAAAGCGGAAAACGGAAGTTTAATTTGCGAGGATTTGCTCACAGGTGCAAATTTGCAAGTGACAATCGGCGGGGCTGCGGAGGCAAGAACGGAAGCCTATTATAACAAGCGTCCCTGCGCGGAAATTGTTTATTCGGCGGCGAAAATCACCGAAGAATATTTGACGGAAAAAGGAATTTTATAAAAAACAAACGCTCAACCAAACGGATGAGCGTTTTTTAACGATAAAAAAGCTCGGCATATATCGCCGAGCTTATAAATTATTTATTGCTTTTGGAAACGTTGAAGTAATATTCAACTACGTCGCCGTCCTGCATAACGTATTCTTTACCTTCACTGCGAACTTTACCTTCCGCTTTTGCTGCGGCAATCGAGCCGAGGGTAACGAGGATTTCCCAATTAACAACGTCGGCGCGGATAAAGCCTTTTTCAAAGTCGGTGTGGATTTTACCAGCCGCTTGAGGTGCTTTCGTACCGTTGACAATCGTCCAAGCTCTCGTTTCCTTTTCGCCTGCGGTCAAATAAGAAATCAAGCCGAGAAGGGCATAGGATTTTTTAATCAAACGATCCAAACCGCTTTCACCCAAGCCAAATTCTTCCATAAATACGGCCTTGTCTTCGGGATTCATTTGCGAAAGTTCTTCTTCCGTTTTTGCGCAGATAACCAACACTTCGCTGCCTTCCGTAGCTGCCCATTCCTTTACCTTAACAACGTAGGGGAGATCATCTTCGTCTTTGCCCATATCGTCTTCTTTAATGTTTGCGGCATAAATAACGGGTTTAATCGTCAAGAGGAAGCAGTTTTTCATAAATTCTTCTTCCTCAGCAGCGATGTCAAAGGTACGAGCAGGCTTTTCGCTTTCAAGATGCTTATAAAGCTTTTCCAAGAAAGCATATTCTTCAACGGCTTTTTTATCCGAGCCGCCGCGCGCTTGCACTTTCACTTTGTTCATACGGTTTTGCACGGCTTCCATATCCGACATAATCAATTCCAAATTAATGGTTTCAATGTCGTCAACGGGATCAATTTTATTGTCAACGTGCGTAATGTTTGCGTCCTCAAAACAACGAACAACGTGTACGATAGCGTCAACTTCGCGGATATGGGAAAGGAATTTATTGCCCAAACCTTCGCCCTTGGACGCACCTTTTACAAGCCCTGCGATATCAACGAATTCGATAACGGCAGGGGTAATTTTTTTGCTGGTATACAAAGCCGCAAGCTTGTCCAAACGTTCGTCGGGAACCGCTACGACGCCCACGTTGGGTTCAATGGTACAGAAAGGGTAGTTTGCACATTCTGCGCCTGCGTGCGTAATTGCGTTAAACAAAGTGGATTTTCCTACGTTGGGAAGTCCTACAACACCTAATTTCATAAAATTTTATTCCTTTTTATGCGTTTTCTTAATTTTTTCCTATATATTATAATACAAAATTTAAAAATTGGCAAATTAAAGTTGCCCAATTTGAAAAAATACTTGCCCAAATTAAAAAAATATGCTATATTATTATGGTAAATAAATCAAAAAGACACAAAAGGGCGATAAAAATGGATTATAAAAAGTATATTGCAGATAAATTGAACGTAGACGGCGTTAGCAAAGACGAATTGTACGAGCTGATTGCACTTCCTCCCAACACCGAAATGGGGGATTACGCATTGCCTTGCTTCAAGTTTGCGAAAATTATGAGAAAAAGTCCCGTTGCCATTGCGGAAGAACTGAAACAGTCTTTGTCCGCGGACGAAGTTATCAGCGAAATTTCGGCGGTAAATGGTTATTTGAATTTTAAAATCAACAAAGCAGGCTTTGTAAAAGGCACTTTGGATAAAATCTTTGCGGAAGGCGATGCGTTCGGCGCTTCTAAAGAAGGGGACGGTAAAACGATTTGTATCGACTATTCGTCTATCAATATTGCAAAGCCTTTCCATATCGGACACTTGTCCACAACGGTGCTTGGCGGCGCGTTGTACCGTATTTACAATTATTTGGGCTACAAAGCGGTTGGTATTAACCATTTGGGGGATTACGGCACGCAATTCGGTAAGCTTATTTCCGCATACAAGCGTTGGGGGAATAAGGACGAAATTGAAGCAGGCGGTATCCGCGCGTTGAACGAGTTGTACGTTCGTTTCCACCGCGAAGCGGAAGAACATCCCGAATACGAAGACGAAGCGCGCGCTTATTTCAAGAAAATTGAACAGGGCGACGAAGAATGCCTTGCATTGTTCCATTGGTTTAAAGATTTGACGTTGAAAGACGTACAAAAAATTTACGAAATGTTGGATATTCATTTTGATTCCTACGCAGGGGAAAGCTTCTATTCGGATAAAATGCAACCCATTGTAGACGAACTCCGTGAAAAGGGATTATTGATTGAAAGCCGCGGCGCGCAAGTGGTTGATTTGGAAGAATACGGCATGTCTCCTTGCATTATTTTGAAATCGGACGGTACGTCGTTGTACGCTACCCGTGACATGGCGGCAGCGTCCTATCGTAAAAAGGAGTACGATTTCTATAAATGCTTGTACGTTGTTGCATATCAACAAAACTTGCACTTTAAACAGTTCTTCAAAGTATTGGAACTGATGGGCAAGGATTGGTCGAAGGACCTTGTACACGTTGCGTACGGTATGGTTTCTTTGGAAGAAGGGACGATGTCCACGAGAAAGGGCAACGTTGTGTTCTTGGAAGACGTTATCAATAAGTGTATCGAAAAGGCATATACCATTATCAATGATAAAAATCCCAACCTTGAAAACAAGGAAGAAGTGGCAAAGAAAGTTGGTGTCGGTGCGGTAATTTTCGGTGCGTTGTACAACAACAAAATTAAAGATATCGTGTTCTCTTACGACAAAGTGCTCAACTTTGACGGTGAAACCAGCGTATACGTGCAATACACCTGCGCGCGTGCGCAATCGGTTTTGCAAAAGGGCGGCGCGCCTACGTCGTACGAGCTTCCCGATTTAACTGCGGAAGAAATCGAGCTTGTAAAAGCGCTTGCAACCTTCCCTGAAACCGTGAAAAACGCAGCGGAAAAATACGAACCGTCCTGCATTGCAAGATTTGCCGTTGACGTTGCGCAAAAGTTCAATAAATTCTATTTTGAATGCAAAATTTTGTCCGCCGAGGACGAAAAGACCAAACAATTCCGTTTGGCATTGACCAATGCAACCTTGCAAGCATTGAAAAACGCATTTACCTTGCTCGGTATTGGTATTCCTGATAAAATGTAAAGCTAAAAACGCTCCAATCGGGGCGTTTTTTCTTTGTCGCAAGAGGTCGAAAAATTTTCTTGGAAAAATTTTCGTTCAAACTATTCCATTTTTCAAAAAAATATGTTATTATAAAAAATAAGTATGGAAAATAGGTGGCAAATAGCGGAAATGTCAGAAAAAATGTCCTATGAACAGATGATATCTTTGATCGATCCAAAGAAGAGCGGCAATCACGATTGGTTTTTATCTTTATTGGACGACGAGGAACAGCGTCGTTATGAGGCGGCGCACATGGAAGCGGTAATGCGCATGTTGCGTATTATCCGTATTCGTCCGCACAAAAACGCCATAAAGGAAGCCCAAGCGGAGATTGCGCGCTTGGAAAAGGAAGAAAGCGACGCGCCTGATACCTATCGAAAAATTAAAAATTTGCTTGCGGAAATCGAGCTTGAAAAAGAAAAAATGAATGCATATCGTCCTTTTTTCGATGAGCCGTATTTCGCCCGTATGGATCTTATCGACAACGTGGAAGGTTACAACAGCTATTATATCGGTAAAAAAGGGGACGTCAAATTGGAAATTCTCGATTGGCGTACTCCCGTTGCTCGCCGTTATTACCAAAAAAGCTGTTCCACGTTTACTTTTAACGAATACGTTTATAAAACGATATTACGCCGCGCCGTCCGCACCAAAGACGGTGAGGTTTTAGATTATAAAAACGAATATTTGTCCTTAAAGGATTATTTATCGGCGGAAGAAATTGCCGATCGTGACGAGGACAACGTGCTTGATCCTTTCTTGCGTGAAATTATAAAAAACCGCAAGGAAGAGCCTGCAATAAGGGATATTATCGAAACCATTCAAGAACAGCAATACGAAATTATCACTCGTCCCGAGCAAGGCAGTTTCGTTTTGCAAGGCTGCGCAGGTAGCGGAAAAACGATGGTTATGTTGCATCGTTTGAGCTATTTAATGTATAATAATGAAGATATTAAACCTCGCGACGTTTTAATTATTACGCCCAGCAATTCCTTTAACTCGTTTATTGACGAGCTTGCGGAAATTTTGGAATTGGAACGCGTAAAAACGGTTACTGCATACGAATATTTCTTGCAAGTTTTACGCAATGAAAAAATAGATTTGGCGGATAAAATTGACTTAACGCAAAAAGAGGACGAGCGGTATCTTGCCTACGTATATTCCCCGAAATTTGTTGCAGATGTACAAAAGAAATTGGATAAGGTATACGATAGCTTGTACGGCTTGTTTACAGGCGAAGAATGTAAGGATTTTATTGCGGATATTATTGAGGAATGTAAACTTCAATTGCTCGCCTACGAAGGGATAAAAAATGCTTCTATGCGTGTGCGTCGTTGCGTACTTGGGGAGATAAAAGAACGCAAAGAAGGCGGTTTATATTATACGAAACCGTTTAGAGAATTGATGAATTGCATTCTCGACGTAGAAGATTTCTTTAACGGAACACTAAAGAGCGAACGCTCGAAATCTTCCGAATATTTTTATCGTCAAATGCTTTCTTTCTATAAAAGCGCTTATTTTATCGTGCGCAATATCGAGCGCATTGTGGCGGACGCGTCGGAGAGTTTAGAGGAACTTTACGTTGCTATTGAAAAGGAAATAATCGACCTTGCGCGCTTTAAACAACGGATAGGCAATACGGAAATTTATTTATACGCCGACCGAATCGCGCGCCGTAAGGAAATTTTAGAAGAAATCAAGCAAATCAAAGACAAAGTGCTTTTGATTGGCGACAGCAACACGGCGTTTTGTGAATTCCATTCCTATTTAAAAGGGGAAAAGAATTTCATTGAAGTGGGTGCTGGGCAAGATTTTGTGGACATTATTCGGTATTTTTATCGTGAAACGGTCAAAAAATATAAGATAGAATACGGCATGACGTCCAATAGAATGTATCAATCGGACGCGTACGCGCTGTGCGTAATTTGCGCAGGAATCAGCGATAAGCTTTCGCCTGTATATTCTTACGTCTTTGTAGACGAAGGGCAAGACCTTTCTTCTTGCGAATATGATTTGCTTCGCAAAATCAACAAAAAAGCGGCGTTTAACGTGTTTGGCGATATTGCGCAAAACGTAACGCCTTGGCGCGGAATTGAGGCTTGGGAACAAGCATTTCCCGATTTTACGGTTTATGAATTAAATCAAAATTATCGAAATACTAACCAAATTGTCGATTTTGTTTCGGGTTCTTTGCAAATCAATATGCAATCTATTGGTTACGACGGACCGCCCGTTAGCAAAATTACCAGCCGAGGCATTAGCGGCTTTTTCAAGGAGAAAAAGGGCTTAAAGGCAATTATTTGCTCGGAAAGTAAAAAGCAAGAATATTTACGAAAGTCGTACAACGATATTTCCGTAAAAGGTACGCTTTCCCGTTCAAAAATTAACATTATGACCGTTTATGAAAGCAAGGGGTTAGAGTTTTCTTCCGTTGCGGTTATTCCCGACGGTATGAAAACAAGCGAAAAATATATCGCCTATACGCGTGCCTTGAAAGATTTGGCAATCGTTGAGGATAGGGGGAAGAAAAATGAATAAAATATTTTTGGTGGATGCCGACGATACCATTCTCAATTTCCACGGCGTAGCGCAAAACGCTTTGGTGTATGCATTTGAAAGTTTTGGCTTGGAGTGGAAAGAGGAATATCTCGCGCAATATATAAAGGTGAACGACAGCTTGTGGGCGGCGTTGGAACGTCGTGAGTTGACAAGAAGTGAGTTGATGAGCAAACGTTTTCATTGGTTTTTGCCTACAATTGGGATAGAAAACGTTGATTTTGCTTTGTTTAATCAAACTTATTTAACTTATTTATCCACAAACCCTCGCTATTATGAGGGGGCAGAAGCCTTTTTGGCGGAGCTTCGGAAAATGGGGAGAGTGTTTATCGTTACCAACGGCACGCAAAACATTCAAAAATCTCGTTTTGATATCGTAGACCTTTGGTCGAAAGCGGAAAAAGTGTTTATTTCCGAAGAGGTTGGCTTTGACAAACCTGCGCGCGGTTATACCGATTACGTAATAGCGAACATTCCCAATTTTGATAAGAAAAACTGTTATTGGATAGGGGATAGCTTAAGCGCGGACATTAAAGCTGCGAACGACGCAGGGATCACTTCAATTTGGTTTAACCCCAAAGGCAAACCTGGCTCGGAGAAAGCAACGCCCGATTTTATAGCGAGTAATTATGAAGAAATTTTGCAATTTTGCAAATAATAGTTAAAAAATAAAAAAAATTTTCCTTTAAACATTTGAAAAATAGAGAAGAAAGTGTTATAATGAGGTAAAATGGTATATTATGGCATAATTTTCGGCATTTTTAAACAAGGCAAAAGCCGAAAGTTATTTTCATAAGATTTGAGGATATAATGGCAACGGAAAAGACGAAAAAAGACAAAAAGACTACTAACGACGAATACAGTGCGAAGAATCTTGAGGTGTTAGAAGGTCTTGACGCCGTACGTATGCGTCCCGGTATGTATATCGGGTCTACGGGTATCAAGGGCCTGCACCACATTCTTTGGGAAATTGTAGACAATGCAATTGACGAAGCGGCAAACGGTTACGCCAATAAGGTAAAAGTAACCCTTCATAACGACGGGAGCGCTTCCGTTGAAGACAACGGTAGAGGTATTCCCACCGATATACACCCGAAAGAAAAGGTTTCGGGTGTTCAACTCGTATTTACGAAATTGCATGCAGGCGGTAAATTCGGGCAAGGGAATTATGAATATTCGGGCGGTTTGCACGGCGTAGGCGCGTCGGTTACAAACGCGCTTTCCGAATGGCTCACCGTAGAGGTTTATCGCAACAAGCGTATCTATAAGATGAGCTTCCATTCCCGTTTCAACAAACGTAAAAACAAGGTGGATTCGGGTTTACCCGACGGACCTTTGGAAGATACGGGCATTTCTACCAATCGCAACGGTTCGTTTATTCGCTTTAAGCCCGACGCAAGCGTATTCTCTGAAGTTAATTTCGAATTGGAAACGGTTGTAGAGCGCTTGAATGAATTGGCTTTCTTGAATAGAGGGGTAGAAATTACGCTTATCGACGAACGTATCACTATGGCGGAAGTACGCCGCAGCCGTACGTTATTCGGGGAAGGCGACGACGTCACGGAAAGCGTTGACGAGGAAGCTGCACTTGAATCGGAAAGCGTTGAAACGCCTGCCGTTGAAATGATTATGGAACAAGAGGATTTGTTCTCTATCGGTCAGCAATCGTTGTTTACGGAAGTGGACGAGCTTGCTTTGGAAAGCGAGCCTTATCGTCGTACGTTTAAATACGACGGCGGTATTTCCGATTTTGTAAGAAGTATCAACGAAGGTAAGAAAATTTTGTATACGCAGCCTATTTATTATAAGGCGACGAAAAACAATATTCAGGTAGAATTTTCCGTTCAGCATACGTCCGATTATTCGCAAAGAATTTTCTCGTTTGTAAACAATATTCCTACGCCCGAAGGCGGTTATCACGAAATCGGTTTCAAATCGGGGCTTACGAGAGTATTAAACGAATATGCAAGAAGCAACGGTTTCTTAAAGGATAAAGACGCAAACTTCCAAGGCGACGATTTTTGTGAAGGCTTAACGGCGGTGTTGTCTATCAAGATGACGGAAGTGCAGTTTGAAGGGCAAACCAAGACGAAATTGGGGAATACGGAAGCTCGTCCTGCGGTAGAAGCGACGGTTATTGAAGGGCTTAATGCCTTGCAGAACGTACGCGGCTACAAAAAGACGATGGAAGAAATTATTAAAAAGGCGCAAGGCGCAGCAAAAACGCGTATTGCGGCGAAGCAGGCAAAGGATAACGCCCGCGCAAAGAATAGCATTGATAGCTTAACTTTGGTCGGGAAATTGGCAGGCTGCTCCGGCAGAAAGCCCGAACTTAACGAAATGTTTATCGTTGAGGGGGATTCGGCGGGCGGTACGGCAAAACAAGCGAGAGAAAGACAATATCAATCTATTCTTCCGCTTCGTGGTAAGCCTTTGAACGTAGAAAAGAAAAAGCTTAGTCAAATTTTGGAAAACGAAGAAATCCGTACAATGATCAGCGCAATCGGCGCAGGCATTGATCCCGATTTCAAGATGGATAAAATCAATTATCACAAAGTTATCATTCTTTCGGATGCCGACCAAGACGGTATGCACATTCGTTGTATTTTGCTTACGTTCTTCTTCCGTTATATGCGTCCGCTTGTCAATGCAGGCTGTGTGTACATCGGTATGCCGCCTCTTTACAAAGTGTATAAAGGCGATAAAGTAGAATACGCATACGACGATAAAGAATTGGAAACTAAAATTGAAAAAATTGGTAAAGGCTACCAATTGCAACGCTATAAAGGTCTTGGCGAAATGAGTGCGGATCAACTTTGGGAAACGACGATGAATCCTGCGACGAGAAACCTTATTCAAGTAACGGTAGAGGACGCGGCAAAGGCGGAACGTATGATTACCACGCTTATGGGCGATAAAGTTGACGGTAGAAAGGAATTTTTGGCGAAATATGCAAACTTCAATAAGCGCGATACGTTTATTGATCAGATAGAAAAAGCAGGAAAGAAGGAGGTTTGATATGGCGAGAAATAAAAAAGAACCCGAAATTATCGAACCTACCGGGCAATTGTTTGTAGAACCTTTAGAAAAAGTACTTCACTCCTCCATGCTTCCTTATGCGGAATTCGTTATTTTGGACCGCGCGTTGCCGAGAGTAGAAGACGGCTTAAAACCCGTACAAAGACGTATCTTATATACGATGAACGAAATGGGCCTTACGCCCGATAAACCTCATAAAAAGAGCGCGAGAATCGTCGGGGACTGTATGGGTAAATTCCACCCCCACGGCGACAGTTCAGTATACGATGCAATGGTGCGTATGGCGCAAAATTTCAATATGGGCAAGACGCTTGTCAACGGACACGGTAACTTTGGTTCGGTGGACGGCGACCCTGCGGCTGCTATGCGTTATACGGAAGCAAGAATGGAGCCTTTGGCGCTTGAATTGTTGCGCGATATTGACAAGGAAACGGTTAGTTTTTCCTTGAACTTCGACGATAGCTTAAAAGAACCGGACGTATTGCCCGGCCGTTTTCCCAACTTGCTTGTAAACGGCGCATCGGGTATTGCGGTTGGCTTGGCCACCAATATCCCTACGCATAACCTTGAAGAAGTGATCAACGGCGTTGTAGCGTATATTGACAATCCTACCATTTCTTTAGAAGAAATGATGGGGTACATTCCTTGTCCCGATTTCCCTACGGGCGGTTTGATTATCGCAAACGAATTGATTCAAGCCTATAAAACGGGTAGAGGAAAAATTACCATTCGCGCTAAAATCGCAATGGAAAAGACGAATAACGGTAAGACCAATCTTATCATTACGGAGCTTCCTTATCAAGTCAACAAAGCGCAGCTTTTGCGTAAAATTGTCGATTTGAGAGAAGAAAAGAAAGAAGAACTTGCCGGGCTTGACGACGTCGCGGACGAATCGGATAGAACGGGTATGCGTGCGGTTATCCGCATCAAGAAGGATGCCGACGTTGACAGCATTTTGAAATGCTTGTATAAATATACCGATTTGGAAGTTACGTTCGGTATTAACATGGTCGTAATTGCCGATGGTAAGCCTCAACAGCTTGGCTTAATGGAGATTATTCGCCATTACGTAAAATATCAACAGCAGGTTATCAAACGCCGTACGTTGTTCGACTTAAGACAAGCGGAACAGCGTTGCCATATTTTGGAAGGCTTAATCGTTGCCGTTCAAAATATCGACGAAGTAATTGCAATTATTAAAAAATCGGATAGTACGGCGGACGCACGTTCTAAACTTATGGAACGTTTTGAACTTTCCGATTCGCAGGCGCAAGCGATTCTCGATTTGAGATTGGCTCGTTTGACCAAGCTGGAAACCTTCAAGCTTGAGCAGGAATTGAAAGACCTCAAGAAATTAATCAAGAAATTGACGGCTATTTCCAAGAGTGGGGATTTGCAATTGCAGGTTGTTAAAGAAGAAATCACCGAAATCAAAAACGCATATCCCACGCCGAGAAAATCCCGTTTGGTATTCACGCGTGAAGAAGCGGACGGATTGTTGGCGACGGCGACGGAAAAGAAGCCAGGCGTAGCGTGTGTATTGGCGTATACTGCCGACCATACCTTCAAGGTGCTTACCGGCAAACAAATTGAAGCGTTGGATAAGCCTTTGGACGGTAAATTTAAACCGCAAGCGGTTGTCTTGAAGCTGTTGAAAACGGCAACGGATAAACGTATTTTTGCCTTTACCGATTATGGCAATTGTCATAAATTGGATATTTCCGATCCCGATCTTGAATGCAAGCTTACCGAAGAAGGTATTAGCTTAAAAGAATTGTCGAAAGGAGCTGAACCCGAAGAAAAGGTTGTTGCGCTTTTCGAGGTTGGCGAACACTTGCCTTATGGCAGTTTGCTCTTCTTCACCAAAAACGGTATGATTAAAAAGACCGATTGGGCGGAATATGAACAGCGTAAGGATTGCTTCCAAGCTGTGAAGTTGAACGACGGCGACGAAGTTATCAACGTGGAAGAAGACACGCACGAAGAAGATACCATTGTTATTGTCACTAAAGGCGGTATTTGCTTGAACGCTATGAAGGACGATATTCCCACGCAAGGCCGCATCGCAACGGGCGTAAGAGGTATTATGCTTCGTGAAGGCGATAGCGTATTGCTTATGACGCAAATCAACGGCGAAGGGGAAATTATCATTGCCACCGACGAAGCGAAATTTAAGAGGGTAATCTCTTCGCAGATCGAGCCTTCGAAGCGTTACAAGAAAGGCTCTATTATCGTAGGCATGAGAGAGGGCGCAAGCGTTATCTCGGCAAGCTACGTAACAATGCCGTATATGCTTGCAGTGGAAGACAAAACGCATAACGTTTCCGAAATTTCCAGCGAAGATATCTTCATTTCCGTGCAAAGCGCAAGGGCGAAGAAATTGACGAAGTTTGCGGAAGATTCCATTTTGAGGGTCATTCCTTTGCCCTACAAAAAAGGCGAATAAGCAGGCAAAATAAAGCATAATTTTCATAAAACCGACATAGTATATTCCGTAACCAATTACGGAGGTCGGGATTTTGTGGGAATATATTGAAGAAAGGGTAATTAAATGCGCGGAATACATCTTAGAAACGGGTTGCACCGTTCGAGCATGTTCCGCGCATTTTTCCATTAGTAAATCAACGGTACATAAAGACGTAACCGAACGCTTGAAACTTTTGGACGTTAATTTGTACGAGGAAGTACGCGAGGTATTGCAAATAAATTTGAGTGAAAGGCATATACGCGGCGGAAACGCAACCAAAAAGAAGTATCAAAAACAATCAAGCGAGTGCAATTAAGAGAGAAAGGGACGGACGCCGTCCTTTTTTTGTGCAAAAAGAGAAAATTTCTTGAGAATACTTGAATTTTCTTGATAAATATGTTACTATGTAGAAAAACAAAAAGGCGGAGAGAATTATGAAAAAGATAGCGGTTATCGGTTTGGGGATTATAGGCGGTTCAATTTGTGCGTCGCTTACAAAGGCAGGTTGCGTTGTTGACGGTGCCGATCTCAATTCCGCTTCGGTTGATTTTGCTTTGCAAAAGGGATATATCGCAAAGGAAGCGAAAGATTTTACCGAATACGACGTGGTGTTTATTGCTATCCCTCCGCGCGCGGCTATTTCCGTTTTAAAAGAAACCGCTTTCAAAGAGGGCGCGTTGGTTTCGGATATTTGCGGCGTAAAAAAAATTATTGAGGACGCAGTATACGAACGGCCGAGAAATTATCGTTACGTAGGGATTCACCCTATGGCAGGTAAGGAAACTTCGGGGATTGCGTCGGCTTCGCCCGAACTGTTCCGCATGGCAAATTTGGTTATCACCATTTGTCCGCAAACGCAAACGGACGCGATAGCAGAGATAAAAGAATACGCCAATGTAATGCATTTTGGGAAAATTGTAGAATGTACGGCGGAAGAGCACGACAAAAAAATTGCGCTTACTTCCCAGCTTGCGCATTTGGTATCCAACGGCTATGTGAAAAGCGAGCAGGTAAAAGGTTGCGACGGGTTTACGGGCGGCAGTTTCCAAGATATGACGCGTATTGCTGGCGTTGACGAGCGGATTTGGACGGAATTGTATATGTGTAACCGTGAAAGTGTGCTTTACGAGTTAGAGGGGTTAATACAATCGCTAAACGAATACAAAATTGCATTAGAGCAGGCGGACGAACAGCGTTTATCCGATGCCTTAAAAGCAGGCAGATTGATTAGAGAAACCATTAAAAGGGGCAAATAAACGCAATTTTTGATTATTTTTCAAAATTCATTATAATAATCTTTACTTTTTGAAAAATATTTGCTATAATAATTGTAGAAAAATGTCGAAAATAGTCGGAGAAAGTCGAAAATGCAAGCTTGTCGATTGACAATAACCACCGTTGCCGACGGTAATGAAAGCACCATTTCCCGCAAAGGAGAATTTGATTTATCGTTAGAGAAAATAACGGTTTGTTACCGTGAGGAAAATGCGCTTGTACGGATAACCTTGCAAGGGGAAAAAGCGGAAATGGAGCGCCGAGGGGATTATGATTTATCCCTGCGCTTGCACCGAGGCGAAAAGACGGAAGGCTGTATCGGAATGGGCGGCTCGGAAGGCGCTATTTCTCTTTATGCGCACAAGGTTGCCTATTCGGTGGGGAAAGATTCCTTGTTGCTTTCTTTGCATTACGATTTGTTGATTAGCGGCGAAAAACAAGAAATGAAACTGCGTTTATACGCGAAAGCTGCGTAATAAAGGAGGAGGATATGAAAATTCAATACCTTGGACATTCTTGTTTTCGTATGCAATTTAATGGCGGATTAACGGTAGTAACCGATCCTTATACAAAGGTTGGATATGAATTGCCCAAAGGGCTTACGGCGGACGTTGTTACGGTTAGCCATGGGCATTTTGACCACAATTATTTGCCTGCCGTTCAATACAATTGCGTGCTTTCTAACGCAGGTGCGTATTCTATCAACGGTGTTACGTTTGAAGGGATTGAGAGTTTTCACGACGGTGCGCAGGGCAGTTTGCGCGGCAAAAATATTATTTTTAAAATAATTGCGGACGGATTAACCATTTGCCATTTTGGGGACTTGGGCGAAATCGCTTATCCAGAACTTCTTGCGAAAATCGGCAAAGTGGACGTATTATTGTTGCCCATTGGCGGCACGTATACGATTGACGCATTGCAAGCGAAAGAATATATGGAAAAATTGTCGCCTAAATTGGTTATCCCCATGCATTACAAGCCGCAAGACGGTGGTTTGGATATCGCGGGCAGCGAAAGCTTTTTGCAGTTGGTAAAGGATTATAAGCAAACGGCTTGTCTTAACGGCGAAGCGGTCTTAAATCTTGACGATTTATCGAAAGAAAAAACGGAAATTTTATATATGGAAAGGATGAAATAAGCATGACGAAATCGCTTATGGAATTTAAATTTGCAACTAAAAATTATCTTTCCTCTTTGGATATAGGCAGTTTGCGCTCTTACGGACGAAACGTAGGGGTGTTTAATCCTACGACAAAGAAAAAAGCCGAATTGATCGAGGATATCGTAGGCATTTTAAGCGGTGAGCTTGCGCCCGTACAGCGCAGCAACCTCGGCGCGCCTGTAAAAAGCGCTTACGTTGATCCCAAAATTGAGGATGAAATTTTAAAATTGCAAACAATGTATTTAACCGAGCGTCCTGCCCCCATAGG
>JAZOVQ010000067.1:0-7596 GCA_045658805.1 Candidatus Scatosoma sp.
CATAAAAGAACGTCCGAAATATATTTTTCTATTTCAGCGCAATTTACGCCGTATTCTCTTTGCAAATCCGCTACGCCACCTTGGGGAATAAACTTGTCCTCATAGGCAAAATTCTTAATTTTGCAGTTTTTTCCAAGCTTAATAAGCGTACTGTTGACCATAGACCCAAAACCGCCCAAAAGCACGTTATCTTCCATCGTAATCACGTAATCGCTTTGCAAACCTTGCAACAATTCAACGTCCAAAGGCTTTACAAAACATGCGTTTACAACGTCAAATTCCACGCCTTTTTCTTGTAAATTACGCAAAACTTTCATTGCAATAATCAAACAGCGTTCACCCGTTGCAAACAAAGTTACTTTTGCTTTTTGCGCGGTTGCCAACTTATGCAAATATTCCCACTTGCCCACTTCAATCGGCTTATTTTCGCCCTGGAACAACACTTTTCCTGCTCTCGGATAGCGAATCGCCAAAGGATGCGCATATTGTTCGCTAAATTGCAACATTTCCTTTAATTCCGCGGTATCTTTCGGCGAAGCAATTGCCAAATTGGGAATCAAAGACAAATAGGACAAATCGAAAACGCCTTGATGCGTTTCCCCGTCTGCGCCCGAAATCCCAGCGCGGTCAATACAAAACGTAACGGGCATATCCTGCGCGCAAACGTCGTGGATAATTTCATCGAAAGCACGCTGTAAAAAGGTCGAATAAATAGCATAATACGGTTTCAAACCGCCTGCCGCCATCGAAGCGCACAATACAGATGCATTTTCTTCGCAAATCCCTACGTCAAAAGCGCGTTCGGGATAATTTTGGAAAAAGTCCGCAAGCCCAAGGCTTTCTTTCATAGCCGCGGAAACCACGGTTACTCGACCGTTTTCTTTCGCCATCTCGCATAACGTTTCGCCTAAAACCTCGGAATATTCCTTTTCTTTCGGTGAACCAACGGGCGGTACGCCATGAGTATTCGTGGGATGCTCCTCACTAAATTCATATCCCTTACCCTTCTTGGTCGCAATATGCAAAAGTACAGACCCATTTTGCAAACGTGCCTTAGCTTCGGACATTGCTTCAAGCATTTCATCCAAATCGTTACCGTTTTTAACGCCGATATAGCTAAGCCCAAACGATTCCAACAAGCGAATCCCTTCCGTCTTATCCGTTTCACGGATTTCCGTCAAAATATCGAACATTCCGCCAACCGTCGGCGAAATGGACATACCGTTATCGTTAAGAATAATCAAAACGTTGGTATTTAAAATTTTCAAACTGCTCAACGCCTCGTAAATTAAGCCGTTGTTAAACGAACCATCGCCAATATACGCGATAACGTCACGTTTTTCACCAAGCAAATCTCTCGCCTTTGCAAGCCCGATTGCCGCCGAAACAGACGTACCCGCATGCCCCGTATCATAGCAATCGTATTCGCTTTCCGTACGCTTAGGAAAGCCAGAAATACCGCCTGCTTGACGCAAAGTGGAAAATCTATCCAATCTACCGCTTAACAGCTTATACGGATAGCATTGATGTCCTACGTCGAACACAATTTTATCGTTAGGAAAATCAAACGTGCAAAATAATGCCACAATGGATTCTACCGAACCGAGATTGGACGCCAAATGCCCCCCGCATTTCATAACCGTATCGTAAATTGTTCTTCTTAAATCATCACACAAAACGTTTAACTGACTTCTTGTGCAATTTTTTATTTCATTGGGCTGTAACTTTTCCAGCATATTTATGCCCCCATTTGTATATTCTTTGAACTTCCCTTAATTGCTGCGTTTTAAAACGTGCTCTACCATATCTCTTAAAAATTCGATATCGCCGTCCACGCTTTCTAATGCAAGCAAACATTCTCCTGCACACAAATCAGCGCGGAGCTTTGCTCCGTCCAATCCGTAAAAACGCACGTAGGTCAGCTTATTTTCCGCCGTATCTTTGCCAATTGTCTTCCCCAACGAGGAAAAATCCCCCGTTACATCCAAAATATCGTCCGTTATTTGGAAAAGCTTGCCAAGCAACTTACCAAAGCGCTCCAATTCCAAGTAAAACTTATTGTTCGCCAAAATACTCGCTATTGCAACGGGTGCCAACAACAGTTTTCCCGTCTTATGTTCATGAATATAAAGCAAATCCGCTTCCCCTGCCTCTTTTTCAAGATCGGAGAAATACACGTCGGCAGACTGCCCTGCAATCATTCCGTAAATGCCTGCGCATTCGTTTAAAAACGCTGATGCCAAGGCGTATTTACTACCTTTCAAACATTCTTTAAAACACAACGCATACGCCTCGTTTAAAAGTCCGTCGCCCGCCAAAATAGCATTTGCTTCCCCAAACGCTTTATGGTTGGAAGGCTTCCCTCTACGAAAATCGTCGTTGTCCATTGCAGGCAAATCATCATGCACCAACGAATAGGTGTGAATCATTTCCAATGCCAATGCAAAGGGCAACACTTCTTCGGCGGATACGCCTAACACGTCGGCGCAAGCCAACATTAAGACGGGACGAATTCGCTTTCCCCCGTTCAATAAACTGTATCGAAGGCTGTCGCCAAGAACCGTCGGATTTGTTTTAATAGAATCCGCATAGCGCACTGCATACGCTTCAAACGTCTTTAAATATTCATCATAACGGAGTGAATAACTGCTCATACTTTACTCCTTTTGTGCCGCAATATAGGTGTTATACATCAACATCGTAATCGTCATGGGGCCAACGCCACCAGGAACAGGCGTTATATGCGACGCCTTGTCTTTTACACTCTCAAAATCGACGTCCCCACACAATTTCCCCTCGCTGTCGCGGTTCATGCCTACGTCAATTACTACGGCGTCTTCTTTTACCATATCCGCCGTAATAAATTTTGCTTTGCCTACCGCAGCAACGAGAATATCCGCGTTTTTACAAACTTCCTTTAAATTTTTCGTTTTGCTATGGCATATCGTCACCGTAGCATTCGCATTTAATAAAAGCATCGCCATGGGCTTGCCAACCGTTTCGCTTCTGCCAACTACTACGGCGTGTTTCCCTGCAATTTCAATGCCCTCTTTTTCCAGCATTTTCATTACGCCAAGCGGCGTGCAAGCAACAATTTCTTCTTTGTGTTGCAATAACAAGCCAAGGTGTTGCGCCGAAAAACCATCCACGTCCTTTTCCACAGGAATATGCGCCGTAGCCGATTCCGCGTTTAAATGCTTCGGCAACGGAAGCTGCAACAAAATGCCGTCCACTTCTCGATCTTGCCCCAAGCGGTCTAAAAGCGTTTCCACTTCCGCTTGCGTGGAGTTTTCAGGCAATTCAAAGGCATAGGAACGAATACCCAATTCTTGGCAAGCTTTAATTTTATTGCGAACGTAAATGCGGGACGCAGGGTCCTCTCCTACGATAACGACCGCCAGTCCCGGTTTTCTTACGCTTTGTTCAATTTTTTGCTTCAGCTCCGCACGCATTTCTTGCGCCAAAGCTTTTCCGTCAATAATCTTCATCGTGACTCCAACTTATTTATTGATAACGCCGGAAAGTACGCCGTTTACGAAATCGGCGCTCGTATCCGTAGAATATTTTCTCGCAAGCCCTGCCGCTTCCGATACGGATACCACGGGCGGAATTTCGTTGAAATACTTAATTTCCGCCATCGCAATCAACAAAATACTTTTGTCCATAGGATTAATACGGTTTTCAAGGTAATGATGGCAAGCTTCTTCGATACCTGCAATCAATTCGTCGCGATGTTCTTCAACCGTCGCAACCAAATCGGCGGCGAACAACAAATCGTCGTCCTTTTCAAGATTAAACTGCTTATACACTTTCTTTTTCAAAGCGTCTAAACAATCGGTGTTAAATTGTTGCGCGAAAATAATATTCAGCGCTGCTTCTCTTGCTGCATTTCTCATAAACTTCTCCGTGTATATACAACGAAAACCCTTCAAATTGAAGGGTAAACGTTTTTATCTTACTTATTATCTTCTTTTTCAGCGGTTTCAATTTCTTCCTTTTCAACGTGCGGCGCATCGCAGAATACTACGTCCTGAATATGAACGTCCACTTCCGCAACCTTATAGTGCGTCATGTTTTCAACGCTTTGCTTTACGCTTTGTTGAATACGATACGCCAATTCGGGAACGTTGTAACCATATTTTACAACCACCGAAACGTCCGCATACACCCCGTCTTTTTCAATGTACAGGGAAATACCGCTTTTCTTGCCTTGCGCAGGAACGGTACCCTCTACTTCGGCAACCGCCAATTCAACGATATTTTGTACAATACCAGCGTTGTAAACGATTTTTCCGTTTTGTTTATCATTCGACGTCAATCTATAATTTGCCATTCAAAAAGTTCTCCTTGTATAATATCAAGTATATTATACCACATCTTTTTGAATATTTCTACTGTTTTTAAGATATTTTCTTTTCTTTTTTTTAGGATTCGTCGTAAACTGGCATAATGATGATGTTTCCAGCGACAATTCCCGTCTCATTTTTCATCATACTGTAAATGGAAAGCGCGGTATCGTAATTCAACTCCGACGAATTGATAAATACGTTTACGTTATCCGAATCGGACGAAACGGAAACCACCGCGTCGGAAAAACCAAGCGATTTTACCATATTTTCCAAAACGAGTTCCTTTTCCATTGCCGCTACAATTTCCATTTTCATCTCCGTTGCCGCTTCATACTTTTCATCACCTTCTTCATACAAAGCGATAACGCTATCCAACTGTACAAGCTCCTCGTTTCGCGTAGCCGTTCTTTCCGAACGATAAGTCGTGAAATAATTTGCCGTCGTTACTTCGCCCGTACTCCCCACCGCTTGCGCCGACGTGGCAAAAACGAAATTAAACACTGCGGTAACCGCAAGTAAAAGCACCAATGAAGACATTACGATAATTTTCTTTTTGTTAGACATATACATTCTCCTTACTCTTAATTTTTTAAATAAATTTTAACTGATTTTTCATCCGTTCCAAGCGCCGCCGCAACCGCGCCCCGAACGTTGATTACAACTTGAAAATCGTTTGCACCCTCGCAAACAACCACAACGCTTTCTACGCCGTTTTCCCCTTCGCAAACCACTACGTTCGCCTCACCAACACCGTCGATTTGCTGTAATAATCCAATTATTTTTTGTTCCTTTTCACTGGTTGAAAGTCCAACGTTTTCCGCGCTGGAATCGCCCGCATGAAACACCGCCCACGCCACGATTATCAACGCCAAGGCAAGCGCCAATAAAATGGCTATTTCCTTTATTTTTCCTATGGAACCTTTGCGTTTTTCAACCGAAAAGGAATCCTTTTCCGCTTGCCTTTCAAAGTTATTCAATCAACACCTCGCTACAATAATTTTCCGTCAAATACACCCACATCTTTTGCTTAACCTCCTCCGCACATTCTTTTTCACACACGACGTTGATTTGGCGCACTTGAACCGCCTCTTCGTCGTATAAACCTTGCTTGTATAAAATTCTTTCGCAAACCAGCGTCACCGACGTTTGAACGCTGAATTTATCGAAAATTTCTCTTTCCAGCGCCGCTTGCGTTTGTGTCACTTGCTTTTCGCTGTAATACTTTATGAACTCCCCATCAACTTGTATTCCTGTTTCATTGAAATTCAGCGAGGAATTTTTTTCGTCAAGCATTTCCCCCGACCGAAAAAAGTTGGCAATTGGCGCGATAATCGCCAAAACGCATACCAATTTGGTAATTCCTTTAATCGCGCCCGACGTCCGCCCTTCTGGGGTTATTGCCGTTAAAACAGCCGACAATAAAACCGTTCCTATTACGCTCAACAAATATTCGTTCAAAACAACGCCTCCGAAGTATAGACCATAAGCAACAAGGATAAGAAATACAAAAATGCCGTAAAGAGCAACCCTGCTGTGCAATAATGTAAATTTTCGGCGGTTTCGCCTAAAAAATCGGAGATTCTGCCATCCCCAAAAGGCTGTGATATCGCTGCAGTTAAACGTAAAAGTACGTTGGTTGCAATCAATAATACAATGGGTTCAAAAATAACGGAAATCATTAAAAATATCCCCATGCTACCAAGTGAATTTTTAATCAAAACACTGCCGGCTACCGCCAAATCAAAGCCGCCCGATAAAAATCCGCCGACAATGGGAACTCCGTTTCCAATTGCATATTTTGCCGCGCGACGCACAACGCCGTCATAGGTCGCCGCCGTAATCCCTTGCAGGGTAAAAAACAAGCCAAACACCGAAACGCAAACACCGATAATCCATTTGTTTATACTCTTAAAAAAGGCGGTAAATCGACTTATTTTCAAGTCTTTCGCAAGATTGCTCGCCATTGAAAAAACAATGATTACAATCGTGATAGGAAAGATAATTTCAGCAATTGCCGAAACGATTGTAGACGAGAAAAAGACCACGGCAGGGCGGCAAACAGCCGCCGATAACGCCCCACCGCTCGCCGACATTAACGTCAACAATAACGGATAAATAATTTGCATTTGCTCACGCATTTGCGATATGCTTTCATAGGTTTGCGAAAAACATTCCGTTAAAACGGCGATCAATGGTATCAACGCCGCCGCATAAGTGATTAAGAAAATCATATCCGAAGCCACTTTGACATTACTGCCGCTCTTTAACGCACCGATTAAGCCCGACAGCAAGCTAATTGCCGCTATACAAGTAAAACAAGGCAATATCTCCGAAACTTTCGCAAAAATTACACCCGTCAACTGCCCCCAAAAGCCGTCATAATCTACACTCCCCGCCGCGATATATTTCATCAATCGTTCCGTTACGCTTTCTTTTGAAAAGGAATCCAAAGAATCCACGTATTCCTGCAAGGCGTCCAAATCCATTTGATTGAGCAATTCTTCTATCGTTGCATTTAATTCTTCTTGTGCCGCTTCTTCCTCGCCTATAATCTCGCTTGCAACCTCGTTTGCTGATATTCCCTCGGCGAAAACCGCCTGCACTCCCGAAAAAAATCCGCCATACAAAACAAAAGAAAATAGAATGCATAAACTTATAAATATTATGTATATTTTCCTTTTTTTGCTTTTATGCAATAACACGTTCCTTTCTAACATTTCATTGTACCAAATGCAAAAAATCATTCATTAAATATAACAGCCGTTCGATCACGGGAAGAGAGAGCGTTATGATAATCAACTTGCCGCCCAGCGCAACCTTGTCCGCTATCGCCGTGCTGCCGAAATCGTTTAAAATACCTGCGCCAAATTCCGTTAAATAGCCCACGCCGACGATCTTCAAAAGCATTTTGATAAGCCCGTTATCAATCCCCGTTAATTTCCCGATATTTTGAAAAACCGCAAGCGTTTCTTGCATGGAATCTAAAACGAACATGAGAATAACAATAACGCCTGTAACCGTTACAGCAAAAGACAATTCTGGCTTTGTTGAACGCAACAGAACGGCAGCCGTTGCCGTCACAAATGCCACGCCGATAATCTTTAAAATTTCCGCCATATTCCCCCCCCTCGCGCGCTATGTCAACTCGAAAATTTCTTTAATTTGGGCAAATAAATCGCCAATCATTCCAACGACAACCGCCAATACGATTACAAGCCCGACAATGCTAACCAAGGTCGCTATATCA
>JAZOVQ010000068.1:0-3835 GCA_045658805.1 Candidatus Scatosoma sp.
AAATTTTTTAAAGTTTTTTCGTCGGGCTGATTTGTTCAGTTCCCGTACGAACCTGCTTCATTCGTAACAGCTTAGACATATTACCACTTTCTTTACGTCTTGTCAATCATTTTTTACCAATTTTTTAAAAAAAATTCGAAATTTTCCAAAAAAATTGAAAAACTTCGAATTTTCTACATATTTTAAGCTTTTACGAGCGAAACCACTACTTTTTCGCCGTTGAGGTCCACTTCTTTGCTGATATTTGCATTTTCGCATACACCTGCGACAACGGATACAGCAAGTACGTCTTCCTTAAACGCGGCCGCTTCAAATACAGCCAACGCCTTTCCTTCCGCTACGTAATAAATATTGATACGGTCGGTGATTTGATAATCAGCTTCTTTACGCATTGCTTGCACTTTGGAAACGATTTCTCTTTCGATACCTTCCATAATCAATTCTTCTGTAAGCGCAGTATTCAACGCAACCGTTACGCCCTTGTCGCTTGCGGAAATGAACCCCGACTTGCTTTCGGTGAAGATTTGCAAATCCTCTTCCTTCAAGACAACTTCACTGTCGGTATCCATTACGTATTCACCGCCGCCGCGAACTGCGTCCACTACTTTCTTCGCATCGCAGGAAGCCAAGAACGCCGAAATAGCGCCAAGCTTCTTACCATACTTAGGACCAAGCGTCTTCAATTGAGGCTTCAATTTATACGAAATAAATTCGCTTGCGTCTTCCGCCGATTTGTACTCCTTAATATTCAGCTCGTCCAAAGCGATTGCTTTTAAACCTTCGTCCAATTCGCTTGCGCGAGCCGTTACAACGTACATTTCGGACAAAGGCTGACGATTTTTCACGTTGCCCGTATTACGAGCCGCTCTACCAAGGTTTACAACGTCAAGAACGGTATCCATACCCTTTTCAAGTTCTTCGTCTACAAACGAAGCGTCGTATTGAGGGAAAGAACAAAGGTGAACGGATTCCGGCGCGTCCGCAAAGAATGCAGGAACAAGATTAAGATACATTTGTTCCGCAATGAACGGAGTATACGGAGCCGTCAATTTTGCAAACGTTACAAGTACGTGCCAAAGCGTCGTATAAGCCGCTGCCTTGTCTTCCGTCATTTCGCTGCCCCAATATCTATCTCTGCCACGGCGAACGTACCAGTTGGAAAGAATATCGGAGAAATCCTGCAACGCACGAGCGCTGTCCGTAATATCGTATACTTCCAATTTCTTATCTACCGTATCGATCAAAGTGTTAAGCTTGGACAAAATCCATTTATCCATCAAGGACAGCTTACATTTCTTCAAATCGTATTCTGCAGGGTTATAATTGTCGATATCCGCGTACAAACAGAAGAATGCATAGGTATTCCAAAGTGTACCCATATACTTTCTTTGCGCTTCACTAACCGCTTCGGGGTAGAATCTCGAAGGCAACCAAGGCGCGGACGAAGTGTAGAAATACCAACGTACGGCATCGGAGCCTTGTTTATCAAGTACAGTCCAGGGATCAACAACGTTGCCCTTGTGTTTGGACATCTTGATACCGTTTTTATCGTTTACGTGACCAAGTACGATACAATTTCTAAACGGCGCTTTATCGAAAAGCAACGTCGAAATTACAAGCAAGGTATAGAACCAGCCGCGCGTTTGGTCTACTGCTTCCGAAATGAAATCCGCAGGGAAGGTCTTTTCAAACACTTCCTTGTTTTCAAACGGATAATGATATTGCGCGAAAGGCATAGAGCCCGAATCGAACCAGCAATCGATAACTTCGGGCGTACGGCTCATTTTACCGCCGCACTTGCTACACTTGCAGGTGAGTTCATCCAAATAAGGACGATGCAATTCGATATCCTGCTTCGCACCGCACTTTTCAACAAGTTCCGCTCGAGAGCCGATAACTTCGATTTCGCCGCAATCGGGACATACCCATACAGGCAAAGGCGTCCCCCAATATCTATCACGGGACAAGCCCCAGTCGATTACGTTTTCAAGGAAGTTACCCATACGGCCTTCCTTAATGGTATCAGGCATCCAGTTTACCGAACGGTTTGCCGCAATCAATCTATCCTTAATTGCCGTAACCTTAATAAACCAGCTGGATCTTGCATAATAAATCAACGGAGTATCACAACGCCAGCAGAATGGATAGTTGTGCATAAATTCCATCGTTTTCAAAAGCAAGCCGCGCACTTTAAGGTCTTTTACAACAGCGGGATCCGCCGCCTGCGCGCCAACGCCCGTAAATTCACCGCAGCCTTCAGGGAATTTACCGTCCTCGCCAATCAACTGCACAACAGGCAAGCCGTAACGCATACCAACCTTATAGTCGTCCTCACCAAACGCAGGCGCAATGTGTACAACGCCCGTACCATCGGAAAGCGTTACGTAACCGTCGCAGGTAACGTAATATGCTTTTTCACGGAATTTAAACTTATCTTTGCCGAAAGGATACAAAGGTTCATATTCGGTATATTCATACGCCGAGCCCTTCTTAACGGAAAGCACTTTGTAGCCTTCTTCGCCAAGAACGGATTTCAACAAACCTTCCGCGAGAATATATTTCTCATCGCTTTCTTCCATTTCAACCATTACGTAATCAAATTCGGGATTTACGCAAAGCGCAACGTTGGAAGGCAAAGTCCAAGGCGTCGTCGTCCAAGCAAGGATATAGGTGTTTTCTTGGCCTACAACCTTAAACTTAACGAATGCCGTCAATTGTTTAACGTCTTTATAGCCTTGCGCAACTTCGTGCGAGGAAAGCGCCGTTCCGCAACGAGGGCAGTAAGGTACAATTTTATGTCCTTTGTAAAGCAAACCCTTTTTATGGATTTCTTTCAATGCCCACCATTCCGATTCGATATAGTTATCGTGATAGGTAACGTAAGGATTGTCCATATCACACCAATACCCTACTCTATCGGACATTTTTTTCCATTCGTTAGAGTATTGCCATACCGATTTCTTACATTCCATAATGAAAGGCTCGATACCGTAATTTTCAATTTCCGTTTTGTTTTCCATGCCGAGTTTTTTCTCAACTTCAAGCTCAACGGGCAAGCCGTGCGTATCCCAGCCCGCCTTTCTCAAAACGTGGTTGCCTTTCATCGTCTTATAACGAGGAACGATATCCTTCATAACACGGGTAAGAATATGCCCGATATGAGGCTTACCGTTTGCCGTAGGAGGACCGTCGTAGAAAGAGAATTCCTCTCCGCCTTCCGTTGCCGACATACTCTTTTCGAACACTTTCTTTTCGTTCCAATATTCAACAACCTGCTTTTCTCTTTCAACAAAGTTAAGCGAGGTGTCTACTTTCTTGTACATAGACATATATTTTTCTCCTTATGTTAAGGTATTTTAACAACTTTTACTATCTTTTAAGATTGCGTAAATATTCTTGGCAATTTCAAAAAAAATAAAGCCATTGCGCTTTGGAAAAAACACAACGACTTTCATAAACCACCAAAACAAACCAACATTTGTTGCACCTGATAACGGAATGCAAACCCGTACTTAATTACTGTTCCCCTATATATATATTATATAATAAGGAAGGAAGTTCGTCAAGTCAGCTTTAGGGGTGATATTTTTTACGCATTCCTTCTTCCTCTCAGCAAAACGGAATTTCTCTGTGCGAAACTCTCGTAAAAACGTTGTCCTCTATTAAACGCTTTTTCTATTCATTTATTTTATTATAACTTATTTTTTTTGATTTGTAAAGCAATTCACGGCACTTTTTAACCAAAAATCCCTTTTCGTTTTTCAATGGACAATACTTCCATCCCCGTATCCTTAAACACTTCTTTCAAAGCCTCATCGGGAAAATCATCCGCCAC
>JAZOVQ010000069.1:0-17131 GCA_045658805.1 Candidatus Scatosoma sp.
GCGTGACCACGATTGGTGATAGGGCGTTCTATTATTGCGATACCTTGTCGAGCGTGGTAATCGGCGATAGTGTAACCACGATTGGTAATGGTGCGTTCGCTGGATGCAGTAGTTTGACAAGTGTGGAAGTAAGCGAAAACAATAGTGCGTATAAAGACGTTGACGGCAATTTGTACAGTAAAGACGGAACTGTTTTAATACAATATGCCGTTGGAAAAGCCGCAGAGGAATTTAGCATTCCTGAAAGTGTAACCACGATTGGCGACGCTGCGTTCTTAGGCTGCTATGGCTTGACGAGTGTGGTAATTCCCGACAGCGTAACCACGATTGGTTCTTCTACGTTCTATAATTGCTCTAGCTTGACGAGAGTGAAAATCGGTGACAATGTAACCACGATAGGGAATTCTGCGTTCTATAAGACGGGATATTATAACGTTGAAAACAATTGGGAAGACGATGTTTTATATATCGGAAAGTATTTAATAGAAGCAAAGGCTACTATTTTAGGGGAGTACAAGGTAAAGGGAGATACCATTTGTATTGCAGAGGATGCGTTCCATAATTGCGATAGCTTGATGAGCGTGGTAATTGGCGACAGCGTAACCACGATTTGTGATGGGGCGTTCAAGTATTGCGATAGCTTGACGAGCGTGGTAATCGGCGACAGTGTAACTTCGATTGGTGATTCTGCGTTCAAAAATTGCTCTAGCTTGACGAGCGTGGTAATCGGCGACAGTGTAACTAGTATTGGTGGCTCTGCGTTCTATTATTGCTCTAGTTTGACGAGCGTGGTAATCGGCGACAGTGTAACCACGATTGGTTCTTATGCGTTCTATTCTTACAGAAGATTGACGAGCGTGTATTATAAAGGTGCGGCAAGCGATTGGTCGCAAATTTCGATTAGTTCTTATGATAATAGTTCTTTAACCAACGCAACTCGTTATTACTATATCGAAAATGAGGCGGACGTGCCGACTGACGGTGGAAACTATTGGCATTATGATACCAACGGCGAAGTTGTTATTTGGTAACAATTTAAAACAAACGAAAAGGGAGGGCTTCGGCTCTCCTTTTTGCGTGGCTTTCCGTGCGAGTGTTGGCTTCTTTGTGTAAAGGGAGCTGTCGCCATTGTAAAAACTGCAACCAAGGAAGGTTTTTCGAAGTCCATTTTCGCCTATCGGCGTAGAATGCCTAGGGCATAAATAGCGCAACCTATGGTTGCTTGCTATGTGTCCGAAATCTCTTATGGGCTCTCGCCCATACCTAGGCGAGGCTCCGCCTCTGCACTCCGTAAGGGACAATGTCCCTTAACCCCATATTGTTCAACGAACAGTATCGGGATAGCGTTACCACTCAATTACCAACCTACTCGTTTTAAATACATGGTCAAGCGGAACGCTTGCCCTTAACCCCTTATTGTTAAATATGTAAAAAAACGCCCCCGACGAAAACGTCGGAGGCGTTGGTTTTTTAAACTTATAAACGCTTAGTTGAAGTTCAACGTGTTGATAACTTTGCTGCCGTCAGCCAAACGAACTGCGATAACGCAACCTCTCCAATAGGTTTTGTTGTTCCAGTTACAAGCGGCAATTTCAAGCGTTACGGTGCCGGTGTATTCGGACAACCAGCTATATTGACCTACGCCGTTGTGATACAAGGAAATAGAGGAGCCGTCCGCACCCTTAATGGAAATTGCGCCGTTGCCCGAAGGGAAGGAGATTTCACCTTCAACAACGAAGACGGTCGTGGAATAGTCCACAGCTGCGTCCAACGCATAGAATTCAGCGGTGGTAAGCTCAACGAACTTCGCATCGTTGTATGCATAGTTGCCTTGATTGTTTACCAAGATCGTAGCGTCAACGATACAGGTTTGACCAGCGTATGCTGCGCTGTCGTCTCTTACGTAACGTTCGCGCATACCCGTGATAATAATTTCATTACCGATAGAAATGGAAGCGAAATCGTCCGAGGTAGCCAACAATACGGAAATTACGTCGCCGTCTTCACTGAAGAGGTAGAAACCTGCTTTGTTTACAACGGAAGGACCAACGATACCTTTTACAACAACGGTCGTGTCAATGTCAGCCGCAATTGCTTCCGCAACGGTAAGATAATCGATGTCAAGGGGAACAGCGTGCGTTACTTCAAGGTCATACGTAGCCGTAAAGTTGCCATAGGTTGCGGTAATGGTAACGGTAGCCGTGCCGTATGCGTCGCCGCAGTGCATAATTACGCCGTCCGTCGTTTCTTCGAAATAGATAACGGATTCGTCATTGGAAGCGTAGCTGATTGCAACGTTTTCAAAGCCGAGGAGTTCGGAGGAAACGGAAGTGATAAGCGACAATTCGGGATCAGCGTTGTACGAAGCTTCAAATTGGTCTGCTGCGTGATAGGTGATAGCAAATTGAGGTGCTTCTTCTACGTTGAATTCGTAACCGTTGTCTACCACTTTAAGGGGAACGAAACGCCAGTTGCAAGCAGAAGCGGTGCTCTTTGCATTGATAACGGAAAGGTAAACGGTGCAAATTTTGCCGTCAAATTCTTCGAGCCAAGCAAGGTCGGAGCCGTTGCATTGGGTGTAAACGTAGCTGCCCGTAACGCCGTCCAAATCGTCAATGTAATAATTGATAAAGCCAGTGCCTTCCGATTTTTTGATTAAAGCGTTTACGATAAAGATCGTCGTGGTGATGTCTTCGGTAACGGGGGTTTCCATAATTTGTTTAACCGTTCTGCCTTCGATCCATTCGAACTCGAAGTCCCATTCGCCGCCGCGGTTTTCAACGAGGTAAGCGTTGTCAAGCTGGTTGCAGCCCTTGTAGCCGAATTTTTCAGCGTTTGCTTTTTCGTCTTCAAGAATCCACCAGGTCTTTTCACCGAGAATGGTAATATCGTTACCAACTTCTACGCTGGCAGCAAGATCTCTGTCGAATACGTAAATGGAGTTGGTTGCGTCTACAATGTATACGCCGTTGGGAACCATGCCCGAAGCGTAGGTGATTTTTGCAACGATACCGCTTACTTTAACCAATGCGCCAGCTTCAGCCGAACGAACTTGGTCAATTTCCATTTCTACGTAGTTGCTTTGGTCAATTTCAACGTCCTTATAAGCGATCAAGCGTGCGTTGTTAATTTCCAAACTGCCGTTGAAATTTTTAAGCGTACAGTAGAGGAGAACTTCGTCGCCTTTCGTAGGTCTGTTTTCGATTTCCGAGAAACGAAGGGAACCGTCTTCGCTGTAAGTACCGTAAACGTACATAGAACCCGTGTCGTCGGCAATGGTCATTTCACCAAATTGTGCGTTGGAAACTGTGGCAACGTTTGCGTGGATATAATATCTTTCTTCCGTTACGTCGCTGGTAACCGCCGCGATAGCAAGCGCTTGTTCGATAGTGATTACGTCGTAGCCTTCTGCAATACCCGTACCAGCGGAGGGGGTAACGTCGATGGAAGGAGCAAGCTGACCTTCTTCCCAATCGAGAAGGACGGGCTTGTCAAATTCAATCGTGCCTTTATAATTTTTAATGGTACCTTCAACGACGATGATGTCGCCAAGACCAAGATTTTTCACTTCTTCGCCCTTCAAAGCGTAGCAATACATAGGATAATCTTCAAAGCCTTCGATAACGATGGTGAGGTTGATATCGCCATAGCTTTCGTTGTATGCGCCCTTGCTAACAATTTGACCGCGCAAAACGTAGGTGCCTTCCAATACAGCGTTGGATTCCAAAGCGTATGCCAAGGGAAGAACCGTTGCGGGATCGTCTACGGTGTAGTCGGGCGTTTCTTCCACTTCCGAGCTATCGGGATCGGAATCTTCTTCGTTGCTCTCAAGTTCGGAGCTGGTCGATGCAGTGTCGTCTTCGTCGGAATCGCTTTCTTCTTCGGGATCGCTTTCGTCCGAGGGATTGTTTTCGCTAACGGATTCTTCTACGGAGCTTTGCACTTCGCTTTCGCTGGTGGAGGGGTTGAGCAATGCGTTCAAATCGCAAGCCGACATACCGCCGACGCAAGCAAGCGCAAAGAGGGACAAGAGAAACGTTTTGATTTTTTTCATTGGTATACCTCTTTAAAAAATGTTTTTTTTGGGGGCAGTCCAAGCATACCCTGTACGTTAGGCTACGTTTTTTATTATAAAACATTTTGACAAAAAAGTAAAATAAATGATGATAGATTTTTGATATTTTTGATATTTCCGTAAGGGAATTTTTTAGCGCGCGGAGCGGCGGAAAAAATTTTAAAAGCATTGACAAGGCGGGGAACAGGTGTTATAATGGCAGTATTGATAGGAAAAAAGGGGGAACGGTTATGAAAAAACTGTTTCTAGGTGCATTGGCGTGTATGTGTGTGGGCGCGGCGTTTGGGTTTTCCTCGTGCGATTTTTCGGCGCTAAATGGTACGTCGACCGAAATTGTCAATGGCGTAAAGCTTGGGTTGAATAATAATTCGTATAAGGTAATAGGAATGACGGGGGAGGTTACCGATATTGTTATTCCCTCAACGCATAAAGGCTTGCCCGTAACCACGATTGGTTATCGGGCGTTCTCTAGCTGCAGTAGTTTGACGAGCGTGGTTATTCCCGACAGCGTAACCTCGATTGATTCTTGGGCGTTTGATGAATGCAGTAGCTTGACGAGCGTGGTTATTCCCGACAGCGTAACTTCGATTGGTTCTTCTGCGTTCTCAGGATGCAGTAGCTTGACGAGCGCGGTTATTCCCGACAGCGTAACGACGATTGGTTCTTCTGCGTTCCGTAATTGCGATAGCTTAACGAGCGTGGTTATTCCTGACAGTGTAACGACGATTCGTGATTATGCGTTCTCTTCTTGCAGAAGCTTGACAAGCGTGGAAATCGGTGATAGCGTAACTTCGATTGGTGATTATGCGTTCCGGAATTGCTCTAGCTTGACGAGCGTGGAAATCCCCGACAGCGTAACGACGATTGGTAAAAATGCGTTCCGAGATTGCGATAGCTTGACAAGCGTGGTTATTTCTGACAGTGTAACGACGATTGGTGGGTGGGCGTTCTTTAATTGCAGTAGTTTAACGAGCGTGGTTTTTCCCGACAGCGTAACGACGATTGGTGAAGATGCGTTCTCTTTTTGCGATAGCTTGACAAGCGTGGTAATCGGCGACGGCGTAACTACGATTGGTTTTTATGCGTTCCAGAATTGCTCTAGCTTGACGGAAGTGCATATCACGGACGTGGAGGCGTGGTGTAATATTTCGTTTGGGGAGTATGGTGCGAACCCTTTGCGCTATGCAAAGAATTTATATTTAAATGGGGAGCTTGTAGAAGAGCTTGAAATCCCCGATACGGTAACGGAAATTAAAGCTTATGCGTTCGCTTATTGCGATAGCTTAACGAGTGTGGAAATTCCTGATAGTGTAACCACGATTGGTGGTTCTGCGTTCTCTTGGTGTCAAAGCTTGACGAGCGTGGTAATTGGCGACAATGTAACCACGATTGGTGATGATGCGTTCGCTTATTGCGATAGCTTAACGAGTGTGGAAATTCCCGACAGTGTAACCTCGATTGGCGATTGTGCGTTCCATAATTGCGATAGCTTGACGAGCGTGGTTGTCCCCGATAGCGTAATTTCGCTTGGCGGGTACCTGTTCTCTGATTGCGATAAGTTGACAAGCGTTGTGCTTCCCGACAGCGTACTGACTATGGAATATTATACATTCAAAAATTGTGTTAGTTTGACAGACGTTGTACTTCCCGAAGGATTAGAGGCAATTACGCTGGGTATGTTTGAGGGGTGTAAAAGCTTAACGAGCGTGGTTATCCCTGACGGTGTAACTTCGATTGGTGAAGGTGCGTTCAAATATTGCTCTAGCTTGACAAGTATCACCATTCCCGATAGCACTTTGGCGATTGGGCACGAAGCGTTTAAAAATTGTAAAAATTTGACGGAAATCGTTATCCCTAGTGACGTTGTGTTAATCGGCAGGGAATGCTTTGTAGGTTGCGATAATTTGACGAGCATTGTTTTTGAAAATGCGTACACTTGGTACGTGACAAATGATTATGACAGCTGGACAAATCGTACGGGCGGTACGAAGTGCGACGTGGGAGATTCGGAAAAAAACGTGACCTATTTCACGTCGACGTATTACGATTATTATTGGTATAGATATTATTTTTAAGCAAAATGGAAAGAAATGAGGAAACGCCTCCGACGAAGCCGTCGGAGGCGTTGATTTTGCTTTGTATCTTATTTGCCCTCAAACACAAGGTGAATGCCCATGTTTTTAATCAATTGGCAGGCGGTTTTTACTTTTGCCGCTTTATATTCGCCAACAATATGCCCGTCGAAGCCAACCGATAAACGTACGCCCGATTGTCTTACAATGTCTTGCTGTTCCTTGTTTTTGAAAAATTCGGTAACGTAATCGTGCGTTTTAAACGCATGCAGGCTGTCGTAATTGACGTTCATTTCCCAGAAAATACCCTGTTCCGCCATACGCTTGAAATAGCGGTGTGGGTTCTCCCCAAGCGCCTTGATATGCGCGAAAAGGTCGGTGTGCGCAACGCCCGTAGGGCAGCCGCAACGCTTCGCAAACGAGAATATGTCACCGTTCGTGATAGAACTGGGATCCGTTAAATTTTCTACCAAACAAAAATCGAAAAAGGATACGTCCGCCGTATGTGGAAGGGCATAACTGTCCTTGCCTACCAGCGTGCAAATTTCTATCCCCGAAAGCAGTTTTATTTTGTTACGATATTTTTCCTTTAAAAGGTTGATATGGTCGTAATAACGCATCAAGGTCTTGCCGTAATCCGCGTCCAATCTCGCGCCTTTGTCCCAACAAAAATCTATACGGGCGCAACCCACACCGTAGTTGTGGTCGCATATCCCAAGCTGTTGAATTCCGTTGGCAATGGCGTTTTCTATTACCTTTTCAGGCTTGTCCTGCGAACAAAACGAATAATAGGTGTGCGCATGTAAATCTTGTATCATAAATCGTTACCTCATTGCTACTATTATAGTACATAAAACGCAAGAATGCAAGCGTTCCGCGAAAAAAACTTTAATAAATAAACGGGATGTTTTTGTTTAACAAGTCTTCGGGCGGTTGCTTGTCCGTAATAACCAAATCATACGAGGATAAGTCGGTTAAACGATAGGTGCCGTGGGCGGTAAATTTGGTATGGTCAATCAATAAAATGCGCTTTTGGCATTGACCAAACGCTACGCGTTTAATTTCCTTTTGGTCCAACGAACGCTCGTACGCCGCGCCGTTTAATACCGCCGCGCAAGAGGAAATCATTAAATCAAACGAAAAATCGCTAAGCTGTCTTGCCGTCCAGCTTCCCGTTGCCGAATTGGTGTTAAATTGCACCGCGCCGCCAAGCAAAATAAGGTTAATGTTCGGCTTTTTGGATAACTGCAACGCCGTAGGCAAACTGTTGGTTACTACCGTTTTAAAATTCAAATCAATACGCTCCGCAAGCGCAAGCGCCGTGGACGAACTGTCGATAAAAACCGATTTGAAAGGGGGCAAATGCAAAATGGCTTTCGTTGCCGCGCGTTCCTTTTCGTTGGCGTTTTTTTCCATTCGGAAAAAGATGGACACTTCTTCGGCGTTTTCAGGCAACAATGCACCGCCGTGACTGCGTTCCACCAAGCCCATGCTTTTCATTTCCGTAAGGTCGCGCCGAATGGTCGCTTCGCTGACGTATAACTCCTTCGCGAGCGCCGTTACGCCCACCGATTTTTGCTCTTTTAAAATACGTAAAATGTCGTTTTGACGTTCGGATAATGCCATAAAGCCGTTTTCTCCTAAAAATTGTGGCAAAAATTGCGCGTTTTTTGCGCGTTTTTGCTCATTTGTGCTTATATCATATCATAAAAATGTTTTTTTGTCAATATTTCGAACATATATAGACAAGAATTTTTTTTTATGTTATAATGTATAGCGTGAAAAAGGGGGCAAATGCGCATTTCACTTTCAAACGCGCAAAAAGCGGTTGGGCTTTCCATAGGAAAGAGGGAAAAACCGCAACCCTAAACGTAAGGAGAAAAACATGAGATATTATCTTGCAATTGATATTGGGGCATCGTCGGGACGTCACATTGTTGCGCATTTTGAAAATGGCAAAATGATCACGGAAGAAATTTACCGTTTCCAAAACGGCCCCGAAATGTTGACGGCGTTCGACGGCAAAGAACATTTGATGTGGACGCATGAAAGATTGTTTACCGAAATTCTTAACGGTTTGAAGAAAGCGAAAGAACTTGGGAAAATTCCTTATTCGGTGGGCATTGATACGTGGGGTGTCGATTATGCATTGTTAGACGAAAACGATCAAGCAATCGGCGGGACGTATTGTTACCGTGACGCAAGAACGGAATCGACTATTCCTGCAGTGCACGAAGCATTGCCTTTTGAAAAGCTTTTCGAAAAGACGGGTATCGCTTTTGCATCCTTCAACACGGTTTATCAATTGTTGGACGATAAAAACACCGGACGTATGGCAAAAGCAAAATCCATGTTGATGCTTCCCGATTATTTCCATTTCCGTTTGACGGGCGTGAAGAAGCAAGAATATTGCAACGCTACGACGACGGGTATGGTAAACACCAAGACGCATACTTGGGATGAAGAAATTATTGAAAAGCTCGGCTATAAAAAGGAATTGTTTGGCGAATTGGCGCAGCCTGGTACGGTAGTTGGTGATTTCTCGGATGAAATTGCGGCAATCGTCGGTTATAAGGCAAAGGTAATTTTGCCTGCAACGCACGATACGGCAAGCGCGGTGTTGGCTGCACCCCTCGAAGCGCAGACGCCTTACATTTCCAGCGGTACTTGGTCGTTGCTCGGCGTGGAACAAAACGACGCGCACACTTCGAAAGAAGCGCTTGACGCAGGTTATTCCAACGAAGGCAGCGTACAAAACCAATACCGTTTGCAAATCAATATCATGGGGCTTTGGATGATTCAGCAAGTTCGTCACGAATTGGACGATAAGTACAGCTTTGCAGAACTTGCGGATATGGCGAGAGCAAACCCTGTTGATTATGAAATTAACGTAAACGACCAAAGATTCTTGGCGCCTAAAAACATGACGGCGGAAATCAACGCGGCGGTGGGTAAGGAATTGCCCGTTGGCGAAATGGCGTACGTTATCTATAACAACCTTGCAAAATATTACGATTTGTCCTTGAAAGCGCTTGAAGAAGTGACGGGTGAAAAATATGAAACCTTGAACATTATCGGCGGCGGCAGTAAAAATATGCTGTTGAATGAATTGACGATGGCATACACGGGCAAGAAGATTATTACGGGGCCTACGGAAGGCACGGCAATCGGTAACTTGATGATGCAGATGGTAGGCGGCGGCGATATTAAGGACGTTGCGGAAGGTAGACGTATCGTGAAAGCTTCCTTTGACATTGCGGAGCTTTAATAGAAGAGGAGAAGTAATTATGAGAATTTTGTTTTACGGAGATTCTATTACGGACGCCGGCAGAAATTATAGCGTACCGTTCGGTGAAGAAAGTTACGGTACGGGTTACGTAAGACACGCTGTAAACGCATTGAAGCAAGACGGTTACTCCGACGAACAATTGGTTAACCGCGGTATCAGCGGTCACCGCGTTGTTGATTTGTATGCGCGTATCAAAGTGGACTGCTGGAATTTACAGCCCGACGTTTTGAGTATTTTGATTGGCGTAAACGACGTATGGCACGAAGTCGCTGGAGCAAACGGCGTAGAAATTGATCGTTTTGAAAAAGTGTACCGCATGATGATTGAGGACACGAAAGCAAAACTTCCTAACGTGAAAATTATTTTGTGCGAACCCTTTGTATTGAAGGGCGCGGCAACGGAAGAAAAATGGGAAGGGTTCTTGGACGTATATAACTATGCGGCGGTGGTAAAGAAGCTCGCCGAAGAATACGGGTTATATTTCCTGCCCTTGCAAGCAAAGCTTTCCGAAGCGGCGGCGGGCAAAGAAGCGCAATACCTTGCGGACGGCGTACACCCTGCTGAAGACGGCGCGAAATTGATCGCGAACGAATGGTTGAAGCTTTTTAAAGAACAAGTTGAAAAATAAAAAAATATTAAATATATAAGGAGACGATTATGTCTAGATACGAAGAAGCGAAAAAGATTTATGCGGAATATGGCGTAGATACCGAAGCTGCAATGGAACGCCTTGCAAAGCTTTCGGTAAGCGTACATTGTTGGCAAGGGGACGACGTTATCGGTTTCGACGGAAGCGATTCGCTTACGGGCGGTATTCAAACGACGGGTAACTATCCTGGTAGAGCAAGAACCCCTGAAGAATTGTTTGCCGACCTTACGAGAGCATTCAAATTGATGCCTGGTAAAAAACGTGTAAACGTACACGCATGCTATGCGATTCTTGGCGAAGATAAAGGCAAGGTTGATCGTGACGCATACGAATATAAACATTTTGAACCCTGGGTTAAATGGGCAAAAGAAAACGGCTTGGAAGGCGTTGACTTCAACCCCACGTGGTTCTCTCATCCTATGATGAAAGACGGCTTGTCCTTGTCCTCCCCCGATGAAGACGTAAGAAAATTCTGGGTAGCACACGGTAAAGCTTGTATGAAGATTGCGGCTGAAATTGGTAAAGCAATGGGCAGCCCTTGCTGCATCAACCTTTGGGTTCCCGACGGAACGAAGGATATCCCCGCGGACAGACTTGGTCCTCGTCTTCGCTTGAAGAAGTCCTTGGACGAAGTGTTGGAAGGCTATGATAAGGAATGGGTTATCCCTGCAGTTGAAAGCAAAGTGTTTGGTATCGGCGTAGAAAGCTACACGGTAGGCAGCAACGAATTCTATCAAAACTATGCGGCAACGCGCGGCATTTGCTGCTTGCTTGATACGGGCCATTATCATCCTACTGAAGTGGTTTCGGATAAAATCCCTGCAATGCTTGCTTTCTATGACAAAGTGCAATTGCACGTATCCCGTCCCGTAAGATGGGATAGCGACCACGTAATTGTAGTGGACGATGAATTGAAGGAGCTTTCGAAAGAAATTATCCGCAACGACGCGGACGAAAAGGTTATCGTTGCGCTTGACTATTTCGATGCAAGCATCAACCGTTTGTGCGCTTGGGTAACGGGTGTACGTTCGATGCAAAAAGCGCTTATGAACGCATTGCTTCAACCCTATGCGGCTATGAAGAAATTGCAGGACGAAGGCAACTTCACGAAGGTGCTTTATATGCACGAAAGAGTGAAATTCCTTCCTTTCTGCGACGTTTGGGATGAATATCTCCGTCGTCAAGGCTTGAAAGAAGATTGGTGGGACGAAGTAGAAAAATTCGAAGCGGAAGTTATCGCGGCTAGAAACTAACTCTAAATACATTATATAAATATAAGGAGAAAAAAATGAAGATTCTCGTTGTAAACGCAGGCAGCTCTTCGTTGAAGTATCAATTGTTCGATATGACCTCGAACGAAGTACTTGCAAAAGGGCTTTGCGAAAGAATCGGAATTGACGGTATCGTAACGCATAAGCGTCCCGATGCAGCCGATTATAAGGCGAATGCCGATTTCCCCGACCATAAAGCAGCGATCGAATGCGTGCTTGCCTTGCTTACGGATAAGGACAAGGGCGTAATTGAAAGCGTAGAGGAAATTTCGGCTGTTGGACATAGATTTGCGCATGGCGGCGAAAAGCTTCGTGCATCCGCAATTCTCGGTCCTGAAGAAATGGCGTATCTTGAAAGCATCGTAGGGCTTAACCCCTTGCACGGGCCTCCTGCAATTAGCGGTTTCAAGGCTTGTAAAGAAGTGATGCCTTCGGTAAACCACGTCGGTGTTTTCGACACTTCGTATTATTCGGATATGGAAGATTATGCATATATCTATCCCATTCCCTACGAATTGTATGAAAAGCACAAAATCCGCCGTTACGGTTTCCACGGTACGTCGCACAGATACGTTGCGGCGCAGGCGGCGGAAATCCTCGGTAAAAAGGATGCGAAAATTATTACCTGTCACCTTGGCAACGGATCTTCCATTACGGCTACGGTGAACGGCAAAGCAGTGGACACCTCGATGGGCTTCACGCCGCAGGACGGCGTACCTATGGGTACGAGAAGCGGTGCGATTGATCCCACGGTAGTAACCTATATCCAAAAAGCGGAAGGGGTTACGGCGGATGAAGTGGACAAGATTCTCAATAAGGAATCGGGTTTGCTTGGCGTATCGGGTGTATCCAGCGATTGCAGAGATATTTGTACGGAAGCGAACAAGGGTAATTACCGCGCGAAGCTTGCGTTGAAGATTCTTGTGCATAACATTAAAAAGATTGTTGGCTCGTACATAGCGGAGATGAACGGAGTGGATGCATTGGTATTCACGGCGGGCATCGGCGAAAACGACAGACAAATCCGTGAGGACGTATGTAAGAACATGTCCTTCCTCGGCATTGAAATTGACGAAGCATTTAACCAAAGCTGTGCCCGCGGCGAATTTGCGGACATCAGCGCAAAGGGCGCAAAGGTAAAGACTTTTGTTATTCCTACCAATGAGGAATATATGATTGCGCTCGACACTCAAAATTTGACAAAATAAAAAAATATTATATAAAGGAAAGGAATTATTATGAAATCTCCATTTGAAATTAAGAAGGAAATTTGTGAAGTTGGTCTTAAACTCTGGCAGAAAGGTTTCGTTGCAGCAAACGACGGTAACATTTCCGTAAAAATTAGCGACAACGAATATTACTGCACCCCTACGGGCGTATCCAAGGCTTCCTTGACGCCTGACATGATTATTAAAGTTGACAGAGACGGTAAGAAACTTGAAGGTAAGCTTAACCCCTCGTCCGAAATCAAAATGCACATGAGAGTGTACAGAGAACGTCCTGACGTTAACGCGGTTGTGCACGCACACCCTCCCGTTGCTACGGCGTTCACGGTTGCTGATATCGACCTTGACCAATACGTACTTCCCGAAGCAGTTTTGACGATCGGTGCTGTACCTACCTGCGATTACGGTACTCCCTCCACGATGGAAATTCCCGATTCGCTTGATCCTTATCTTCAAGACCATGACGCGTTCTTGCTTCGTAACCACGGTGCTTTGACGGTTGGTTGCAACCTTACGAAAGCATTCTTCGTAATGGAAGAAGTTGAATTCAACGCAGTTATTTGCAAGCACGCAATGGACCTTGGCGCAGTACACGAAATTTCTCGTGACCAGCTTGCTAAGTTGATGGATTTGAGAAAGAAGATGAACCTTCCCGGCCGTCACCCTGGTATCGAATACGAAGAAGAACCCTGCGCTTGCAACAATGCTGAATTGGTTGAAGCTATCACCAAGAAAGTACTCGCAGCTCTCGGTAAGTAAAAACGTATAAGGGCGCAAGCGTTCCGCTTGACCATGCTTTTCAAACGAGTTGGTTGGTAATTGGGCGGTAATGCTATCTCGATACAGTTCGTTGAACAATAAGGGGGTAAGGGGCATTGTCCCTTACGGATTTTTAAGGCAGAGCCTTAAAGCCTCGATGGCAATCGCCGCCGTAAGGCGGTAACGGACCCAAGATAAGCAAGCTTTGCTTGCGCTATTACGGCGAAGCCATCAAATGGGCGAGAGCCCATAAGAATTTGTGGACTCCTAAAAAGCAACCGCAGGTTACGCAAGCGTTCCGCTTGACCTTGTATTTCAACGATACAAAGTTGGTTGTTGGGCGGAAACGCTATCTCGATACCGTTCGTTTAACGGATAGATACGAAATTGCAAGGAAAAATCTTTTCGGTGGTGAGATAAAACCGACATGAAGTAAGGAGAAAAAATTATGGCTATCAATTGGACTGAAGCCCAAATTGAGGAAGTGATTAACGCTGTTATCAAAAACCTCAATGGCGGAACTCCTGTTGTGAATAACCGTTGGGATGCAACGCAGTATAACGGTCGTAAGCTTATCGGCGTTTACGCGGATATGAACGATGCGATCGACGCGGCAACCGCAGGCTATAAAGCCGTTCGCGCAATGTCCTTGGAAGAACGCGAAAAAGTGATCGCAATTATCCGCGACCTTTGCCGCAAAGAAGCTTCCATTATGGCAGAGCTCGGCGTTGCGGAAACCAAAATGGGACGTGTAGCGCATAAAACTGCGAAACACATTCTCGTTGCAGATAAAACGCCTGGCACGGCGGACGTCGTTGCACAGGTAAAAACGGGTGACTATGGCTTGACGCTCACGGAAATGGCGCCTTTCGGCGTTGTGGGCAGTATCACGCCTAGCACCAACCCTTCCGAAACGGTTATTTGTAACAGTATCGGTATGATTGCGGCAGGGAACGGCGTAGTATTTAACCCGCACCCCAATGCAATTGCAACCTCTAACTATGCAGTAGACCTTATCAACCGCGCAAGTGCGGCAGCAGGCGGCCCTAAAGTGCTTGTTGCTTCGGTGGTAAAACCCACGTTGGATACGGCGCAAACGATGTACAAGCATCCTGCCATTCGTCTTCTCGTATGTACGGGTGGTCCTGGCGTTGTAAGAAGCGTGCTTTCCAGCGGTAAAAAGGCAATCGGCGCAGGCGCAGGTAACCCTCCCGTTATCGTAGACGACACCGCCGACGTTAGAAAAGCAGGTAAGGACATTATCGACGGCTGTTCGTTTGATAACAACTTGCCTTGTATTGCGGAAAAGGAAGTGTTCGCGTTTAGCAATATCGCTGACGAATTAATGGCTTCCATGATCGCAAACGGCGCGTACAAAATCAATGCGGAACAGGCAAATAAATTGGCAAACATCGTGCTTGTGGACGTTAAAAATCCCAAGACGGGTATCGTTAAGAAAACGGTCAGCCGTGATTGCGTAGGCCGTGACGCGGCGGTATTGCTTAGCAAAATCGGCGTAAAAGTCGGTCCTGAAATCCGTTGTATCATTTGCGAAACGGGCTTTGACCATCCCTTCGTTCAACACGAATTGATGATGCCCATTTTGCCTATCGTACGCGTAAAGAATATCGATGAAGCAATCGATTTGGCGGTAAAAGCTGAACACGGCAACCGTCACACCGCGCACATGCATTCGAAAAATATCGATCACCTCACGCGTTTCGCGCGCGCAGTTGAAACGACTATTTTCGTTAAGAATGCGCCCTCGTATGCAGGTATCGGTTTCGGCGGCGAAGGCCACACGACCTTCACGATCGCAGGCCCTACGGGCGAAGGCTTGACCAGCGCAAAGAGCTTTACGAGATATAGAAGATGCGTGCTTTCTGACGCATTCAGAATTATTTAAAGGAGAACAATTATGGATATTACATCTTCTCAAGTAGAAAGCATTGTCCGTAAAATCCTTGGGGAAATGGGGGGCGCTAAACCTTCCTCCTGTTCGGGTAAAATCCCCAAAACCGCAAAGGTAGCTATGCTTACCGCGCAGAAGAAAATTGAAGTGAAGGAATATCCTCTTCCCGCTTTGCAGGACGACGATATCCTCGTTAAGGTTGAAGGCTGCGGCGTTTGTGGTACGGACGTACATGAATGGAAAGTGGATCCCTTTGGGATTATTCCCGTAACCCTCGGTCACGAAGGCACGGGCGAGATCGTATATCTCGGTAAAAATATTAAAAAGGATACGGCAGGCAACCCCATTAAAGTGGGCGACAAGCTCGTTACCAGCGTTATTAGCTGCGGCGATTGCTACATTTGCCGTAACCAACCTGCAAACACCAACCTTTGCGACAAGCAAGGCGTGTTCGGGTTGATTCCTCACAGCGATGCAAACCCTTTCACGGGTTGGTTTGCTGAATACCTTCTTATCCGTGGTAAAGGTTCTACGTATTTCGTAGTAAACGACCTCGATTTGAAGGAAAGAATGCTCCTTGAGCTTGCATGCGTATGCGTACACGCTTTGAAGAGAGCTTGCACCACTGGTCTTATGAACTTCAATACGAAAGTATTGATTCAAGGCCTTGGCCCCGTTGGTTTGGTTATGATTAGCGTATTGCGCGCTGCAGGTATCAACCATATCATTGCAATCGACGGTACGCCTATGCGTTTGGAAATGGCGAAAAAGCTTGGCGCAAAGACGGTTATCAACTTTAAAGACGTTCCCGAATTGAAGGACAGAGTTGCAATCGTTAAAAAGGCGGCAAACGGTGTTGGCGCAGATTTTGCATTCCAATGCACGGGTGCTCCTGCGGCAGCGAAAGACATTTACGAATATATCCGTCGCGGCGGCGGCTTGTGTGAAATGGGCTTCTTCGTAAACAACGGCGAATATAACGTAAATCCTCACTTTGCTATGTGTAACAAGGAAATCAACCTCGTTGGTTCTTGGGACTATTCGGCTGACGATTATCCTACCACGATGGCGTTCCTTCGTCAAGCAAGAGAAATGAACATTCCCATTAAGGATTTGATCACGCACGAATTCCCGCTTGATCAATTGAACGAAGCAATGGAAGTGAACGTTTCTCAAAAGGGTATCAAGATTTGTTTCGTTAACAAGTAAGACGTACTGCGTCGGCTTGAACGACAACCTTGATCGCACTCTAAAAGGAGAAAAACAATGGCACTTGGTATGATAGAAGTATTCGGCTTTGCAACCTCGATTGTAGTGGCAGATGCAATGGCAAAAGCTGCAAACGTAAAAGTGGTAGCAATTGACAAAAATAAACCTGCGGCAGGGGATTCGGCAAAGGTTCCCTTGGTTATGGCGATCAAAGTGGAAGGCGATGCGGCGGCTGTGGAAGCAGCGGTTGCGGCTGGCAAAGCGGAAGCTGAAAAACGTGAATTGTACATTACCCATAAGGTAATTGCAAGACAAAGCGAGGATATTGAATGGTTTGCCCATTTGAGCGCCCTCGGCAAAGATAAATTAAGATAAAAAAATAAAAATAAATTTTCAAGGAGAATTAAAATTATGATGGAAGCATTAGGCATGGTAGAAACGAGAGGTCTTGTAGCAGCAATCGAAGCAGCAGATGCAATGGTAAAGGCAGCAAACGTTGTACTTATCGGCAGCGAAAAGATCGGTAGCGGTTTGGTAAGCGTTATGGTTCGTGGTGACGTAGGCGCAGTTAAAGCAGCAGTTGAAGCTGGTACCGCAGCAGCTACGGCACTTGGCGAAGTAATCGCAACGCACGTAATTCCTCGCCCTCATATGGACGTTGAAAAACTT
>JAZOVQ010000070.1:0-13472 GCA_045658805.1 Candidatus Scatosoma sp.
TCGAAAGGGCGTTCATCATTGATGAGCGCCCTTTCTCCTGCGCAAAAAAAGACCTCGCAAAAAGCGAAGTCTTTTCTATATATTATAAATACTATCAATCGTCGTTTTTATCCGAGTTTTTTCTCATGAAGAAATCGACAAATCTCGGGCGATGCTTTCTATCTTCCGTCCCGTTTTCATCGGGGATTGGATCTTCGGGTTCGAATGCCCCGTTGATATTTTGACGATATGCAGGATTTTGTGCCATTTGCGAACCCTGTCCATAGGCAGGATAACCTTGCGCATTGTTTACGTAAGGCATCGCTTGCATAGGTTGGTTAGGATAACTCGATTGAGGGTATCCGTAAGGATCGTTTTGCGCAGAGTTGCTGTTTCTTGCATTGTACGCATAATCAATTTTTTTAGCGAGGACGGACGCTTGACGCATCGCCGCGTTTTGCGCTTCAAAGCCAACGCCGTTTTGCGCCCCTGTAAAGCCCGTAGCGATAATAACAATTTCCACTTCGTCCGACATATTTTCGTCAATACAAGCCCCGAAAATAACGTTTGCCGAATAATCAATAACGCCTTTTACGAGATCTGCCGCCGCAACCACTTCTTCCAACGAAAGATCTTTGCCGCCGATAACGTTCAAAATAACCGAACTTGCGCCCTCGATAGTCGTATTAAGCAAAGGGCTGCACACAGCACAACGCACCGCGTCAAAAATTCTCTTTTCTCCTTTTGCAACACCGATACCCATGTGTGCAAGGCCACGACCTTTCAACGTCGTTCTTACGTCCGCAAAGTCCAAATTAATAAGTGAGGGCTTCACGATAAGCTCCGCAATACCTCTAATGCCTTGACGAAGCACCTCGTCCGCAACCTTCAAAGCCTCGGCAAACGAGGTTTCCTTGGGTACAACTTGACGGATTTTATCGTTGGGAATGGTAATGAGCGAATCTACCGATTTCCGCAATTCTTCCACGCCGCTTAAAGCGTTGTCCATTCTGCGTTTTGCTTCAAAATTGAAAGGCAAAGTTACAACGGCAACCGTCAAAATTTTCATTTCTTTTGCAATTCTTGCAATAACAGGCGCGGCGCCGGTACCCGTACCACCGCCCATACCTGCCGTAATGAAAAGCAAATCGGTATTCTTCAACGCTTGTTTGATTTCTTCTTGATTTTCTTCCGCAGCTGCGCGCCCAACGTTAGGATCTGCACCTGCACCCAAACCCTTGGTCAATTTAACGCCGATTTGAATACGGTTGCTCGTCTTTGAACGCGCAAGCGCTTGGTTATCCGTATTTACTACGTAATATTCTGCGCTCTTTAATCCGGATTCAATCAATCTATTTACGGCGTTATTACCTGCGCCGCCAACACCGATTACTTTGATTTTTGCAATCCCCGAAAGATTATTGCCGTTAATTTCTTGCATAGCAACGGGCGAATCACCATAGCCGCCGTATCTTCCGTTATCCCCATAACCGTTCATCATTTCTTTTTTCCTCCGAATTTCTTAAAGAGCCCTTTAAACCAGCTCGGTTTCACGTTGACGTCTCCCACCGCCATATTAAGCAAAGCAATACGCGATGAAGCCGCCGGTTTATCATAATAAGGCAAATCGGGCGCGGCAATCTTCGTCAAACGATTAAGTCTACGGGAGATATGTTCCGCAGCGCCTTTAATTTCGCCAATCCCTTCGCCTGTAATGGCAATGGGGTTCACCATCAAACTGGTGGTTGTTTTCGTTCTATAATATTTACCAAAGAACTGTTCTACGTTTTCACATAAAACGTCCAAGGTATACTTGATTACGTCGTTGATTTTTTGAACGCTAAACTGTCTATCATCGCTATCCAACGACCAAACCATATCCTTGGGAAGTATCCCACCCGATATATTTGCCGCGGCGAGAATTTCCTCCGCCTCAAAGAAGTCCACTTCAAGTTCATTCATTAAGGCAACCAAAATTTGCCCAACACCGCAATCAAACGATGCTTCGTGAACAATACCGCTGCCGTACACAACGGAAACTGACGTAGTTAAGAAACCAATATCCAACAAAAACGCATACCCTTCACGTTTACCAGCAGGCAATAAATAGATAGATTGTGCTAACGTGGAAGGGATAAATTTAACCGAAGCAATCCCCAAATCGTTTAACAGTTTGGTAACCATATCGTGGAAGTAATCGGAAATGAAATAATAGCAAAGACCGCCTTTCAACATCGTCGTCGGCATGCCGTACAAATCGCTTTCAGAAAAATATTTACGATTGTCGCCAAGCGAAAAATACATGTGCGAGCGGCGAATGCAATGCCCTTGCGCCAATAAATCGTTTAATCCGCTTTCATACAAGGCTTCCACGTCCGCCGTAGAGATTTTTCTCTTTGACGGGAACGATAAGGTATGGCCACTTGTAGCAACGGAAACAAAGGGAGAAGGAACACCGACGTACACCTCTTCGATTACGCCGTTATAATGCTGGCGCACCGAAGTGATAGCGCAGGCAACCGCGCGGCGGAACGAATCCTCATCAATAAACCCTTCCACCAAATAGCCTTCGTATCTTTCACTTTGACTTCCTCGGAACGCAAACGTGCTGTTTACACCTTTTGAACCAAGTAAAAAGGTAACTTCTTTCGACCTTATGTCTAAAATTGCAACGCTTTCGTTCTTCATTTTTCTTTTGCTCCGTGACCGTTAAATATAAAATAATAGACCTTACTTGTTATTATACACTATTTACCGAGAATTGTCAATAACCAAAAGAAAAAAAACAGCAAAAAACGCGCATTTTTTTGCGCGTTTTTCTTAAAATTATTCTTGAAATTCGTCTTTATCGGAATATGCAACAATCAACTGTCCTTCATTGTCGGAAACAGCGATACGTCCTTGCAATTTTTGTGCGTCCGTCAACGCCAAATATTGATTGATTGCCGCTTGCGTTTTTTCCGCCGTTAACTCTTTAGGGCCGCCGATATAAATCACTACGCCTTCGCGCATCGTAACTTTAAAAATAGTTTCCGGGCTGCGAGCAAATACCTCTACGCTAACAACGTTACGACGAAGCTCGATAGGCATCTTTGACATTTGGTCGCAAACGGTAAGCATAACGGTAAAGCAATCGTCCCCCGAAAGTTTGCTTCCTCGCGTACCTGCTACCTGCAAACCTTTCAACAATACGTTTTCCGCACCGTCTAAACGATTGACGTAAGAGTTGCGAATTCCAAGCACTGTACCATCGGCGCCCAAGATATAATATTGCCCTTCTGCGCCCTCGCAAGGCACCGCGTATACTTCCGCATCTTCTTTGACAACAATAACAATTTTATCGGGATAGGACTTCGTGAAAGAAATCATTCTAAAATAGGGAAAATCCGCTAAAATTTCTTCCGCTTCCGATTCGTCGGCAAAAAAGCTGATTTGTTTATCATACGCAACGCGCAAACGAGCCTGCAATTCCTCTGCTTCCTCTTTTGCCGCATCCGTTACCACAGACGCCGTTACCGAAACGTCCTCAATACGGAACACCGAACTGACCCCCACCAGCGCCGCCGAAAGAAACACCAGCACCGTTAATAAAATTACAATCAATTTCTTATGCATTTTATATCCTCTTTCGTATCAAAGCCTTCAAATCCGTATCCGACGGATTTTCGCCCCGATTTTTCTTAATTTCCCCTCAAAATCATCATAACCGCGATCAATATGCGAAAGGTCCAACACACTGCTTTGCCCTTCCGCCGAAAGCGCCGCAACCACCAACGCCGCGCCACCGCGCAAATCACTTGCCGTCACACTTGCGCCGTGCAGCCTCGCCACACCGCGAATAAACGCCGTTTTCCCTCGAACGGTTATGTCTGCACCCATTCGTTTTAACTCCGCCGCATAGCGGTAACGGGTTTCAAATAAATTCTCCACGATAAGCGTAGATCCACTTGCCGTACAGCAAAGTGCGGAATATTGTGCCTGCAAATCGGTGGGAAAGCCAGGGAACGGCGTTGTTTCCACCAAATTGACAGATTTTAATCGTCCATCGCTTGATAATATTATTTTAACATTTTTTGTATGTATTTTGCAACCGTTTTCACGCAATTTATGTAAAAGCGCGGCAATATTTTCCGCCGGAACCCCATTTACCTCCAATTCACCGCCGCAAGAAGCCGCCGCAATGAGATATGTACCCGCCTCAATTCTATCCCCGATAGGTCTATAATCAATGCCATGTAAGCGTTTAACGCCTCGAATAACGATTGTACCGCCCCCTGCACCCTGCACGTTTGCACCCATCCCGTTGAGAAAATGCTGCAAATCGGCAATCTCCGGCTCTTTTGCGGCATTACGTATAACCGTTATCCCTTCCGCCTTAACAGCCGCCAGCATAATATTCTCCGTTGCACCGACGCTTGGAAAATCTAATAAAATTTCCGCGCCCATCAAACGGTCGGCTTCACAATGGATATATCCGTCGCGTTCAACAATTTTTACCCCCAACCGTTGTAACCCTGACAAATGCAAATCTATTGGCCGCAATCCGATATCGCAGCCGCCGGGATAGGAAATTTTCGCACGGTGAAAACGAGTTAAAACCGAACCGAGCATAAAAACGGAAGAACGCAGCTCCTTCGTCAACCTTGCAGGTATTTCGTGGGAAGCCGCGTTGGAACTGTCAATGATTACGCAATCTTTTTGCCGTCGTATCAAACAGCCGACTTCCGTTAGTATGCGCAACATATTTTCCACGTCGTTAATTTGCGGCAAAGCGCGTATGTACACAGGCTCATCCGTCAAAACCGCTGCCGCCAACAATGGCAATACCGTATTTTTCGCGCTTTGCGCGTCTACTTTTCCATATAATTTGATACCGCCGTCAATAATATACTTATCCATACGAAAAAGCTCCTTTGCTTTATTGTATGAAATCGACCGCCGTTATGTTACGCCTTGTCTTGGCGTTTGGCATTTTTAACCGATATCGAATACAAAATTCCCATCGACGCCATCGTAATAATCAAAGAGGTATTCCCCGAACTAATCAATGGCAACGGCAAACCCGTCGGCGGTATACTTCCGCTAACTACAAGCGCGTTGATTGCCGTTTGGATACCATACACCAAAGTTATCCCCGACGAGAGTAGAAAAGTGAAAAAATCTTTACATTCTCTCGCCGTTTTTATTCCTCGAAAGATAAGCAATGCGCTGATAGAAAACAATAAAAATACGCCGACAAAACCTATCTCCTCGCCAATAATCGACAATATAAAATCACTTTCCGCGAAAGGCAAAAAACGGTACTTTTGTCTGGAATTAAACAACCCTGCGCCAAACCAGCCCCCATTTCCTAAAGCATAAAGCGATTGTATCAATTGATACCCTTCCCCTTTTGGCGATTCCCAAGGATCCAAAAAAGCGCTCAACCTCGACAAACGATAGGGTTCCATAATGATAAGCACAGGCACGAAAAGCATAGCAGGAATAAATATCACAAGAAAATGCTTAATTTTCATTCCACCTAAAAAGAGCATCGCCAAAATCAACAACCCAACGCACATTGTAACCGACATATTGGGTTCAAGGATAATTAAAAGACATATCGCGCCCCCCGAAAGCAACACAGGCAATACGCCTTTAAAGGTGCGTAACCGCCCCATATCCTCGGACATATACGCCGCCGCAAAAATAACGAAGCCGTATTTTGCCAACTCGGACGGTTGAATGGTTACGCCGCCAATACCTATCCAACGCGTTGCGCCGTAATTGGTTTTCCCTACTCCAGGCACAAACACTAATGCAAGCAACAGCATAGGTACAAGCAAGCATATCCAACGCAGTTTTTGTGAGCGCAGGCGTTCAACCTTGAACTTCATACAAGCCAACATCGCAACTGCGCCAAGCGCAAAGCCTATCGCTTGCTTTTTAACAAAATACCACGCGTCCCCGTATTGTTTTTCACCCACGTAGCTACTGGCCGAATAAACCGCCAACAACCCGAAACCCGATAAAAGAATGGTTAATATAGGTATCCAAACGTCCCCAAGCGAACTATTCCGTTTCGCCGTCCGTAAACTCTCCGTCTTCACCGTTTCCGTCCTCATTAAAGACGAAGTTTGCGGCGCTTTCGGTCTTTGCGCATTTTTCAAGCATGCCTTGGACAATTTGGACAAACGCATCCCCCCTTTCCTCATAACTTACAAACTCGTCAAAGCTTGCGCTTGCAGGGCTTAACAACACCGTTTGACCGTTGACCGCCTTTACGGAAGCAATACGCACCGCCATATCAAACCGATCGCAAACGGCAAACTTTTCAAAGCCGTTCAATTTTGCACTTCTCATCAAAGCATAACGATTTTCGCCGTACAACACAGCGTATACGACCTTACTTTTTTCTAAAACCGAAAAAAGCTTGCCATAATCATACCCTTTATCCTTTCCGCCAAGCAACAACACCGTTTCCCTATCCATTGTCGCAATTGCTTTCAAAGTAGCGTCTACGTTCGTTCCCTTCGAATCGTCAATGTATCGCACCCCGTCAACCTCGCCCACGCATTCGATACGATGCTTAATCCCCCTAAAATCGGACAAAGCCTCGCGGATTTCCTTTGTTTTTATCCCCATAATTTTCGCGACGGCAATCACCGCTAAAGCGTTTTGAACGTTATGTATTCCCCCCGTCGGCAATTCCGCCGCGGACATAATTTTTTCTCGTCCAAAATACAAATCGCCATTTTCGTAAAATGCACCGCGCACTTGCTCACGAACGGAAAAATACACTACTTGCGCCTTGGTTCGTTCCCCAAAAGAACGTACGATTTTATCATCATAATTTAAAACGGCAAACTCGGCTTCCGTTGCGTTTTTCAACAGCTTTGATTTTAGGAAAATATAATTTTCCATATTGTAATGCCTATTTAAATGGTCCTCACTGATATTGAGCACCACCGCAACGTGCGGACACAAAGAATTGAGGGTTTCAAGCTGAAAACTGGAGATTTCCGCAACCGCTACGCCGTTGTGCTGCAAGGAAGCAAATTCCACCATAGGCGTTCCGATATTGCCGCACGCTTTTGCATCCAAACCTCCCTTTTTCAACACTTCGGTCAACATGGATACCGTAGTCGTTTTCCCATTCGTTCCCGTAACCGCTAGGATAGGACAGCGCATATACCTCGCCGCCAATTCACTTTCCCCTACAATTGCCTTTTTTCGTCTTTTAAACGCAACCGCTATTGCGTGATCAATGGGCACGCCAGGACTAATCACCAAAACGTCGCATATCTCCGACATTTTTTCACAATCTTCCTTTCCAATTCGCTTTGCGCCCTTTTCGGTAAGCGACTTTGCGCATTGTTCTACCCTCTCGTTGGTTATATCATCGTAAACGTAGACCGTTGCGCCGCGCGCAAGTAAAAATTCCGCAGCCGCGCGCCCAGATCTCGACAGCCCTAACACGAAAAAATTTTGTTTCAACGGATACATGCTACCCTCCTTTTTATAAAAATGTGACAATTGCTACCAATCCAATAAGCAACGTAATTAAAAAATATGCATATGAAATTTGCGTTTCCGAATAGCCCTTTTTTTGAAAATGATGATGCACGGGCGCCATTAAAAACACACGTTTTCCACCCGTCGCTTTATAGTATATTACTTGAATAATAACACTTATTACCGAAAAAACAAAACAAGCCCCAAGAACACCTAAATAGATAATATTTCCGCTAAACACACAAATACTTGCAGCGAAACCGCCAAGCGCTAACGAGCCCGTATCCCCCATAAAAACTCTTGCAGGAAACACGTTAAAAAACAAATACGCCAACAAACTTCCCGAAAGGCAAAAACACAAGCCCGCCAAGGTTGTTGAACCCGATTGCAAAAGTATAATAATTCCAAGCGCAAGAAAAAACGGCAGGGACGTGCCAGCCGCAAGCCCGTCCAATCCGTCCGTCAAATTGACCGCGTTTACCGCCCCGATAAACGCAAAAACGGACAACGGTAAAATCCCCCAGCCAACGTGGAAAACTCTATTTAAAAAGGGCAAATATTGCTCCGTCAAGCCTAAACGTAGGCAGTATGCCCCTGCAAACAACGCAATGAGCGTTTGAAACGCCAATTTTTGCCATGCTTTCAAGCCCAAATTTTCACGATGCTTGCGTTTTAGAAAGTCATCCAGCAACCCCACCGCCATATACGCAAGCCCTATTGCGAGGGCAATAATCAAAGTCTTATCCGCTTCACGCAACAGGCAAACAACCGCCGCAAGCGTTGCAAAAACGAAAGCGATACCGCCCATCGTCGGCGTACCGCTTTTCCCTTTATGTTCCTTTACGTAAACAAGAATATTTTGCCCTGCCTTTATCCGCCGTAAAAACGGAATAAGCAACGCAGAAAATAACATTGAAAACGCAAAAGCCGTCAACAAGTACAACAAATAATTTTTCGCCATTTCCCTTCCCACGCTTACACGCGCCCTTCTTTTTGCATTAATAGTTCTTCCACAACAGTATGGTCGTTGAAAGGATACCTTATCCCCATAATTTCTTGGTATTCCTCTCCCCCTTTGCCTGCAATCAACAATACGTCGCCGTTTTGCACAAAATCCAACGCATAATCAATTGCCTTGCGCCGATCAGGCACCACCACGTATCGCGCGGAAAAGCGCCGATAACCGCGTTCGATATTCGTTATAATATCCAATGGATCCTCGTATCTTGGATTGTCCGAAGTCAATATGCAAAAATCCGATTTTTTCGCCGCCGTTTCTCCCATTACCGAACGCTTACTCTTATCCCTATTGCCGCCGCAGCCAAACAAACATATCAGCCGCCCTTTACAATATTTTTTCAACGAAGTTAAAGATTTCGCCAACCCGTCAGGCGTATGGGCAAAATCTACGTATACCACAGCGCCGCGATGCGTTGCAACACGTTCCAAACGACCAGGGACACCCTTTAATGCCGTAAGTCCCGCAGCAACCGCGCCCACGTCCGCATCCGTTTCCAAAGCGCACGTTGCGGCAGCCATCGCGTTGTATACGTTATGCATACCCGTCATTGAAATTTTTACCCGACAAAGCTTATCGCTAATATTTAGCATACACTCGGTTGCGTGCAACGTTTCGTCTGTAATGATAGCAAAACAATCGGCTGGATTATTCAACCCATAAAACAAAGTTTTCGCCCCTTCCTTTCCCCGAATTGCAGCAATTTCGCGCCCCATATCCTCATCGGCATTCACAATGGCAAGCGGACAAATTCGAGAGGTAAAAAGGCGCATTTTAGCGCGTTTATAGGAGGGCATTGTGTCAAAAAAGTCAAGGTGGTCCTGTGTGAAGTTGGTAAAAATACACGCGCAAAAGCGTACTCCTTCCGTCTTTTTATAATACAACGCGTGCGCGGATACTTCCATAACGACGTATTCAACGCCACAGGATAGCATTTCCGCCAACGCTTCCTGCAAAGCAAGCGGATCGGGCGTTGTCAGCTCTGCGGCAAGCCGTTTTTCCCCGTACGTTATCCCCAACGTCCCTATTACGCCAACCTTTCGCCCTGCACTACGCCAAATTTCCGCAAGCATTTGCGCCGTAGTCGTTTTACCATTGGTGCCCGTTATCCCCACCACCTTTAAACGCTTGGACGGCTCGCCGTAAAAAACGGAAGCGATTACGCCCAAAGCTTCCCGAGTATCGTTCACGATAAATTGCGGAACGTCAACGTTTACTTGCCTCTCCGTCAATAAGGCAACCGCGCCTTTTTCCGCCGCTTCCTGTGCATAATCGTGTCCATCCGTATTTGTCCCCGACAAGCAAACAAACAGCCCGCCTGCCACCTCTTTTCGGCTGTCCGTTGCAATGGCGGTTATCTCCATATCCCCAACCTCTTCCGTCCACTCTCCCGACATACCTTCCATCAATTTTGACAATCTCATACCCAAAATCCGCCTTATATTTCAATGATATTACATTCTATTCTTTTCCTCGCCTCCTTATGATTTTCCGCATAAAAAAAGAGAACGAAAACTCGTTCTCTTCTTTATACGTTTTATTAATCGGCTTCCGTATTTGTAGTCGGGAAGGTAAATCCGATATGTCCGAAATGGTAAATACCTTGATTACTTGACGAGGATTGATGCACTTCTATCAATACACCACCGCCAGGCGTAACGTCCGCCAAATAAATGGTGATACGCGCCGCCTTAATTTCTCCTCCACCGTCCGTCAACTTCTCTCCAGTTTCACCATCGTAGATAGGGAAAGGCAAATCCTCATCTTCTTCTTGATAAACGTAAAATCTCATTTGCTTACCGCTTTGTTCGCCCGTATGGAAATCAAAGGATACGCTTTCCACACCAAACGCACGCAATTCTTCAAAGAAGTGTTTGGAAAGCAATAAGTGTCTGTTTTTAGAGGCATTTTGAACAGCCGTCAAGGATATACCGATTTGCGTTTCGGGATCTTCAGGATCCATTACAGCGCCTGCAGTCCAATCTTCCTCATATCCGTTGATGTGCAAGCCGAAGTTTTCGGAAGCATTGTCTACGTTTAAGAAATGGGCAACCAATTCAGCCAAGGTATCTCGTTTATGCCCCTCGTCAATAGTACCTGCCGTTTCATAATACAAACGAAGCGTTTGCATACCTGCGGCATACACCAAACCCGTTCTCGTATCCAACGACGCGTCAAGGTCGTAAATAAAGTTCAAATCCGCAATAGCGGGCACGTCCTTCGGTTTTTCAATCGGCTCCGCCGTTACTACCGAATCCAACGTAGCGTAATACGCCACTCTTTCCACGTGCGTAATGGTATGCTCGTCGTTTTCATCGTGCGTTACGTAACAATGTTCTACAAAATAACGATAGGTATAATTTTTATATCTATCCGTTGCCTTAAACGGCGTTACGTATTTTTCCTCTAAAGCCGCGGCGTTTTCCTTTTTATCTTCAATAGCGCGTTGCGCTACGTAAAAAATACAACGCGTATTGTTATTGATATCGTCCTGGTAATAAGGCGCAAAATGATAAGTGTATTCCGTTTCCCCCGTTTCCGCATTGACGGAAGGCAACGCCACGTAAACGCGGCCAACAAAAGAACGCGTAAAGTTGTTTACCTTCAAATTGACGATAGAGCCGCTGATTTCCACGTTTTCATCATCATCTATATTTTGGCAAGCCGCGCCCGTCACGTTCAACGCCGCTATCTTGGACGTATCCCCGCCCGTTTCATTGGTGAAATAGAACGCAGGATTTTCGCCGAATACCGTTTCCGCGTTAATTTCCGTTGTTTTGAGCAAATCTTGCGCAACAATAACTACGCCAAAACGCGCGCCCGCTTGTTGAAGCGCGGCCATTTCGTCAACGCTAATTTCCGCAGAGAAACGCAAGCCGTTGCTTTCGATAACTTCTCCGTTTTCGCCCTGCAACGATTTTAAACGCACCGCCGCACCTTGTTCCATTACAAACGTATCCAAGGTAACGGGCGTCTCCGCCTTTGTCGCCACAAATTCAATTTTCCCCACATTTAAAAACAGGGATACTGCAACCAAAAGAGTCGCAAAAAATGATTTCTTCATACGTCCTCCTTTAAAACCCATTCGGCATTGCATTTTCGTCATTCCAGTCATCGTCGTACCCATCGTCCTCATAGGACGTGCGTATGAAAGATGCCGTAAGAAGTATTGTTTCTATTTCAGGTGAAATATATTTTTTCTTTTTCATGTGCCACTCCTCGCATGTTTCAACATGCCATCCTTGTTCGTACAACTCGCAAATGTTTTACTTTAATTATTTCCTGCAATCATAGGCGGTTTAATTTGAGTGTTAGGTTGCACAGGTTCAACAATTTTCGCCGCAGAATTTAAATTTGCCTCATTCACGTTGATAAGCTCGCGAGTGAGCATATCGTAGTCCGCCCTTGCCTCCTCGACAGGAAGATCGCTTGCATCAAAACCCGTAATTTCGGTAAATTGACTTGCGTTATTCAATACGTAGCCTTCCGCAAATTTCCCAAGCTTTTCAGAATCCAACGCAACGGGAGAAATCTTCTTCAACATCGCGTCGGTGATTGCTTGCGCCGCTACAAGTTTTTCTTTATCAGCAATATAGCCAAGCGTCCCTGCCATAGAGAATGCCTTTTCAAACACCTGCCCTACCATTTCCGGCATTACAGCTTCCGGGGTAGAGCCATTCCCCACGTAATTGTCGAAGGTTTGATTGTAAGATTGTATGTTATCAATCAAGCTAGCAGTCATATTATTGGAATTTAAGAAGTTTCTTTTTAACGCGTCAGGAAAACCGCCTTTAGGAAGCGCCTTCAAAATATCTTCTATGAGGTTTTCCTTCGTCTTGGGATTTTCGACAACCTTTTCCATCTCTTCCGCAACGTTGGAAATTTCACTGCGCTTTTGATTTTCTTCCTTAAAAAACTCCTTCACTTGCTCAACTTTGTCAGCTTCCGACGTAGTGATAGGGTTTTCATAAGCGTTTTTCAACAAGCCCGTGGGCATTTTTTCCAAAATTGTTCCAACGGGGTAACGCTTTTCAGTATATTCCGTCACTTTCGCCGTCAAATCTCTTAAATATTTATATTCCCTATAATTTTCAAGCAAATTGAAAACTTTCCACCAACCCGTTCTCGATTGGCGCACCTTTTCCATTGCCTCTTTTGCATACACAATGTTAGCAAGATCGCTACGAGAAAACTTGTCAGCGCCTCTATCAAGACTTCCTTCAATCGCCCCAATTGCACGATTGGTAACCGTTTCCAAATCCCTATACGTAAACGGGCTCTTATTGTCTACAATTTTATGCGCCCAAATATCTTTCAACGATTGATTGTAAATTTTCGCGTTGTTCTTTACTTTATTAAGAAGATCCGTGAAGCTCATCTTTTCAAAGCGGCTACGCTCTCTAGGCTGCTCCAATTCGTTGTTCTTGTCCGCTACGATTTCTTCAAATTCGTTGATAAAGCGTGTAAAATTGAATTCCTCCAAGTTATATACGCCGCTGCTCGAAATTTTCGTTTTTGTAGTGAGGGACTCGTCAATCAATTTCGTTAAAGTCTTATAATATCTTTCCGCATTTACAATACTTCTATCTTTTCTGTCAAACTTATACTCATCAATAGCATCATCTATTCGGGCTTCGTTTACCATAGCATCAACGTCAAAGTTGATTTGATACTTTGTATTAAATTTGTTTAATTTAGTTGCCAATTGCACAGAAGGCATATTTTTTTCTCCTTGCTCAAAAATATTTTTTATGAGTTTATTGTATAATGGCTAGTACACCAAGAGTACACCATTTTTTTAATTTTTATCTTTATTTTTTTAATATTTGCAGTGCATTTTTATAACTTTTCAAAAACACTGCCCCATTTTGTAAATAATTTTGCAATTTTATATTAACATATAAACTACAACAAAAACAACAACAAATACAGCATATTCAAAAAAAATATTTAAAAAAATATATTTTTTTATTGTTATTAC
>JAZOVQ010000071.1:0-21598 GCA_045658805.1 Candidatus Scatosoma sp.
TCGTCAAATTTAACGAACGTACCGTCTGCTCTTCTGATACCTTTTGCGCTTCTTACGATGACTGCTTTTACAACGTCACCCTTCTTAACTGCACCACCGGGCGTAGCGGTTTTAACCGATGCTACGATAACGTCGCCGATGTTGCCCGTCTTACGGAAGGAGCCGCCTAATACTCTAATACACATAAGCTCTTTTGCACCGCTGTTGTCAGCTGCCTTGAGCCTCGTTTGAGGTTGTATCATAACTTATTATCTCCTTATAATTACTTAGCCTTTTCGACGATTTCAGCAACTCTCCAGTTCTTGTCCTTGCTGAGTTTTCTCGTCTCGACGATTCTTACTTTATCGCCAACGCCGCATTCGTTTGCTTCGTCGTGCGCCTTAATACGCTTACTCTTCGTGATGGTCTTCTTGTAAAGAGGGTGTTTGCTCTTATCCGTGATTTCTACAACAACCGTCTTATCCATCTTATCGGATACAACAAGACCGACTCTTTCTTTTCTCAAATTTCTTTCCATGATGCTGTCCTCCGATGTTACGCTTTGAGCTCTCTCGCACGGATTTCCGTGTTGATACGAGCGATATCTCTCTTGCAGGTTCTGATGGAAACGGGATTATCGAGCTGGCCGGACGCCAAACGGAAACGAAGGTTGAAAAGTTCGCTCTTGAGTTCTGCGAGCTTTGCAACAAGCTCTTCACTCGTCATTTCTTTAACTTCTTTAGCTTTCATTATTGTTCACCGCCTTCTGCCGTTTCGGGTTCTGCCGCTACGACTTCTTTCTTAACAAACTTGCACTTTACGGGAAGCTTGTGCGATGCAAGACGCATAGCTTCTCTCGCTACTTCTTCGCTAACCCCAGACATTTCGAACATTACGCGTCCGGGTTTAACAACTGCTACCCAATATTCAACGGAACCTTTACCGGAACCCATACGGGTTTCTGCAGGCTTCTTCGTGATGGGCTTGTGGGGGAAGATGTCAATCCATACTTTACCGCCACGCTTAATGAATCTCGTCATTGCGATACGCGCTGCTTCGATTTGGTTGGATTTAATCCAGCCAAGTTCTTCGGATACGAGGCCGTATTCGCCGTATGCGATTACGTTACCCTTCGTAGCCTTACCCTTCATCGTACCACGATGCTGTCTACGTCTTTTTACTCTCTTGGGAATTAACATTACTGTTCGCCTCCTTCATTAGCGGCTTTCTTTGCGCTCTTGATAACTTCGCCCTTGTAGATCCAGCACTTAACGCCGATCATACCGAACGTGGTGTGCGCTTCTGCAAAACCGTAATCGATGTCTGCACGAAGCGTTTGAAGGGGAATAGAACCTTCGTGATATTGTTCGCTTCTTGCAATTTCAGCACCGTCAAGACGGCCGCTTACCATCATCTTGATACCCTTAACGCCCGATCTCATCGAACGGCCGATAGCTTGCTTCATACAACGTCTGAACGACATACGCTTTTCGAGCTGTGCCGCTACGCCTTCTGCAACGAGTTGTGCGTCGCAATCGGGCTTTCTAACTTCCGTAATGTTGATGCTTACTCCTTTACCGTTCGTAAGTTTAGCAAGGTCTTTCTTGATTACTTCAACTTCGCTACCAGCTTTACCAATGATAACGCCGGGACGAGCCGTGTAGATCGTAACAACGATTCTTGCTGCTGCTCTTTCGATAAGGATCTTGCTGATCGCTGCCGAATAGTACTTCTTCTTGATGAACGTACGAATTACGTTGTCTTCTTTAAGGAATTTGGAGAATTCTTTTTTATCTGCATACCAGGTGGTATTCCAATCGCTGATAACGCCGACTCTCAAACCGTGAGGATTTACTTTCTGTCCCATGTTATACTTCTCCTTCCAATTTCTTTACATCGAGAATAACCGTGATATGGCTCGTTCTCTTAAGGATTGCGTGACCTCTACCCTTAGATACAGGTTGCATTCTCTTAAGCATTTGACCGCCGTCTGCGAAACATTCCGCAACGTAAAGGTCTGCCTTGTCCATACCCATGTTATGTTCTGCGTTTGCTGCTGCGGACATAAGAACTTTCTTAACCGCAAGCGCGCTGCCGTTTACACTGTAATCGAGAATCGCTTTCGCTTCTCTGTAGCTCTTTCCACGAATCAAAGCAAGAACAGTTCTTACTTTGTAAGGCGAAACTCTGATATATTTAGCAACTGCGTAAGGGCGCTTTTCTCTATTTTCTGCAACCCTTGCCGTCTTTTTCTTCATATTACCTGCCATTATCTTTCACTCCTTATTTACCAGGGCTAGTCGTTCTAGCCGTATGACCGTGGAACGTTCTGGTGGGCGCAAACTCACCGAGTTTGCAACCGATCATATCTTCCGTTACGTATACGGGAACGTGCTTACGTCCGTCGTATACTGCAATCGTGTGACCTACGAAATCGGGGAAAATGGTAGATGCTCTCGACCAGGTCTTGATAACTTTCTTTTCGTTTGCCTCGTTCATAGCCTGAATTCTGCTGAAAAGCTTGGCTTCAACGTAGGGGCCTTTCTTAACGCTTCTTGACATTTCTCAATCCTCCGATTAGTTAATTCTCTTGAGAATGAACTTGTTGGTTGCATTCTTCTTCTTTCTCGTCTTGTAGCCGAGAGCGGGTTTACCCCAAGGCGTCAAAGGACCAGCATGACCGATAGGCGATTTACCTTCACCACCACCGTGAGGGTGATCTACAGGGTTCATTACGGAACCTCTTACTTCAGGTCTCAAACCAAGGTATCTTGCCTTACCTGCTTTACCGAGGGATACAAGTTCGTGGTCAACGTTACCAACTTGACCGATGGTTGCGCGGCACTTCAAGAGTACGTATCTCATTTCGCCACTGGGCATACGAAGGGTTGCATATTTACCTTCAACTGCCATGATTTGTGCGGAGATACCAGCACTTCTTGCAATTTGACCGCCCTTACCAGGGGTAAGTTCGATGTTGTGTACCATCGTACCAACGGGAATGTTAGCAAGGGGAAGCGCGTTACCAACTTTGATATCCGCGTTTACACCGCTCATAACTTTATCGCCAACGTTCAAACCAACGGGAGCAAGGATATACGATTTTACGCCGTCTGCGTAGCAGAGAAGTGCGATGTGTGCGCTTCTGTTGGGGTCGTATTGGATGCTCTTAACCGTTGCGGGAATGTCGTCTCTCGTTCTCTTGAAATCGATGATACGATATTTTCTGCGGTTACCGCCGCCGATGTGTCTGGTAGTAATTCTACCCATGTTGTTACGACCACCGCTGTGACGTTGATCGTGCATCAAAGATCTTTCGGGCTTAGCGCCGACCGTCAAATCGTCGTTGGTCAAAACCGTTACGAAACGACGACCAGCCGACGTGGGTTTATACGATTTAATAGCCATTTTCTATTTCTCCTCCATTAAGTCAACGAATCGAAGAATTCGATGGTCTTGCTATCTTCCTTCAAGGTAACGATAGCTTTCTTACGGTCGGGAGTGTACCCTTCGTGTCTGCCCATTCTCTTCAATTTGCCTTTGCAGGTAACCGTGTTTACGCTTGCAACTTTTACGCCGAAAATCTTTTCGACTGCGTATTTGATTTCCGTTTTATTCGCGTCTTTCTTTACGATAAACGTGTATTTCTTACTTGCGATACCGTCGTAACCTTTTTCGGTAAGGACGGGTTTCAAAATGATATCTTCTGCAAACATTAGCCGTTTACCTCCTGGAATTTCTCAACCGCTGCTTTCGTCATAACAACCTTACGGCTTACAACTACTTCATAGGTGCTGAGCTGTTCGAGAGGCAACGTTTCAAGCTCTACAAGGTTAGCTGCTGCGCGGATTACGTTGATATCATCGTTATCCATAACAACAAGGCCTCTCTTTTCGATGCCGATTGCCTTTGCGAACTTCGCCATTTCCTTCGTCTTTGCTTCAGCAAGCTTCAATTCGTCAACAACGATGAATTCGCCGTCAGCAACTTTCTTGGAAAGTGCGGACAAAAGCGCAACTTTCTTTGCTTTCGCATTCATTTTCTTCGAGAAGTCGCGGGATTTGGGAGCGAATACTACGCCACCTTTAATCCATTGGGGAGCGCGGATGGAACCTTGACGCGCACGACCCGTGCCTTTTTGTCTCCAAGGTTTGATACCTCCGCCTCTAACTTCCGTTCTCGTGAGGGTGGATTTGGTACCCTGTCTTTCATTTGCAAGACGGGTAACGACTGCCTGGTGAATCAAGGGCTCATTGTATTCAACACCGAAAACGTTATCGTTAAGTTCGATGCTGCCAACTTCGGAGCCGTTCATATTTAAAACTTTAATAGCCGCCATTGTCTTTCACTCTCCTTATTTGCTCTTCACGCTGTCCGAAATGGTAACGATGCTACCTTTAGGTCCCGGAATAGCGCCCTTGATGAGGATTGCGTTTCTGTTCAAGTCAACCTTAACGATTTCAAGGTTTTGAATGGTAACGTTATCCACACCGTACTGACCAGCAAGATGCTTGTTCTTGAATACTCTCGAAGGGGAACTGATGGGACCCATGGAACCGGGTTCTCTGTGAACAGGGCCGGTACCGTGCGTCATCTTCAATCTGTGTTGATTCCACTTCTTGATTACGCCCGTGAAACCGTGACCTTTCGTTACGCCGGATACGTCAACCTTATCCCCTGCCGCGAATACGTCAGCTTTGAGTTCTGTGCCTACCGTGAAAGTTTCAGCGTTTTCAACTCTGATTTCTTTCAAAACTTTGTGGGGTTTTACGCCAGCTTTCTTGAACTGTCCAAGTTCAGGCTTCGTCAAAGCTTTTTCGCTTACTTCGATGAAACCGAGCTTCAATGCTGCGTAACCGTCGTTTGCTACCGTCTTAACTTGAACTACGGGGCAAGGACCTGCTTCCACTACCGTGACGGGGATCATTTTCCCGTCTTCTGCAAAGATTTGGGTCATCCCAACTTTGCGACCGATGATTGCTTTATTCATTGATAAAGTTCACTCCTTAAAAATTTATTTTTTATCTCGAATACCTTTAAAAGTATTTCTCGGCAAAATTGATGATTAGAGCTTGATCTTGATGTCAACGCCTGCGGGGAGGTGGATCGAATCAAGAAGCTTTGCGTTGGGCGAGTAGATGTCGATAATTCTCTTATACGTTCTCATTTCGAACTGCTCGCGGGAATCTTTATACTTGTGGGGGGAACGAAGAATCGTTACGATTTCTCTTTCGGTAGGAAGAGGAATAGGACCGCTGATCTTAGCGCCGCTCTTCTTCATCGTTTCCACGATACGGTTTGCTGCTTCATCAACAAGTTCGTGATTGTAAGCTGCCAACTTAATTCTGATTTTCTGTACTGCCATTTTAGTTACTCCTTTTACTGTTTATACTAACATTTTATTTTGCTGTATCAACCTATCCGTGTGTATCGAGTCTTTTGCAAAATAAAAACACTCAACTTTTTACCGAGCGTTCTTACGCAAAGCCTCGGTTAGTCGCAGGAATCAAGTTCCCACTTTTGTCAACGGAAATTATCTGCCAAAGCGGCTTTAAGCTTTGGATTTACAGTAACTTCCCGTATCAACCCATACAACGCATTTTTACACAGCCTAACTATAATACCACACTTGTCAATACGAGTCAAGCGTTTGAAAGCACTTTTTTAAAATTTTTTTAACTTTTTTCAAAATTTGGTAATATCCTAATTTTTGCTTGCATACGCAGGTAAAGTATCGCCAAGATATTTCCTTTTTAAACGCCTATATATAAATGTGCAGGCGCACACGCGACCTTATATATTATATATACGCGCGCCCCCTATGTCAAGCAAAACAAACAACCTTTTTAAAAAAATAAAAAGCAGGACAATTCCCTGCTTTTTCTCAAATTTCCATTCGCAAAATATCCAAAAAGTTTTCCGCATATCTATCGGCAGTGTTTTTTATATCTTCCGCAACGTCCGCCGAAAAGGGCTCGTACACCCCTATCGTTTTCATGCCTGCGCCCTGCGCCACCTGCAAAACGTGATAACTATCGTCGACCATTATACAATCGGACGCCGATACACCCAAACGCTTCGCCACTTCGCCATAGATACGCGCATCCGATTTCAACATCGCAAAATCTTCCGCCGACCAAACGTTTTCAAACCAATCAAACACTCCGTTATTCCTCAAACATACGTCCGTGAAAATATGCGGACTCGCCGTTAAGACGTTGATACGGGCACCCCTCGCCTTCAACTGCGCAAGCGTTTGCTTTACTCCCGATTTTAAGGACACCTTTTCCGCATACAAATCCCCCAGCCTTTCGGTGAAAACGGCATAAATTTCGTCGGGCGTAAGCGGCACACCAAGCTCTTCGGAATAATATTTTGCTATCCCTTTAAAGCCTAACGGCGTTAAAATTTTAACGATACTGCGCTCGTACGGAACGTTGTATTCGTCCAATACCGCTAGCACCATATCCACGGCAAGCTCCATCGAATCAACAAGCGTACCGTCCAAATCAAACACGTATATTTTTTGCATATTATTACCAAAATGGGGCACAAAATACACATTCAACGCGTACATGGTGCCCCCAAATGCTTATTTATTGTTCTTTTCCTTAAATCTTGCTTTCGCACGAAGTTCGCTATCCAAGATACGTTTTCTAATACGCAAGGACTTCGGCGTAACTTCCAAAAGTTCATCGTCAGCGATAAATTCAAGGCATTCTTCCAAGCTCATTTTGCTAACGGGAACAAGCGTCAACGCATCGTCGCTGCCCGAAGAACGAGTGTTACTCAAATGCTTGGTTTTACAAACGTTTACGTTAATATCATCCGCAAGGTTGGTATACCCAACGACCATACCTTGATATACGGGCGTACCAGGCGTAATAAACAAATTGCCTCTGCCTTGTGCGTTAAACAAGCCGTACGTAACCGCTTCGCCCGTTTCAAAGGCTACAAGCGAACCCGTGTTGCGGCGTTGCATATCCCCTTTGTAAGGCTCGTAGGAATAGAAAATGGTATTCATAATACCCTGCCCTTTCGTATCCGTCAAGAAAGCACTCTTATAACCGAACAAACCACGGGAAGGCACGGTGAATTCCAAACGCATACGCGTACCGATTGCCGTCATTTGTACCAGGTTACCCTTTCTGTTACCCATTGCGGAGAATACGGGCCCCGTCATATCTTCAGGCACGTCCGCAACGAAACGTTCGATCGGCTCGTGACGAACGCCGTCAATATCTTTATACAAAACCTTCGGCGTGGATACCTGGAATTCGTACCCTTCTCTTCTCATTGTTTCAATCAAAATGGAAAGGTGCATTTCCCCACGACCGCATACGCGGAAGCTATCTGCAAATTCGGTATCGTTTACACGCAAGGAAACGTCGCGGAGCAATTCCTTATACAATCTATCGCGCAATTGGCGGGTAGTAACAAACTTCCCTTCCTTGCCGGCGAACGGGCTATCGTTTACCGAGAAAGTCATCTCCACAGTAGGATCTTCAATTTTTACAAACTGTACGGGCTCAACCTTGCTGGGTACGCATACGGTATCCCCGATATTCAAGCCGTCAATACCCGAAAAGACAACGATATCCCCCGCTTTCGCTTCGGGAACCAACGTACGTTCCAAGCCTTCAATTTGGTACAAATTGACAATACGGCAGTTGGTACGCACTTTGGGATCGTTGAAATTGCAAACGGAAACGGGTTCGTTTGCGCGGATAACGCCGCGTTCAATTTTGCCGATACCGATACGGCCGACAAATTCGTTATAATCAATACACGAAACAAGCAACTGGCCAGGGCCTTCAACGTCCGCTTCCATAGGCGGAATGGTTTCCAAAATGGTATCGAACAAGGGGTTGAGGTTTTCTTCCTGCTTGTCCGGCGTAAGCGAAGCCGTACCCTGTCTACCGCAACAGTAAACGATAGGGCTTTCCAACTGTTCGTCCGTCGCGTCGAGGTCCATCATCAAAAGCTGCATTTCTTCTACAACTTCGTCAATACGTGCGTCAGGTCTGTCCACTTTATTGATTACGACAATCATTTTCAAACCCAAAGCCAACGCCTTTTGCATAACGAAACGGGTTTGAGGCAAAGGACCTTCCGCCGCGTCAACGAGAATAATCGCCCCGTTTACCATCTTCAAAACACGTTCCACTTCCCCCGAGAAATCGGCGTGGCCCGGCGTGTCGATAATATTGATTTTTACACCGTTATAATGCGCCGAAGTGTTTTTGGCAAGAATGGTAATACCACGTTCCTTTTCCAAATCCCCGCTGTCCATTACACGGTCCTGTACCTGCTGGTTTTCACGGAATACGCCGCCCTGCGCCAACATTTCGTTTACCAAAGTCGTCTTACCATGGTCTACGTGCGCGATAATTGCTACGTTTCTCAAATCTTCTCTTAACATTGCGAAATTCGCTCCTTTTCGTAAAACTTTTTAACTTTATTATTTTAATACTTTTTTTAATAATTGACAAGGAATTCCTTATGCCTTTCGCCAAATTTTTTTATAAAATATAAAAAAAATCCCACAAGTAGGTCGCCTTGCGGAAATTTTCTTCTTTATAAAGGCAAAACCGCCTTATTTTTATAGGTAACAAAACGAATGGTATGCCCGTTGTCGTCCATCGGCTCACCCTCGTCCACGCGCACAAAACGCTCGTCCTCGTCAAGGTTAGGGAAAAAGACTTCCGCACCGCCAACCGCATCCACCTTCGTCACGTACGCGCCGTGGCAATAGGGCAACAATTCCCGATAAATCACGCCGCCGCCGATAACGAAAATATCCTCGTTTTCACGCGCTTTCATCTCCTTTTTCAAGGCATCAAAATCAGGCACAATAATGCAGTCATCGCGTACCTGCCCCCTTGAAATAACAATATTCACCCTATTTTTCAAAGGTTTTTGGCCAGGAAAAGAACGCAGAGTATTTCCGCCCAACAGCACGGTATGTCCCATGGTCGTTTCACGAAAAAATTTCATATTTTTGGGCAGGGAAAACATCATATCGTTCCCCTTTCCAATTCCCCATTCCTTATCCACGTGTACAATTGCGTATATCATAAATTCAATCCTTTCATCTTTGCTAAATGAAACACACCAATCAATTCACCAAATCTTTTAAAGGCGCGTCAACTCTTGCCCTATTTCCTCTCGGTTGGTATAAATACGGAGATACGAGCAGTTCAAGGCGCGCGAGGATAACCTGAAGGAGCGTACATAGACGTACGTAACTGAAGGTTGCCGCAGCGCTACCCTATTCCCTCTCGGTTGGTATAAATACGGAGATACGAGCAGTTCAAGGCGCGCGAGGATAACCTGATGGAGCGTACATAGACGTACGTGACCGAAGGTTGCCGCAGCGCTACCCTATTCCCTCTCGGTTGGTATAAATACGGAGATACGAGCAGTTCAAGGCGCGGCGAGTACGGTGCAGGGAGCGTACATAGACGTACGTGACCGAAGGTCGCCGCAGCGCAACGCTGAAATGCGACGTATATACGTATTTATTATATAGCTACGGGGATTTTACTTTCAAGCTTCTCATATTCATAATCGACAAGCTTGAAGCTGTCTACCGTGAAATCGTAGAAATTGGTAATACTTTCGTCAACAATCAATTTGGGTGCTTTATGGCGAGGTTTCGCAAGCACTTCTTTAACAAGCGGAATGTGTCTATCATAAATATGCGCGTCAGCAATTACGTGCACCAATTCCCCAGCCTTCAAGCCCGAAACCTGCGCAAACATAATCAACAACACCGCATATTGCACAACGTTCCAGTTATTTGCCGTCAACATATCGTTGGAACGCTGATTTAAAATCCCGTTCAAAGTATCCCCCGTCACGTTAAAGGTCATCGAATAAGCGCAGGGATACAAATGCATCTCATGCAAATCTTGGAAGTTATAAATATTCGTCATAATACGACGGCTGGCAGGGTTGTGTTTCAAATCATACAACACTCTATCCACCTGGTCAAACTCACCCTCTTTGTATTGGTGCTTCACGCCAAGCTGATAGCCGTACGCCTTACCGATAGAGCCCGTTTCATCCGCCCAACTGTCCCAAATATGCGAATTTAAATCGTGAATATTATTGCTCTTTTTTTGCCAAATCCAAAGCAATTCGTCCACGCAAGACTTAAACGCCGTACGGCGCATCGTCAAAATAGGAAATTCCTCTTGCAAATTGTAACGGTTGACGATACCGAATTTTTTAACGGTATGCGCAGGCGCGCCGTCTTCCCAATGAGGACGCACGTCCAAATGCGTATCCCAAAACCCGTTTTCCATAATATCCGTCATATTTTGCGCAAAAATTTCGTCCGCTCTACTCATAAGCCACCCTTCCTTTATATTATCAATTTATTATAACATATTCCCAACCCTGCCGTCAAGAGTTCAGGCAAACATATTTCCAAAAGTTGCGCTAAAATTTTCCATAAAACACTTGATTTTTGCCTTTTTATCCTGTATAATGTAAATACGATTTTTTACAAAGGAGGCTACCATGTCCGCAACGAACAAGGTAAACAGCACCTATTATTATAAAAAAATGCTCATCTCGCGCATCGTTTGCCACTCCATTGCAATCCTTGCGCTTTTGCTCTTCTTTTTGGTTCCCTGCTTCACGATAAACGAAGCGGAAAGCTTAGGGCTTCACTTCTCTTATTTAGACGAATTGTCCATAGCAAACCAGTTGTTTGTCACCGAGCCTCTTGAAATGGACGCGGCAAACTACGCCGCCGCCCTCAAAACGGCTTGGATTACCTTGATTTTGTTTTGCTTGTTCCTGTTGGCGCTTGTCGAACAAATTTTCCACCTTATTAGAAACATTCTCTCGCTCGGCAAGCTCAAGGTTTATCTTTTCCGCCGCTCTACGCTTTTGGAAAAGGAAAACAAAAAAGTGACCGCTTTAAAGCTGTTCCCTTCCATGTTCTTCTTTAAGGGCACCGTGCTTTGCGCGGCGTTGCATTGGTTTGTCGCTTTTATTCTCCCTTCCTTCTCCACGGCAAGCTCCTTCCCCGTATTGCGTTTCCTTGTAGACCATAAACCCAATTTCTTGTTTTGGGTAGTGCTTGTCCTTATCGTATTCGGCGTGGGCTTTACTTATTTACTTTCCACACACGCTAATAAAAAGGCAACTCTTTTCCGCCTTACCGAATTACAAACGGAAACCGCGCCCGAAGAAGCGCCTGCGGAAAAGACGGAAGAAGCACCCTCCAAACCCGCTCCCACAACGGAAACGAATTCCGAGCCTGCAACAAAACAATCCAGCACCGCAAAAGAATCCCCCGTCACCGTTTTGGATATAGACGAGGAAGAGGAAGAAGAGGAAGAAGAGGAAGAATACACTGTTTCCTACCTCGACGACGAGGACGAAAACGATTTAAATTCGGCGGAAATGCCTGACGATTTACACGGCTACGGTAAAAAATAACACCGAATAAACCCAAATAAAAGCAAAAAAACAAACGAAAAAACGGCGAAGCTTGTAAGCTTGCCGTTTTTTTAGGTTCATTTTATTCAATGGCTTCAATTAAAAAGCTAACGGGGCGAAACCCATCGTTGCAGGAAATCATTGCGGAATATTCATTTTTCATCCAACCGTCGAAAAAGTCACCGCCGCCCCTCGACAGCTCGGCAACAAACGGAAGCATCGTTTCCCACGCGCTTTCGCAAAGCCCCTGCGGTTTTTGGACGTTTTCGCAAATAAACACCTGCCCTACCTGCACGTCGCAGGCATGTTCAATCGGGTTTTCATAAACGGACATCAAATCGGGATACTCCGTTTTTCGCATCACGGTAATCTTACATTTTTTCATTTCACCGCCTCCCATTTTGGCATAGTCTATACTAAAAGTATAGCACGAAAGGGCAAAAATGTCAATAGTTATAAAAAAATTAGCAAAAAAACGTCCTTTGGACAAATCTTTTTTCGGATTATTTTCTCAAAAAGTTGACAAACGCTAAAAAATTGGGTATTATATATCTGTATGAATAAAATTGAAGGAGAATTCTTATTCCATGAACAAGAAAACTGTAAAAGACGTAGACGTTAAAGGTAAAAAAGTCCTCGTTAGATGCGACTTCAACGTACCTATGAAAGACGGTGTTATCACCGACGAAAACCGTATTATCGGCGCGCTCCCCACCATTAAGTATTTGATGGAACAAGGCGCAAAAGTGGTTCTTTGCTCCCACATGGGCAAACCCCACAACGTATTCGACGCTAAACTCGAACTCAATAAGAAGGAAAAAGGCAAGGTTGCAGCGCTTCCCGAAGCAGAACAAGCAGCTGCTACTGAAGAATTCCTTGAAAAAGCAAAGAAAGACGTTAAGAAGCTTACGCTTGCTCCCGTTGCAGCTCGTTTGAACGAACTCTTGGACGGCAAAGTTACCTTCGCTTCCGACGTTATCGGCGAAGACGCAAAAGCAAAGGTTGCCGCTTGTAAAGAAGGCGAATGCATACTTTTGGAAAACCTTCGTTTCCATAAGGGCGAAGAAAAGAAAGCACCCGAATTTATGCAAGCGCTTGCAAGCTATTGCGAAGTGTACGTAAACGACGCATTCGGTACGGCGCACCGTTCGCACTCCTCTACCGCTGGTATCGTAGAAGAAGGCTTGGTTGAAACGGCGGCTTGCGGTTTCCTTATCGAAAAAGAACTTTCGGTTATGGCTGACACTCTTGAAAATCCTCAACACCCCTTCGTTGCTATCCTTGGCGGCGCAAAGGTTGCGGACAAGCTTAACGTAATTTCCAACTTGCTTGAAAAATGCGACACCCTGATCATCGGCGGCGGTATGGCGTACACCTTCATTAAAGCGCAAGGCGGCGAAATCGGTACCTCCCTCGTTGACGAAGAAAAGATCGAATATTGCAGCGAAATGCTTAAGAAGGCAGCCGCTCTCGGCAAGCAAATTTTGCTTCCCGTAGATACCGTTGCTGCAAAAGCATTCCCCAACCCCATCGACGCTGAAATCGAAACGGCTGTTGTTCCTGCAATGTCCATTCCCGCAGACATGATGGGTCTTGACATCGGTCCCGAAACTAGAAAGCTTTTCGCTTCCGTTGTTGCAAACGCGAAAGCAGTTATCTGGAACGGTCCTATGGGCGTATTTGAAAACCCCACGCTCGCTGCAGGTACGAAAGCAGTTGCACAAGCACTTGCTGACGCATACGGCAACGCAACGACGATCATCGGCGGTGGCGACTCCGCAGCGGCTGTTCAAATTCTTGGCTTCGCTGACAAAATGTCCCACATCTCGACGGGTGGCGGTGCTTCCCTCGAACTTTTCGAAGGCAAAGTACTTCCCGGTATCGCTTGCCTTAACGATAAATAAGAAAATTTTGGCGTGAGGGCGACGGCGTTCGCCCTCTCACTATGAAAAATAACATTCCAATCAAAAGAAAATACATTTTAGGAGTAAATATCATTATGCGTAAACCTATTATTGCAGGTAACTGGAAAATGAACAACACCGCTTCCCAAGGCGTTGCGCTCGTAAATGCGATCGCTCCCCTCGTAACGGAAGCAAATTGCGACGTAGTCGTTTGCGTTCCCGCAATCAACATCCCCGCTATCAGCGAAGCTTTGAAAGGCACCAACATTAAGCTTGGCGCTGAAAACGTACACTTTGCAGAAAAAGGCGCTTACACGGGCGAAATCTCCGCGGCAATGCTTTTGGAATATGGCGTTGAATACGTTATCATCGGTCACAGCGAACGCCGTCAATACTTCGGCGAAACGGACGAAACGGTTAACAAGAGAACGCTTACCGCTTTGAATGCAGGCCTTACCCCCATCGTTTGTATCGGTGAATCCTTGGAAGAAAGAGAAGGCGGCAAGACGGAAGAAGTTTTGACTACGCAAATCCACGAAGGTCTTAAAGATATCGAAGATATCGCAAAAATCGTTATCGCTTACGAACCCGTTTGGGCTATCGGTACGGGCAAAACGGCTACCGCTGAACAAGCAAACGAAACCATCGCTTTCATCCGTAAAACGGTTGGCGAAATGTTCTGCCCTAAATGCGCTGAAGCTGTTCGTATCCAATACGGCGGCAGCATGAACGCAGGCAACTGCAAAGAACTTATGGCTATGCCCGAAATCGACGGCGGTCTTATCGGCGGCGCTTCCTTGAAAGCTCCCGATTTCGCTGCAATCGTAAACTTCGACAAGTAAGGCAATTTTAAACGGTTAATTTTGGGGGCTAGTGCGAGTTCAACGCGTACATGCCCCCACCATTTTGAAATTTTGTTCATATTTTAGCTGTTAAAGCACAAAATTATTGAGCTATTAAATACAAGACAATCAGCAACGCAGAGATGCGAGCAAGACGAGGCGCGCGAGGCTTTTCGACGGGAGTGTACACAGGCGTACACGAGCGAGAAAAACACAACGCAACGAAGTATTGCGAAGTATATGTGCGTTGCGTAAAGGAGAAAAAATGAAAAAACCTTACGCAATTATAATTATGGATGGATATGGAATTAATCCCTCCAGCAAAGGTAACGCTATCATTGCGGACGGCAGCAAAAACGTCAATGCATTGAAAGCGGCTTATCCCAGTGCACAATTGGGCGCAAGCGGTATGTCGGTAGGTTTGCCCGACGGTCAAATGGGCAACAGCGAAGTTGGTCACCTCAACATCGGTGCAGGCCGTATCGTTTATCAAGACTTGACGAAAATCACCAAAGATATCCGCAACGGCGAATTCTTCAACAACGCTGAATTGTTGAAAGCTATGCGCGCAGCAAAAGCAAACGCTAAAAAATTACACCTCTATGGTTTGGTTTCCACGGGCGGCGTACACAGCCACACCGAACACCTCTACGCATTGGTAGAAATGGCGAAAAAGGAAGGCTTGGACAACGTTTATATCCATGCATTCACGGACGGTAGAGACGTAGCCCCCACTTCGGGCGCAGACTTCCTCAAGGATTTGCAAGCAAAGCTTGACGAACTTTCCTTTGGTAAAATTGCTTCCGTTGCAGGCAGATATTATGCTATGGACCGCGACAACAACTGGGATAGAGAAGAAAAGGCGTACGATATGCTTACGCTTGGCACGGGTGTGCAATTTGAAGGTACGGCGGAAGCGGCGGCAAAAGCGTCCTACGAAAACGGCGTCACCGACGAGTTTATTCTTCCCACCAACCTCACCGAAAATGGTAAACCCGTTGCTTTGATTGAGAAAAACGACAGCATTATTTGCTTCAATTTCCGTCCCGACAGAGCAAGACAAATTTCGAGAATGTTCTCGCAAGCAAACTTCCCCTACGTAGACGAAAAAACGGGCGCAACGCTTGGTTTTGAACGCAAAACGGGCTTCCTTGCCCCCACCTACGTTGGTTTTGCTGTGTATGATTCCTCGTTTGAAAACGTTGGCGTAGCATTCCCTCCCGACGAAATCACCAATACCTTGCCCCAATACGTGGCAAGCTTGGGTTTGAAACAGCTCCACATTGCGGAAACGGAAAAATACGCACACGTAACCTTCTTCTTCAATGCAAAATTGGAAGCACCCGTTGAAGGCGAAACCCGTATCGTTATCCCTTCCCCGAAAGTTGCAACCTACGACATGCAACCTGAAATGAGCGCTTATCCCGTAACCGAAAAGGTTTTGGAAGAACTTGACAAGGGCGAATACGACGTAGTAATTTTGAACTTCGCAAACTGCGATATGGTAGGTCACACGGGCGATATGTCCGCGGCAACCAAAGCCGTTCACGCCGTAGACGAATGCGTAAAGAAAGTTACGGATAAAATTCTTTCCCTTGGTGGCAGCGCGTTGGTTACGGCTGACCACGGTAACGCGGATCAAATGCTTGCAGACGACGGTGTAATGCCTTTCACCCAGCACACCACCTTCCCCGTTCCCGTAATTTTGGTGTCCGAGGAATATAAAAACGTTACTCTTCGCGAAGACGGCGTTTTGGCCGACCTTGCGCCCACCCTTCTCGATATGATGAAGCTCCCTCAACCTGCAGAAATGACGGGTAAGAGCCTTATCCAAAAATAATCGTTTTTAAAAAAATACGCAAAATTCGGCGTTGGTGATTGCCTTCGCCGAATTTTTTCGGTAATTATTTTTAGGAAATTTTCCTGAAACCGCCGCAAAAACACTTGCGCTATTTATTTAAGTATGGTATAATCTATTAGTAATTTTTAGGAAAATTTCTATTTTCCACACATTTCAAGACAATATGAGGACTTAATTATGTTAAATTTTACAAATTTATTAGCTAATATGATTTTCAAAAACGACACCGCTGAGTTGATTCACAACATTTTGAGCATTTCGATGATCGTTTTGATGGGTATCGCAGCGCTCGCAGCTATTATTTTGGTACTTATGCAGCCCACCAACTCGTCGGGTATCGACGCTTTGGGCGGTTCCAGCGAAACCTTCTTTGGTAAGAACAAAGGTAAATCGACGGAAGCAAAAATGAAAAAATGGACTTGGATTTGTGTAGCTGTCCTTGCTCTCTTCTCCATCATTTTCTGCATTTTGCAATTCCCTTCCCTTTGGTCCTAATCGCAAAATCAACAGCGGCGGCTTTTTTACGAGCCGTCGTTTTTTTATCCCTATACTACACATACTATCATAAGGAGGTATAAAATGAGTGCAAAAGAACAATTGCTCGCCCGTTTTTCCGACGGCTCACTCGCCTTGAAAACGGCAAATGAAATATGCAAAATTTTACAGCTCCCCTATCGGGAAAAATCCCGTCTTTTAGACCTTCTTGATAAGCTGTGCGACGAGGGGGAAATTTATCAAAACAATGGGGGCAGGTACGGAACTATTGAACAATTGGGGCTGATTAAAGGCAAAATCAACGGCAACGAACGCGGCTTTGCTTTCCTTATCCCCGACGATAAAACCGCCCACCCTAACGATTATTTTTTACCTAAAAAAAGTTTACACGGCGCCCTGCACGGCGACGTCGTTCTTATTGAAAAAGTATACGGCGACAGCGACGACGAGGGCAACGTAGTTCAAATTATTGAACGCGGATATCAAACGATTGTCGGCACTTTCCGCAGGGATAGACACGCAGGCTGTCTTTTCCCCGACGAAAAACGCTACACGTCCAATATCTATATCCCCTTATCCGATTGCTCGCATATTAAAAACGGCGTAAAAGCAGTTGCGCGCATCACTTCGTACCCCTACGGCAAATGCCCAGGCGGTCAAATTATCGAAGTCTTGGGCGAAGAGGACGATTTTTTTGCAGAAGAATTGTCCATAATCCGTTCCTACAACTTAAACGAAAGCTTCCCCCCAGCGGTGGAAAAGGAAGCCGACAAGCAAGCAAAACGCCAAATTACCCAAGGGGATATACTTTCCAGACGAGATTTTAGAGAGGAATTGATTGTCACCATTGACGGCGCGGACACCCGCGACATTGACGATGCCGTTTCCTTGAAAAAAGTCGGCGAAGATTATCAACTCGGCGTGCATATTGCCGACGTTACCCATTACGTACAATATCGTTCGGTTTTAGATAAGGAAGCATTTGAGCGCGGTACCAGCGTCTATTTCCCCGACCGCGTACTGCCCATGCTCCCCAAGGCGCTTTCCAACGGCATTTGTTCTTTAAATGAAGGCGAGGACCGCCTCACCCTTTCCTGCCTTATGACTATCGACAAAAAAGGCGTGGTAAAGGAATATGAAATTGTGGAAGGTATTATCCGTTCCACGCATAAAATGACTTACGACGAAGTGACGGAAATTTTGGAAGGCAACCCTAAAACCTGCCAAAAATACGCGCTCGTTAAAGACATGGTATGCCTCTTTGGCGAATTGACAGAAATTTTACAAACCATGCGCAAGAAGCGCGGCAGTATTTCGTTGGACGTAAAAGAAGTAAAAATTCTTCTTGAAAACAACGAAATTAAAATCCCCGATTATAAACGAGCGTTTTCGCACGAAATTATCGAAGCGTTTATGGTTTTGGCAAACGAAACGGTCGCCGAATATATGCATTCTATCGAAGCGCCCTTCGTTTATCGTATCCACGAAAAGCCTACCGAAGAAAAGGCGGCAACCTTCCAAGCCTTCGCGAAAAGCTTGGGGCTGAAAGCCAACTTTTCCGTAACGGACGTCAAACCGTACGATTATCAAAATTTATTAAAATCCGCGGAAGATTTACCCGTCTATTCGGTACTCAACCGCGTAATGCTTCGCTCTATGCAAAAGGCGAAATACGCCCCCGAAAACGTTGGGCATTTTGGGCTTGCCAGCACCTGCTATTGCCACTTTACTTCTCCCATCCGCCGCTACCCCGACCTTTGTATTCATCGCATTATCAAGGAAATTATCAATGGCGGTTACGGTGAAGCGTGCGCTACGTACGGTGATTTTGTAGAAACCGCCGCCGACCAATCCTCGGCAAGAGAACGTCGCGCAACGGACGCTGAACGCGACGTTGACGATTTATATACGGCAATGTATATGAGTGAACGTATCGGTAAGGAATACGATGCCGTAATCTCTGGCGTGACGGCTTACGGCTTATTTGCCGAACTCCCCAACACCATTGAGGGCTTTATTCCTATCGAATCCCTCTACGGCGAATATCGCTACGATCCCGACCATTTCCGCTTGATAGGCGCTGATAAGTCCTATTGTATCGGTGAGGAAATCCACGTCAAAGTAACCGACGTTGATTTTTACCGCCGCCGCGCGGAATTTCGGCTGTTAAAGAAAATTCCTTCGCATAAAAACCAATAAAAAACGGAGTATTGTATGAAAATTATCGCAACCAATAAAAGCGCCTCTTTTGAATATTTCATTGAGGAAAAATATGAAGCGGGCATCGTCTTGCAAGGCAACGAAATCAAATCCGTCCGCAGCGGCAACGTCAATATGAACGACAGCTTTTGCTTTCTTCGCAGCGGTGAAGTGACCGTTAAGAATATGCATATTGCGCTGTACGACAAATCGGACGCTTTCAGCACGAAAGACACGCGCCGTGATCGCCGTTTGCTTTTACACAAAAGCGAAATTTCTAAACTGGCAGGTAAAATCAACCGCCAGGGCTACACTCTCGTACCTTTGAAGTTATATTTTAAAGACGCGCTGGTAAAAATGGAAATTGCCCTTTGCCGAGGCAAACATACCTACGACAAAAAACAATCCATCGCTGAACGTGATTTGAAGCGCGCCACCGACCGCGATATTAAAAACGCTGGCTTTTAATCCCTGCACCTCCCAATGCGGAGGTGTTTTTTTGTCCGTTCAATCCTTTATCAGCCTGCGCCGCGTTTGCAATAAATGATATTCTTTCCTGTTTTCAAAAGAAAAAAAGGCTGGTGAAACGGGCGAAGAAAAAGCAAGCCGCCCCTTACCGTCGGCAAGCATCGCATACCCGTCCCCGCAACACAAAATAGGCACTCCGTACATATACGCATACGCGCGAAGCAACACCCCTTGCATTTCATCGCACACCTTCCCAAACGGGCACACAATAAAATCACTTCCGCAAAGTGCCAAGCTTTTGACAACGTCAGGAAAATGCAAATCCTCGGCAACCGCCACCCCCATTTTCCCCATTTTTGTTTCGTAAACCCGAAGCGCGGCGCCGCAGCTAACCTCGCCGTCCACCACGTACAGCATATCCGAAACCCCCATAAGCCTGCCGTTTTCCGCAACCAATGCCGACTTGCGTTTCAGCCCCCTGCTATCCGTCACACAGCCGCACACGACCAACGCGCCCAGCTCTTTCGACAACGCCGCCGCGTCCTCAAAAAAACTGCTTTCCCCTTTCAATTCCCGTTCATAGCTCACCTCGCCAATCCCGTTAAACCCAAAGCAAAGCAAATCCGTTTGCCCCTTTTCACTCTCTTGCAAGCAAGCGGCCATCCCCCTCTCGCCATTCCCTCTAAACGCCCGCAGCGTACCATTAGAAACAAAACAAATCCGCATACCGCCCTCCCCATGTATTATATCCGAAAGCGCGGAAAAAAGTGACAAAAGTATAAACAAAATAATAGTATGTATAAAGACAGCTTTTTCGGACAATACTTATACACAAATCCACGTCCACAAAGGAGGCTTTTATGTTTTGGATCGGTTTGTCCATTGGTTTTTTCCTCGGCGGAAACTTCGGCGTTATCTTAATGGCGCTGTTCAAAGCGCGTAAAAACTAATAAAAACAGGGAGCGCCCCGCTTGGAGCCTCCCTTTCTTTACAGTAATCGCATTTACACCGCCGCTAAACGGGTAAATCAACAAAATAAAAGAGCAAGCTCACAGGGATTTCCTATGCTTGCTCTTTTTGTTTTTCATTATTTGCAATATTGATCAACAATCGCCTGCATTTCAGGCAAACGCTTAATCATGTCCAAACCCAACGCCAATTGACATTTTGCTCTAACAAGATTTTGATCGGGATAATGAATTTTGAAATACTTATCGCCATTCAAATAATCGGTCAAGAAACGTACGCCGCATTCAATCGTCATTGCAATTGCGCCAAGCGCCATCGTTTCCTTTTCTTTGGGCGTAATGAAATCCTTAATCGTCGTTACAAAACCGCGAACAAAGGCTTCGTATTTCTTCATATCCAACGCCACTTTCGTAAGATCTTTTTCGTCCTCGTCCGCCGTCGAAGCCCCTACGCGAATTGCATCACCGAAGTCAAATGCAACCAAACCAGGCATTACGGTATCCAAGTCAATAACCGATAAATGCTCGAAAGTGCTTGCATCAAACAATACGTTGCTCAATTTCGTATCGTTATGCGTTACACGCAAAGGCAATTCTTTCGCCTGCTGCAAACGATACAATCTCGTTGCAATTTCTTCCGTATCAAAATAAGCGTCCGCAAGTTCACGCACTTCATCCAAACGATTGGCAGCGTTTTCATTCATCGCATCTCTAAACGCTTGGAAACGGCGCACGGTGTTATGGAAATGCGGGATAACAATGGACAGCTTTTTCACAGGATAATCCGCCAAATGAAGCTGGAATTCCCCAAACGCCTTCCCCGATTCCTCAATTACCTTCAAATTATCCGTTGCAGTAAAGGAAACGGAATCGTCAATATACCGACAACAACGCCAGAACCCACCGTCGGGCATATAGGTATAATACTCCTGTCCGTCCGTACGAGAATAATGCAAAACATTACGTTTCGCCGTCGCTTGTTTCTCTTTAATCTTTGCGCGAATATATTCCGTTACCGAAGAGATATTATCCATTACGGCAACGGGATTTTGAAAGACGTAAGTGTTAACACGCTGCAATATATAATCTTTCAATTCCCCATCACGGAAAAAATAGACCTTATACGTAGTGTTGATATGACCGCTATTAATCACCTCATAAGAGCGATATTCGCCAGTCAAACCAAACTTATCACACACATCTCTAATCTGCTTTTCTTCGTTCATGTCCAAACCTTTTTTTCGTTTTTCCCCTTATCAACGAACCACTCGTCGACTTTTGGATACTTATCGATATGCAATTCGCATACTTTTTGCCACTCCCCTGAGTGGGCGTAATATGCCTAACACCAGTTCAACGCATTAATTATATCATACGCAAAGCGCATTGTCAAGCCTTTTTTGAAAAATTCTTTTTTTCGAAATC
>JAZOVQ010000072.1:0-6502 GCA_045658805.1 Candidatus Scatosoma sp.
ATTGTAATATTCGTTATCAATGGGGAAAAGAATAACGCCATCATAGTAGGAGTAAAATGCAAGTTCTAAAATTTGCGTTTCTTTTTTAAGCGTTTCTTCCGTAATTTTAATGGAAAGATGAAAATTATATTGTTCGCAAAATTCTGTAATGGCAGAGTAGATTTGTTGCATAAACGCCGTTTTTAACGAAGGGGCGATAAACAATAAATGCAGCTTTATAGGACTTTTTTCTCGCGCGGAAGAAAGGTTATTTTTAATAAAATAACCTTTTCCGTGAACAACTTCCACGTAGCCCTGTTTGATGAGCTTTTGGTAGGCAGATCGAACGGAAGGACGGCTTGCGTTAAATTTGATGGACAGCATTCTTTCGCTGGGCAGTTTATACTCTTTAATATGCTTGTTCGTCTTGATAATTTCGAGGAGCTCTTGCCGAATTTGATCGTTTAATTTCATTCCTGACATAACTGCTTTATCGTTCTCCTTTTGTATATTTAAGAGGTGCTTGTCTGGATAATTAATTGGCTGAATATATTTTATCATCTTTTTTGTGGATTGTCCAACAATTTTTAACTGGTAAAAAAAAGAATATACCACTTTTACCAGTTTTTTCTCATTTAGTCTTGACGATTAAAAAAAAGATGATAGAATGTAATATGATAGGGTAAGAGAGAAATATTTTAGCTGAGTGACTAAAAAGAATTTAGCAAGAAAAAGGTGTAACGATTGTGGAGATAACCTTTTAATAAATAATCAATAGAATTCCGAATTGTAAAGGAGTATCGTAATGAATAGGACTTCAACAAAAATGGCAAATAAAAAAGCGGCAGATTACGCTTTTGTTGCGATTATGTTGCTAATTCCCGTGGTTCATTTTATCATTTTTTGGGGAGTTGTCAATTTTAATTCGATTTTACTTGCGTTCCAACGCTTGGATAGAACGACGGGGGAAAAATACCTCACCTTAAAAAATTTTGAATCGTTGGTGGAACTTTTCAAAACCAATGAATTAAAAGACGCTTTGGTGAACACTTTGCTTACGGCAGGGTTTCAAATTATATTCCTGTTGCCTTGGGGATTCTTTCTTACATATTTCCTCTATAAAAAAATTCCCTTGCGTGGGCTGTGGAGAACTTTCTTGTTCTTGCCGAGTATCTTACCAGCCATCTTTCTTACGGGTATTTTCAATAATGCGATTACCCAATATGGACCTTTGGGGAAAATTTGGGAAGCTTTGTTTAATAAGCCCATCCCAGATTTCTTCGTTGATGAGCGGTATGGTAAATGGGGGGTGCTTTTGTATTTCTTCTGGACAAACTTCGGAGGACAATTCATTTTGTTTACGGGCGCGATGACGCGTATTCCAAATGAGATTTTAGAAGCGGCGCAAATTGACGGCGCTGGTATGCGAGTGGAGCTGTTCAAAATTGTTCTACCTCTTTGCTGGCCGACCTTCTCGATGTTGTTAATTTTGAACGTAGCGAGCGTTTTCACATCAACTGGTCCGATTCTATTACTTACCAAAGGTGCAGCGGATACCAAAACTATTTCGTATTGGATATTCGAGCAGGTAAATCAACCAGCGCCTGCTTTGTATATACCCTCTGCTTTGGGCGTGGCTTGTACAATTATATTGTTCCCGATTATCACTTTGACGCGATGGGGACTTGGAAAAGTTTATGCGGACGTGGAGTTTTAATATGATACAGAGCCAAAAAGTATTAAACGGTGTTAAAAATATAGTGCTTGGGATTGTTAGCTTTTTAATTCCCATTGTCGGTATCGTGCGTATCGCGCAGTCGAAAAAGGGCAGCGCTGGAGCGAAAATCGCAACAAGCATTGTCTATATGATTTTTTGGATTTATACGGCGTCGTTAATTTTCTTTATCGCATGGGCGTTTTATAATTCAGTGAAAACGGACGATGAGTTTTTGAATAACATGAACGCGTTGCCCGCTGTTTGGCAGTTTTCGAATTATGCAGATGCCTACCGTTTCATTGAACACAACGATACGGGCTTTATCGGGATGTTTATCAACAGCATTTGGTTTGCCGGTGGGTCTGCACTCTTATCGACATTCTTTCATGCGGTGACGGGATACATCTTTGCAAAATATCGTTTTCCGGGAAAGGAAATCGCGTTTAGCTTTATTCTCTTTACGATATCATTGCCCATCGTTGGCTCGCTACCGTCGATGTATAAGGTGGTGTACTCGTTGCATTTGGAAGAAAGTCCGTTGTACCTTGTTACCTATATGGGTGGATTTGGAAGCAATTTCCTGATTATGTACGCCTTTTTCAATGGCATTGATAAAACGTATATGGAAGCTGCGGAAATAGACGGGGCGACTAGATTTGGTATCTTCTTTAAAATTATGTTGCCGCTTGCGGTAGGGCCTTCGCTTTCCCTGTTCCTATTGACGTTTATTGCGCAATGGAATAATTATGAAATGCCGATATTATTCTTAAGCTTGATGCCCACGCTATCTTCGGGGTTGTACGAATTTAGTATGATTATGAAATTCCCGCAAGAGGATATCGTATCCCCGCAAATGACCTTCTACGCAGGGACGTTGCTTGCTTCTATCCCCGTAATCATCTTGGTAATTTGTTTCGGAGAAAAGCTAATGACGAATGTAAACATCGGTGGTATTAAAGGGTAAAAACAATTAAAGCGCATATCAAAAGCGCAGAGATTTATTACATTAAAAAATAATTGGAGGAAACTATAATGAATAAAAAGTTTAAATTTACGGCAGCAGTTTTAGGTATGATGTTGTTATCGACGGGCGTTATGGCGGGCTGTAACGGCGGCGGTGGCAACACGGATAACGGCGACGTGAAAGAAGTTCAGATTGGCGTTGTTTCAAAGGGCTACGGAAACGAGTTCGCATCGAGCCTTGCAGAGGAGTACAATAAGTTACATACGGACGTAAAAGTAACTGTAAAAAAGACGACGCCTACCCCTACGTATCAAGATTCGCAGTTGCAGCTTGGCAAAAAGAAGAATGATATTGATATTTTCTTCACGGTAACCAATACAATTTTTGCAACGCAAGGCGACGCTACGTTGTATCATTGGGCGGATTTGTCCGACGTATATGATTCGGCTGCAATAGGGTACACGGAAGCAGATGGAACGAAAACGATAGAAGATTTGTTGGATTCTTCATTTGTGAGAGATTTTACATACTCGGACGGTAAACAATATTCTATGCCTTGGACGTCTGGGGTTGTTGGTTTGTTATACAATAAGACGAAGTGGGATGCTACGAATGCGAATTTGAAGAATGCAGGAAAGGAAGAATTGACGCTCCCCAAGACCACGGACGAAATGTTTGCGTTGTTTGAAAAAATTAAGACGGCAGACGTTAAATCTGCCAGTGGGAATGCGTATGCTTTCTCGTATTCGGGACAAAACTCGTACATGCACTTTATGTTTAACAGTTTATGGCCTCAATACGAAGGCAAAACGGCGTCGGAAAACTTCTTTGAAGGTAAAAATGAGCAAGGCGTATATACGGCAGACATTTATAACACAAAGGGTAGAGAGTACGCTTATGACATTGTAAGAAGCATGATTTTGAAGTCGAACGGTTACGTAAATGACGGCGACAGCTCGCAGACGTACGACCTTGAGCAGTTGTCTTTCTTGCGTGGGAACGCATTCTTCAGCTGCAACGGTGACTGGATGGAAAGAGAGGCTTCTGCAAAATTCAATCCTGGCGATGCAGACGTAGTGTTGTTGAGAACGCCTATTATGAGTGAAATCGTAAACAACGATAAAATCAAAGCAGACTTTACGGGAACGGATGTAGAAAAAGACGCAAAGCTTTCCGCAATCGTATCTTTTATCGATGAAAATTACATTGACGGAGACAGCGTTCCTTCCGAGGCTGATGCAACAACGCTCGGTGTTTCGTTGACGACGTTGGAATTTATCAATCACGCTCGTCTTGCAAGACATACTTTGCCCGATTTCGTGACGGTTATCCCCGAATATTCGAATGAATTGAACGAAGCAAAAGACTTTTTAAAATTCATGTATTCGAAGGCAGGTCAAGAAATCGTTATGCAGGAAACATACGGTTGCGGTGCACCTTTGACGATTGATTACAGCCAAATGGATTACTATAAGAACGGTACGTCTTATAGCCGTTCGAGATTAGATTTGATTAAAAAATCTATTCCATATGGCAATGCAATGAACTTCCCCATGGAATATCTTGGTCGTATTATGGCTTGTGCAGAATTGAAGATTGCTTCTGCGTTTGGTACGGCTTCCCCCAAGAGTGCAGCTGCGTTTATGAAAGAGGAATACGACGAATATAAGACAACTTGGGAAACCAAAATGGAACTTGCAGGTGTAAGAAATTAAAATCCTAAAAAGGGAAAAGGAGAAAAATGATGAAGACGAAAAAATTGTTTGCATTAATCGTTACAATGCTTTTTTCGCTTGTTTTGGCATTGGCGGGTTGTCAAGGCGGTAATGAAACCGAAAAGGTTACGGTTGGCTTTGATTTGAATTTCAGAACAAACGTAGATGATCCTGAAAACATTGAAGTCACGCCCGGCGAAGCATACGGCGAATTGCCCGCTGTGGAAGTGGAAAACGAGGGCTATACCTTTGTCGGTTGGAATACGAAAGCAAACGGTAAGGGTGATGATATTACGTCGGATTCTATCGTTTCGGAAACGAAGGGGGACCATACCTTGTATGCGATTTGGCAGGGGAAAACGTACACGGTTTCTTACGAATTGAACGGCGGTACGGTAAACGGCGCAACTTCTTTGCCTACGCAAACGGTAACGTTTGGTAATATGTACGGCGCAATGGTTATTCCCAATGATCCCGAAAAGGCCCTTTCTGAATTTTTGGGTTGGTATCTTAACCCCGAAGGAACGGGCGCTCCCGTTTCGTATAGCTCGGACGTTAGAACGGCAAAAGATCATACTTTGTATGCCATCTATAGAGATTTAAGAGAAGTATATGATTTCGCGACGGAAGATCAGCTCAATGATTTCGTTAACGTTGACCACGCTGGTATGGAAATCGTAGAAGATGAAAATGGAAATTACTTAAAGCTTACTCCTATCAATTTTGAAGAGGGTACTTCTGCAAAGGATTTATATTCTATCTTTATGTTGAAAACTCCTTTAAAAGCAGGCAGAGTGGTTGAAATCGACTGCGAATTGGTTGGCGAAGTTGTTGACGGCTGGGGTTTCTGGACGTGGGGTGCAGTTTCGACGGGCGAAATTCAGTTCGACGGTCAAGTGGTAACGGCTTGGGATACTCCTGCAATGTGGGAAAGTGGTAAATTTACTTCTGTTACATCTATTACGGAAAACTGCGCAGGTTTGAGAATTCAATTCCGTTACGTTGGTAACGCAGAGGCGTACTGGAAGGTGACGGGCATTCGCATTAAAGATGCGAGCGACGTAACGCCTCCTGTGATTGAAGAGAGAACGGAATTTGATTTTACGACGGCGAACCAAATCAATTATTTTGATAAGGCAGAAAATGTAACCTATTCTATCGTGGAAGATGAAAACGGTAATTATTTGAAGGTGGATGGCGTAGAAGGCAGTTCGAATATCCTTATGTTTAAACGTGAGCTTTCCGCAGGTATGAAAGTTACGATGGACGTAGAATACATTGCTGAAAACGTAGCTTTTGAAGCAGGGCAAATCACCTTCTTGGCATACACCGCAAACGCAAACGGAGACGCAGACGGCAAGACAACGTCGGTTATCGGCAATGCGTCTTGGGACGGCGGCTGGGACTGTGCAAAAATGCGTTTGGTTACGGAAATCACCGCTGATTGCGCAGGGCTTAGACTGCAATTCGTATTCAATAACGAAGAAAATGCATACTTCAAGATTACAAATATCCGAATTTACGGCGCGGACGAAACAGTGGAACAGCTTCCCACGGAAGAACCTGATGAACCCGTTGTTCCCGATGAACCCGTAGTAAATACGAGAACGGAATATGACTTCACAACGGCAGACCAAATCAATGATTTTGGTAAGGAAAAGAACGTCAGCTACGAAATCGTAGACGGATATTTGAAGGTAGTAGGCACAGCGGGCAGCGAAAGCATCCTTGTACTTAGTAGGGATTTGACGGCAGGCATGAAGGTGTCGGTAGACGTAGAATACGTCGGTACGAACTTAGTGTATGCAGGCGGTAACCAAATCACTTTCTTGGCGTACACTGCAAATGCGGCAGGTGACGCGGACGGAAAGACTACCGTAGCTATGGGCAATGCAAACTGGGACGGCGGCTGGGATTGCTCGAAAGTAAGATTGGTGGTGGAAATCACGGAAGATTGCGCGGGTATTAGAATGCAGCTTGTAATGAACAGCGATGAAGGCGCATACTTCAAGATTACGAATATTAAGTTTTACGCAGAAGGCGAGGAAGTGGAACAGCTTCCCACGGAAGAACCTGATGAACCCGTTGTTCCCGATGAACCCGTAGTGAATACGAGAACGGAATACG
>JAZOVQ010000073.1:0-5785 GCA_045658805.1 Candidatus Scatosoma sp.
AGATTGTAAGGCGGATATACGGCAATGGAGTCGCCGCTGTGAACGCCTGCGCGCTCAATATGCTCCATAACGCCGGGAATCAGTACATCCGTACCGTCGGAAATAGCGTCTACTTCCAATTCCGTACCCATAAGGTATTTATCGCAAAGCACAGGGTTTTCAATTTTTTGCGCAAGGATTACGTCCATATAACGGCATACGTCCTCTTGCGTGAATGCAATGGTCATATTTTGGCCGCCGATAACGTAGGAAGGACGAAGCAATACGGGATATTCCAATTTCTCCGCCGCCGCCAATGCGTCCTCTTTCGTCATAACCGTAATTGCCTTCGGACGAGGAATGGAATATTTTTCAAGCAACGCTTCAAAACGTTCTCTATCTTCCGCTCTATCAACGCTATCCGCCGACGTACCGAGAATACGGATACCATGCGAAGCAAAATATGCACACAAGTTGATTGCCGTTTGACCGCCGAAGGTGATAATTACGCCATAAGGCTTTTCAATATCCAATACGTGTTGTACGTCTTCGGGCGTAAGCGGTTCGAAATACAGTCTATCCGCCGTGTCAAAGTCGGTGGAAACCGTTTCGGGGTTATTGTTGATAATAACCACTTCGTAGCCGAGCTCTTTCAACGTCCAAACACAATGTACGGACGAATAGTCAAACTCAATACCCTGCCCGATACGAATGGGACCAGAGCCGATAACTACGATACGCTTCTTTTCGCTCTTTGCAACGAAAGGCGTTGCTTCATCGTGCGCGAAATTGTCAAAAGTCGAATAGAAATAAGGCGTTTTTGCAGGGAATTCCGCTGCGCAGGTATCAACCATTTTATACGCCGCTTTTTTCTTATAAGGAATTTTTTGTCCGCTCATTGCGGCGATATCCTTGTCAAGATAACCGAGGCGTTTACCTTCTTCGTACAACTCTCTCGTCAATTTTTGCGAAGCCAACGCTTCTTCATAGGCAATTAAGTTTTTAAATTTATTTAAGAACCAACGGTCAATTTTCGTAGCGTTGAACACTTCGTCTACGGAAACGCCCTTCTTAAGTGCCGCGTATACGATAAAAATTCTTTCGTCCGTTTGCTCGGTCAATCTTGCCGCGAGTTCTTCCTTGGAAACGTCGACAAACTTCTTATGATTAAAGGTGCTTGCAGAGATTTCCGCGCCGCGAACAGCTTTCATCATTGCCATTTCAAACGAAGTGCCGATAGACATAACTTCGCCCGTTGCTTTCATTCTCGTACCCAATTCACGCTTTGCATACAAGAATTTATCAAACGGGAATTTGGGCATTTTTACTACCAAATAGTCAATGGTAGGTTCAAAGCAAGCGTAGGTGTTACCAGTTACGTCGTTTACAATTTCGTCAAGAGTGTAGCCAAGCGCAATCTTCGACGTTACCTTTGCAATGGGGAAACCCGTTGCCTTGGACGCCAAAGCCGACGAACGGCTAACACGAGGATTTACTTCAATTACCGAATATTCAAAAGAATCGGGATTAAGCGCAAACTGTACGTTACAACCACCCTCAATGCCAAGTTCGGTAATGATAGCAAGTGCCGCCGAACGAAGCATATTGTATTCTTTCGTAGAAAGAGTTACCGCAGGTGCTACAACGATAGAGTCCCCCGTGTGAATGCCAACAGGGTCCACGTTTTCCATAGAACATACGGTAAGCACGTTGCCTGCGCTGTCGCGCAATACTTCAAATTCAATTTCTTTCCAGCCTGCGATATATTTTTCAATGAGTACCTGCGTAATAGGCGAAAGCATCAAACCATTATGCGCGATAAGACGAAGCTCCTCTTCGCTATACGCAACGCCGCCGCCCGCGCCGCCAAGCGTATATGCAGGACGAACGATAACGGGATATCTCAATTTCTTTGCGATATTAACACATTCTTCAACCGTATAAGCGATATCCGAAGGTACGCAAGGCTGATTGATTTTTTCCATTGCAGCCTTGAACAATTCTCTATCTTCCGAACGGTCGATTGCGTCCAATTTCGTACCGATAAGCTTTACGCCGTGCTGTTCCAAGAAACCAGACTTCGCAAGCTTACAACCCATAGTAAGACCCGTTTGTCCGCCCAAGGACGCCAACAAGCTGTCAGGCTTTTCTTTAATGATAATACGCTTTAAGGATTCTTCTGTAAGCGGTTCGAGATAAATTTCATCCGCAAGCGCCTTATCCGTCATAATAGTTGCAGGGTTAGAGTTGCAAAGCACTACGTTAATCCCTTCGCTCTTCATAACGCGGCATGCTTGCGCGCCTGCATAGTCGAATTCCGCAGCCTGACCAATAACGATAGGTCCGGAGCCGATTACCAATACCTTTTTAATATCTTTTCTCTTAGGCATTTTCTTTCTCCTTTCTCATCCAAGCAAAAAATGTGTTATAAACGATATTTTCCGTCGTGCCAGCCACGCAAGTTTCAGGAGCAAATTGAACGCCGAGCGCATTCAAACCCGCATATTCAATCCCCTCGCAAGAAGAATCGTTTACGCCTACAAAACTTACTTTGCCTTCCTTGACCGTTTCGGGCAATACAGTGTAGCTATGGTTTTGTGTAGAGATATACACTTTTCCGCTGTCCACGTGCTTTACAGGCTGATTGCCGCCGTGATGTCCGTATTTTTGACGAGCCGTTTTTGCGCCAAGCGCCAATGCGATCAATTGGTGGCCAAGACCAACGCCGAAAACAGGCTTTTTGCCAAGCAATTTTTTAATTTCTTCAATGGCTTGCATATTTTCCGCAGGATCGCCGGGACCGTCCGCAATCATAACTCCGTTTGCACCCGTCGCCAAAATTTCTTCCGCGGTAGAATCCGCAGGCATACTGATTACTTGACAACCGAGCGAAAGCAAACTGTCGATCGTGCTCTTTTTCGCGCCGAAGTTCCAAAGTGCAACGGTGTAATCCGACTTATCTCCAAACGTTTGCATTTGTTTGGGGGCAACCGCTTTCACTGCGTCCTTTACGGAATATCCTGCAAGCTTGTCCTCGATATTTTTCAAAGGTTTATTGCTGATATACGCATTCATTTCGCCATTCTCACGCAAAATTTTGGTAAGCTGACGGGTGTCAATGCCGTATACGCCGATAATCCCTTGTTCTTTCATATAATCTTCCAAAGTTTCTTCCAAACGGAAGTTAGAGGGAATATCGCATTTTTCACGAACGATATACGCTGATACCCACGCTTTTTCGCTTTCCGCGTCCGCGCGCGCAACGCCATAATTCCCAATTAAAGGAAACGTTTGCACTACGATTTTCCCAAAATTAGAGGGATCGGTCAACGTTTCAACGTATCCAACCATACCCGTGGAGAAAATCATTTCGCCTGCAATTTCGCCTTCCGCGCCAAAGCGATAGCCTTGGAACACGTCGCCGTTTTGTAACGTTACATACACCTTTTTCTGTTTCATATAAGTTCCTTCTGTTTAAGAATTTTTACCGATTTTATAAAAAATAAGACTGATTTTGAAAAATCAGCCTTTAACAAAAACAAAAATATTATCAAAAACGGAAAAACCAACCGAGGCGCCGAAATCGCATTCCGACGTCATGCTGCGGGCCACACCCGAAGTTTGGTTTTTCGTCATGATTTTAAAAAACATATAGCACCTACTTATTTCAATATATTATAGCACTTCCGTTTTCCGATGTCAACTGCTCAAAGGTATTTTCGGCGAGTTTTTTTCTCCTTTTTTTGAGAAATTAGATCTTTTTTTCATAGAAAAAGAATTTAGAAACACCCGATTGCCGTCGCCGCAAAATTCCCCGTCCAAAACGTAATGGTAATTTCCACTTCCGCCGCCGATGAAATATTGCGCGCGTATTCTTCGCCGTACAGTGTCGTCATTCCGTCTGAAAAGAGAGTAATCTTCCCTCTTACCGAGGACAACTCCACGCGCATACGCTCTACGGAAACGTCCTCGCCCGCGTTAAGCAGGGCGTATAAAATTCTTTCCGCATTCGGTTTACATTCTTTCAATTCTTCTTTTATCACCTGCGACTGCGCGAGTGTCGAAGCCAAAATCCGCGCCGTTTGTTTAGATTTTGCGCCTTTGACCGTACACAGCAACACGTGCTTTTTATCCACACCGTCCGCTGCAATTTTGCGGCATATTTCAAACAGCACGCTACGCAATGCGTAAACGAATTTTTGATATTCGGAATCCTCATCGCTTACTACGTAATTGCCTGCTTTGCCGTTTGCCATAATGCATACGGTATCATTGGGAGAAGCAATCCCGTCAATGGAAAGCAAATTGAAAGTATCTCTAACTGCCGCCGATAAGGCTCTTTGCAACGCCGTCGGCGTAATATTGACGTCCGTAGTTAAAAACGCAAGCGTTGTTGCCATATTGGGCGCAACGTTGGTATTGCCTTTAAAAATTGCCCCTATTTTGCAAGTGTAATCTCCTAACTCAAAAGCATAAGAAACCTGCTTGGGATAGCTGTCCGTTGTCATGATGGCTTCCGCTGCGCGTAAACTGTTTTCATGGCTTGCGGCAAGCTTTTCCGTAACTTGCAATACGCCGTATTCAAAATTTTGCAAGCGCAGTCTGCCGCCAATCGCACCCGTAGAAGCAATAACCGTTTCGTCTACAGAAATATGCATTTTCCGTTCGATAAACAAGCAAACGTCCTCGATAAGTCTTTCCCCTTCGTCCATAAAAACGTTGGCGTAACCGCTGTTGACAATTATGGCTTGCGCCAAACCGTTGCTTCGCTGTAAATGCCGCTTCGTAACCCTTATCGGTGCACCAACTTCGGACGAGGTAGAATAAACACACGCCGTTGGACAGCGTTTATCGGAAACAATCATTGCAAAATCGGGTTTCCCTTCCAAAGAAATACCGCAAGTCACTCCGCACGCCTTAAACCCTTGCGGCGCACAAACCCCACCGTCAATGGGCGTAAGCGCACGATTGACTCCGTTTTTACGAGCAGCCCCTTTTTTCATTATATCCTCTCCAATTGTGCGAATTCAATTTGCGCTTGCGTTACCATTTCGTTCGCCTCATTAAAGCCCTGCACAAGATAACTGCCGTCCTCGCGCTGTAAACGATAAAAACGCAGAGTTTCGTTTTCCTTGCATTGTTTTACATAGGAAATCCCAAATTTTTTAAGCCTTTTATCGGAAAGCTCCGCAACCGAAAAACAATTTAAGCAGTAATCGGCGTAGCGCGTATTGTTTACGTGCATATTATGGTCGTATTCGGAATTGGCGACCGTCATCGTAAACCGTAATTCCCCCTCTTCAGGACGGAAAGCAGGCACCTTCCATTGCACTTTGTCAAAAAGCTTTTTCGTGTTATACGTCGTGTAATCTTGATTGTCGATTACTTTTGAGTTTAAAAGCTTTGCGCTTGCCATGTCTATCAAACACCAACGCGAAGTTGCGTTTATTAAAGGAGTGCCTTGCAAATCCTCAAATTGATATTCTCGCCCGAAAATTACGTGCGAGGGAATACTGGGCCACGTTTTAATTTTGATTACGTCACCAATCATGATAGGTTTCAAGCATTCGAAATAAAGGCTGGAAACCATAAAGGCATACCCTCTCGGTTTAACAAAATCGCGACCAAAACCAAGCTCGTCCGCACTGGAGCAAGCCACCTCTTCCATATAGGCAAGCGCAGCGGACGGTTTTAAGCAATCCTTAAAATCCGCCTCGCAATATTTCACCGTGTATTGCTGAATGTGTTCATACGTTTTCATAGTAAATTTATTATACCATTTTTTCCAAAAAATGTCAACTGTTCA
>JAZOVQ010000074.1:0-10055 GCA_045658805.1 Candidatus Scatosoma sp.
CTTGGCCTCCGACTTGAAGGTAAGACGGTTTGCATGGCTGGGCGTATGATGTCCCGCCGTATCATGGGTAAGGCGTCCTTCTCGCATATCGCGGATAGAAGCGGTTCTATTCAAATTTACGTAACTCGTCAGGATATCGGCGAAGAAAATTATATGTCCTATAAAAAGGATTATGATATCGGCGACATTTTCGGTATTAAGGGTTTTGTATTCAAAACGCAAACGGGCGAAGTTTCCGTTCACGTTACCGAATTGACTTTGTTGACCAAGTCCCTTCTTCCCTTGCCTGAAAAATACAACGGTTTGCAAAACCAAGATATGAAATATCGTTTGCGTCACCTTGACCTTATCATGAACAAGGACGTGCGCGATACGTTCCGTATGCGTTCCTTAATTTTGAAGGAAATCCGCGCATACCTCGACGGCAGAGGCTATCTCGAAGTGGATACCCCTACGTTGTTGCCTTTGGAAATCGGCGCGGATGCAAGACCTTTCAAAACGCACCACAACGCGTTGGATCTTGATATGTACATGCGTATTGAAACGGAGCTTTTCTTGAAGCGTCTTATCGTTGGCGGTATGGACAAAGTATACGAAGTTGGCCGTATCTTCCGTAACGAAGGTATGGACGCGTACCACAACCCCGAATTCACCTCTATCGAAATGTATGAAGCGTATAGCGATTATTTCGATATGATGGATATGATTGAGGATTTGTACAAAACCGTAACCTTGAAAGTTTGCGGTACTCTTGATATCACCTATCAAGGCACGGAAATCCACATGGGCGAATGGACCAGACTTAGCATGGCGGAAGCGGTTAAGAAGTATGCTGGCGTTGATTATAACGATTGGGCTACGGATGAAGACGCGCGCGCGGCGGCAAAATCGCTTGGCGTTGAGTTGGAACACGAAAATGCAACCAAGGGTTGGGTTTTGATTGAATTGTTCGACGCTTTCGTTGAAGATAAGCTTATTCAACCCACCGTTATCTACGATTATCCCGTAGAAAACTCGCCTTTGGCAAAGCGTAAGCCTTCCAATCCTGCGTTTACCGAACGTTTCGAATATTTCATTTGCGGTCACGAATACGGCAACGCTTTCTCGGAATTGAATGATCCTATCGACCAAAAGCAACGTATGGTGAAACAGGTTGAAGCAAAGCGCGCGAAGGGTAACAACGACGCGCAGGTGGATGAAGATTTCATTAACGCCCTCGAATACGGCTTGCCTCCCACAGGCGGTTTGGGCATGGGGCTTGATAGATTTGTGATGCTGCTTACCGACAGCTCCACGATTCGCGACGTAATCCTCTTCCCTACGATGAAACCTAAAAAATAAAACAATGCGCCGATTTGCACTTTTAAAAGAAGCGCAAATCGGGTTACTTTTTCCCTTGTTTATGGGAGAGATTAAGGTTGTGATAAAAGTAAAAAACATAGCGTTTTTCGTCTTTTCATAACCGAATTTTGATAAACGGGCTTGCGGTTAATTGGTTTAGGTTTTATAAAATTATACAAAACCTATACGCTTTTAACCCGTACCTGCCCCGTTATTTTAGTAAAATTATATTCTTTTATTCATATAATAAGGAATATAAGGAGATGTCTATGGATGCAAAAATTACAAAATTGCGTTTAAGCAGAATGCTCTCGTATGATTGGCTGAAAATGGTGGCCGTTGCCCTTGCAGGGATTATTGTATGGGTATTGGTTTTCACGGTTTCGGCAACCCGCATTACGCCTGCGCAACGCTTCACGGTTATCAATTATGAAGGGAATTTTTCCTTTGCCTATTCCAATTTTAGCACAAATTACAATCAAGCGTATAACAACGGCGTATTTTCGCATGAGGTTATCGAGGTTGGCAATTACGATTTGACTACGGCGCAGGATTATGCGCAAACCATGATGCAGGCGTATTTGGAAACGGACGACGGCGACGTTGTGTTTGTTTCGCAGGCTTTAAACGAAGGCTACGAATATACGGATGGTAAAGGCGAAGTGCAGAAGGCAACCTATCTCGATTCGCTTGTGCTTGGGTATTACTATTATTTGTACGACCTTGACCTTGAAAACGAAAACGGGTATTTTAAACAAATGGAAAAATACCTTTCCGCATATTATACGGACGGTGATTTTACCAATCCTGAAACCTTGAATAAGGCAAAAATTGAGAAGGATTTCCGCACGCGTATCGAAGAAAATAACGATAAGCGTTATAAGACGGACGAGCAGGTGCAAGCGGGTATCAAAGGCGATATTGAACGTATCCAAAAATACAGCGCGGCGTTGCTTGAATTTTACGGCTATTTAAACGAAGGGCTTGTTACGTTGACGGCAACGGAGCTTACGGCGCAAAATTACGACGGTACTTTGTATACCATGAAAGGCACTTTCTCTATCAATTTGTGTCCCGACGAAAGCAAAATGGGTAAACTTGTTGAAATCGCTTCCTACGTTGGCAAGAAAACGGACGAAAACGGCGTGGAACAAGATACCCTTATGGCGAAAGATATGAACCTTGCAATTCTCAACGTACGCGGCGTGGAAGAAGGTTTCCAATACGAAGCCCTCCTCTATATCAACCACGTTATTCGCTCTGCAAGAACGGACGTTGTTAGCGGTAATTGATCATCCTATTAAACTTCCGCACAAGGTATAGAAAAGAAAGAATAAAAGTTTTCACGTGAAACATAGGTCAATTTCACAACAGGTTTTCAAATGTTTGAAATTGTCAGGAAAATAAAGGGGAAACGATGCATAAGATATTGAAAAACAAAGCAGTTTTAAAGAATTGTAAAATATATCGTATGCTGGTTGAAAACGGCAAGAAACGGCACGTTTCCTTTCACACGCCCGGGCATAAAAATGCGAAGTGGGACATTACGGAATTGGCGTATTCGGACAATTTGTCCTGTCCTACGGGGTGTTTGGCGGAAGCGGAACGCGACGTGGCGGCTATTTTGGGCGCGCATCAAAGTTTTTTAATGACGGACGGCAGTACGTCGGGTGTGTTGTCTATGTTATACGCCGCGAAAACGCTGGGTGTAAAAAGGGTGCTTGCTTGCGTGGATACCCACAAAAGCTTTTTCAACGGCTGTCAATTGTTACAGCTTACCCCCCTGCTCTATCCTGCAAAACGCGAGGGCGGCATTCCCCGTCCCTACACTTTGGAAGAATTGCAAACGCAGTTTCCCAATTTATTGGAAGAAGCGGACGCTGTGTTTGTAACTTCGCCTGATTATTACGGAAACGTAACCGAATTGTCGGCGCTTCGCGCTTATTGCGACAAAACGAAAAAAACGTTGTTGGCGGACGGCGCGCATGGCGGACATTTACATTATAATAAAACTACGCACGCGGGCGCGTACGCGGATATGTGGGTGGACGGCGTGCATAAAAGCTTGCCTGCCCTCACGCAAGGCAGCGTTGTATCCGCTTCGTCGGAGCGCTTTGCGGCGGCGTTGAAAACCGCTGTGGATATTTTCCGTACAACCAGCCCGTCCTATCCTATTATGGCGTCGGTGGAATATGCGGTGAAATATCCCGAAAACAAAGCTTTGGAAGAAAGCGCGCGTAATTTTGCGGCGGCGCACAAAGACAGAGTGTACCTTGCGGAAGATTGGACCAAGCTTTGCGCGGTGTTTGGGGATAATGCCTTTGCTGTGGAAAAGGAAATGCAAAAATTGGGGATTTATCCCGAATTTTGCGACGGCAATTTATTGATGTTTTACCTTTCGCCTGCGACGGAAAACCGAGCGTTTGCAAAGCTGAAAAAGAGCTTGGTGGCGGCGTTTGAAAAATATCCGTATAAAAGGATAGAAAAAGGCGAAAAAGACGTTCAACGCATACCTGCCCCCCACCTTTTTAATGAAATGGAAACGGAATGGGTGCCTTTCGATAGGGCAAACGGGCGGATTTGCGCAAGAATTTGCGGTTTGTTTCCCCCTTGTACCCCCTTGCTTTTTATCGGGGAAGAGGTAACAAACGACAAGCTTGCGCTTTTGCAACAAGCAAGCAACGTATTCGGCGTGCAAGACGCTTCGATACTGGTATATAAAAAGTAAACGAGGAAAAAAGTTATGAACGGCAGAGGAAAATTTATCACGTTTGAAGGTTGCGACGGTTGCGGTAAAAGCACGCAGTTGAAGCTGTTAAACGATTATTTGACCAAAGAAAACGTTCCCCATATCTTCACCCGTGAGCCAGGCGGTGGGAAAATTTCCGAGGCAATCCGTGAAATTTTATTAAACGGAAAGAACTCGGAAATGACGGACGAATGCGAAGCGCTTTTGTATGCGGCGGCGAGAGTGCAACACCTTAACGACCGCGTAGAACCTGCTTTGCAAGCAGGGCAGTTGGTTATTTGCGACCGCTACGTGGATTCTTCCTTGGCGTATCAAGCGCACGCGCGCGGGCTTGGTGTGGATTTCATTTCTAAAATCAATGCGTTTGCGTTGGAAAAATATTTACCCGACGTAACCATTTTTATCGACCTCACCCCCGAAGCGGCGTTTTTGCGTAAGAAGGGTGCGGACGAAAACGATAGATTGGAGCAGGCTGGCATGGCGTTCCATAAAAAGGTGTACGAGGGTTACAAAACGCTTGCGGAAGAATACCCCGACCGTATCGTTTGCGTGGACGGCAACAAAACCCCGGACGGAATTTTTGCAGACGTTATCGCGGCGTTGCAAGCAAAAGGCTGTCTTTAATTTATCGGTTGAGGGGAAACAATGGATTTAATTACGGTGCTTATATTGAGCTGCGTATTGGCGACGGACGCTTGCGCGGTGGGTATGTCGGACGGCATGCATGAATCGAAAATGCCATTAAAAAAGATATGCTTAATTGCATTCTTTTTCGGGTTTTTCCAGTTTTTAATGCCTGTTATCGGCTATTTTATCACGGAAGCGGTGGCGGAATCTTTCCAGGAAACCTTCAAGAAATTTTCCGCTTGGCTGTCCTTTACGGTGCTTGCTTTTCTTGGCGGAAAAATGGTCTTTGAATTTATCTCCTGTTGGAGAAAAAATAAGGGCGAAACGGCCCCCCAAGTTTGCACTACGGACGGGGCATGTACGAGTTTAACGGCAAAATCCGAACCCAAACCCCTTTCTTTTATCGAGTTGGTTGTGCAAGCAATTGCCACCTCTATCGACGCTTTGGCAATTGGTCTTACGCTGTACAGCGCGGCGGTTTCCGAGGCGGGTTTAGCACTTGGCGTATGGGGCGCAACGGGCTGTATCGGCATTATTACTTTTTGTTTGAGCGTAGGTGCGATTTATATCGGGAAATTTGCAGGTGACAAACTTGCGGAAAAGGCGTCCTTGGTGGGCGGTATTGTCTTGATGGGTATCGGTTTAAAAATGCTTTTGGAAGGCATTTTGTAACAAGCTTTTGCGGTGTTGCCGACAAAAAAACATAAAAAACGGAGCCTTTGGGAAACGCGCCCAAGACTCCGCTTTTCGTTTTTGTGGAACAATAACTGTGTTAAGAATGTGAACGTTTGCTAAATGTTTGTATTTTAGGATAGAAAACGCTTGTAAAACCCGTAGGGTTATGTTAAAATAATATTCGTATAAAAAACGTGAAACATTTTTAGAAAGTTGCGGTTTTTATGATTAAAAAAGACGGAAATCGTGTATAATTAAGTGTCGCGGAAAAAGGTAAGCGGAAAAGGGCTTGCGGTTTGTCGGCGGCGTACAGGATTACGATAAGGAGTTATCACTTTGAATAGAAAGAATAAGACATTGATATGGATCCTCGTGGGCGTGTTGGCGTTCGGTTTGATCAGCTTGTTGTTGACGGACGTTATCAATAAAGCGCAAGAAGTGGATTTTAACAGTTTCCTCAATCTCATTTCCGAGAATAAGGTAAACAGCATTTACGTAGACGCGTACAATTGGACGGGTTATTACGTGGACGCGTCGGGGAAAGTGCTTGAAACGTACACCGCCGTTGGTCCTAGCATTTACGATTTTGAAGCATACGTATCCTTCATGAGCGGATTGAATATGTCTAACTATACGGGCATTTCCGTACAGTTTAGCGATCCTAACGCAGGCAGTTTGCTGTCCAGCCTCTTCCCCATTCTCGGTATAGTGGCTGTGGCGTTGATGTTCTTCTTCATTATGCGCAGTGCGTCGGGCGGCAGTAGTGCGGCAATGAATATCGGCAAATCCAAAGCGCAAGTGCAAAGCAACCTTCGCGTTCGTTTCTCGGACGTTGCAGGCGCGGAAGAAGAAAAGGAAGAACTCCAAGAAGTTGTTGAGTTTTTGAAGAGCCCGAAAAAGTTTTCTAACCTTGGCGCAAGAATTCCCTCGGGCGTATTGCTTGTAGGCCCTCCTGGTACAGGTAAAACCTTGTTTGCGAAAGCGGTTGCAGGGGAAGCGGGCGTGCCTTTCTTCTCGGTTTCGGGTTCGGATTTCGTAGAAATGTACGTCGGTGTCGGCGCAAAGCGTGTACGTGATTTGTTTGATATGGCGAAGAAAAATCAGCCTTGTATCATTTTCGTAGACGAAATTGACGCGGTAGGGCGCAGACGTGGCGCAGGTCTTGGCGGCGGGCACGATGAACGTGAACAAACTCTCAACCAAATCCTTGTGCAAATGGACGGTTTTGAAAGCAACGAAGGGATTATCGTAATGGCGGCAACCAACCGCGCGGACATTTTGGACCCTGCATTGCTTCGTCCCGGCCGTTTCGACAGACAAATTAACGTAAATCTTCCCGACGTAAAAGGTCGTGAACAAATTTTGAAAGTACACGCGCGTAATAAGCCTATGGCGGCGGACGTTAACTTTAAAACGGTTGCGCGTATCACCGCAGGTTTCTCGGGCGCCGAGCTTGCCAACCTTCTCAACGAAGCGGCGATTTTGGCGGCGCGTAAAGGCAAGAAAAACATTGGCAATCTCGAATTGTACGACGGTATCAACAAAGTGCTGATGGGCCCTCAAAAGAAGAGCCGCGTCGTAACCGAATCGGATAAGCGTTGTACGGCATACCACGAAGCAGGGCATGCGGTATTGGCTTGTCTTTGTAAGCATTGTGACCCTGTACACGAAGTTTCTATTATTCCCCGCGGCAGAGCGGCTGGGTACACGATGACTCGCCCTGAAACGGACGACAACGACGTGTCCTATAACAAGTTGATCGACAACATTTGTATGTCCCTCGGCGGCAGAGTTGCGGAAGAATTGGTTATTCAAGACATTACGACGGGCGCAAGCGCCGATTTGCAGCACGTATCCGACATCGCACGCCGTATGGTAACGCAGTGGGGTATGAGTGAAAAGCTCGGTCTTGTTGCATATGATTCTGACCAACCCGTATTTATGGGTATGGAATACGGTAATCAAAACCGCGGCGGGTATTCGCAGGAAACGGCGGCGGCGATTGACGCGGAAATTCGCCGTCTTATCACCGAAGCGCATGATAGAGCAACCAAGCTTTTGAAGGAAAACCGTTCCATTTTGGATAACATGTCCAGGGTTTTGGTGGAAAAGGAAACCATTTACACCGAAGAAGTGGCTATGCTTATGAAGGGCGCAAGCTACAAAGAAGTGGTGGAAGCAATGGATAGTAAGGAAAGCGTACGCAAGGAAAATCCTTTCGTTTTCGCAACCGAGCCTTCTAAAGAACACGTCGTAGAAGAAATTCCCGTAGAAACCGTTTCCGTGGAACAAGCAGAAGAAAAAGTTGAAGCGGAAGAAATGGCCAACGAGGAAATCGATCAAGATAACAACGATTAACGGCGAAAAGCGGGGTTGCAGAATGCGGCTCCGCTTTCACGCCAATTTATACCTGAAATGATAGCCTGAAACGGAAATGGCAGGGGGTTGTTTACAATGAGAAAAACCAAAAGACGGAAGTCGTTTGATATTGATTATGAAATGCAAACGGTAAGCGGCGCGTTGATTGACGCGGAAACCGCTTTGGATGATTGGGACAAAAAGGATTTAAGAACGCGCGCGGCGTATTTTTTGCTGAACGGCGTTCCTGAATTTTCCGTAAATGCGAAAAAGGACGGCCGATTTAAACTGTTGGCGGCGGATAAAGATTTTTATGCGGCGCGTGCGGCAGGAGTTTCGGAATTCACCGTCCGCGTGTATACGTTCACGGGTAAGAATGCGGAAACGTTCACTTTGCTGGAAAAGTTGAAAACTGAACACTTGACGGCGATGGAAGAAGGGTACATGATGCAAAAGCTGGTGAAAGAGCACGGCTTGACGCAAGACGACGTTGCTGCGCTTATCGGCAAATCCCGTCCTGCGGTTGCCAACACGTTGCGGCTTTTGACGCTTGCGCCCGAAGTAATCGGTTTGGTGGAAAGCGGCAAGCTCTCTGCAGGTCACGCAAGAACGCTGGTTAAAGTTCCGCAAAATCAACAATTCGCCTTTGCAGAAGAAGCGATAAAAAGAGAATATTCGGTGCGAGAAATGGAGCGTGCAGTCAAAGCGTTTTTGACGCCGCCTGAAATTTTGGAACAGGAAAAGCAAGCAAAAGCGGTGGCGAAAAGCGCGCAGTTGAAAGCGTTTGTCGAACGTATGCGCGGCGTTTTCCGTACTAAGGTTTCCTTGATTGGCAACGATAAAAAGGGAAGAATTTATATCGATTATTACTCCGCGGAAGATTTGTACCGCTTCGAGGAATTTTTGGATATGATTGAAAGCTACGATAGAGATTGATAAAACGGTTATCGGGGATTGGCTTTTGGACTTGCGTATTTGTTTAGGGGTATCGCATAGCGAATAATTGGAAAACACTTGACGGGCGTCCTTTGTTTGGTGTATAATTGAACTACCGAACACAAAGGAGAAGAAAAATGAAAGAATACAAAGTGTTATCCCAAAAAGATAAATGGTTTTCGGGAAAGTTTGACCCTCAAAGATTGGAAGACGCGATGAATGCATACGCGCAACAAGGTTGGGTGGTTAAAGCGGCGTTTACGGCGGAAATCCCTGGGATTATGTCGCGTGCTAGAGAAGAAGCAATTATTATTTTGGAGAGAGATTTATAATGGTGTACGTATCGTTATACAAAGGTATTCTTTTCTTTGAAGGATACGAAGCGTCCGCAATTACGCTGGAGCCGATTGAATATAAAAAACGTTGTACCTTTAACGCGCAGTTGAAAACGCTGGATTGCGTTAAAGAACAATTGATGGAAAAAACAATCGCTTTGGGCGGAAATGCCGTCGTCAATTTTAAATACGGACAAAAATCCGTGGGTTGGTTTAAATCGACTTTCTTTAATTTGGACGACGACGTGAGATGGTATGGCAGCGGCGTAGCGGCGATTATACCCGAAGAAACCAGAATGGAAATTTTGGCGAGATTGGACAACGTTTAATATTTGCACAACGAAAAAAGGCTAACGATGCGCATTGGCAATCGTTAGCCTTTTGATTTTTAATAGAAATTTAACTGGACGCTTTACAAAAGACGTCTTTTATTATTCGTTGTTTTCGGAGGAATTAGTTTGTTCTACATTTTTATCAGCGCTGGAGGCGGATAAAAAATCGGTTTCAGGTGGTTTATTTTTGTTTTTCTTCGCGCGGATTTCTTCTTCCTGTTTGCAAAGCAACATAAAGATAAAGCACGCGCCTGCGCCCACTGCGGTCCAACCAGCCCAGCCTAAACCTAAAAAAGTACCGATGGGAACAACCGCAACTAAGCACGTTGCCGCAAGAAGTGTAAAGATAATTCTCAACTTTGTAAACATACGCTCACCTATATTATATATTATATATATTGTATCACGCGCACGCGCGCGAAGTCAAGGGAAAAACGGCGCAGGAAGAAAAAAAGAAAAAAGTTTAAAAAAGTTAAAAAAACTTTAAAAAATGTGATAAAAACGTTTGACAAGTAAGTGATAAAATGATAAGATATTCAAGCTGTCCGCGAGGCAGGCATTAAAAAAGCACCGAAATGCGAGAGTAAATCGGGCTGCAAAAAAACTTTAAAAAATTTGAAAAAAATTAAAAAAAGTTTAAAAAAATGCTTGACAACGGTAAATAGTTTGTGGTATTATATACAAGCTGTCGCCGAGGAAGTG
>JAZOVQ010000075.1:0-18271 GCA_045658805.1 Candidatus Scatosoma sp.
GGCGTGATTTTTACACCACGCCAATATGTAAGTTTTGCCTTTATTTATAAGGGTTTTCGCCTCCTTTTGGATATAGATTTTCGTTGTTAAAATTCACAGGAAAACTTACTATATCCCTATTATACCAATGTCGGGGGCCATAGCGGCACCCATATTATTCACGTCCGTTATCCCATAATCAACCACCTTACCAAAAGTGGCGCTGGTAATGGCAATCCCCCCACCCATGTCCGAAATGAATGCGCCGCCTGCCCCCGTCACCGTCCATTGTGACTGCGGCGGACGCGTGTTGCCAAGCTCTAATGGATAACGGTATTGCCGCTCCGCCGAAGAAAAGTGACTGCCCGTTGCCGCTACGATATTTTTATAAAAACCGCCATCCACAAACGCAGCCGCAACCGCCATACTTTCCGCCATTGTCGAGCAGGCGCCGTATACCCCTAAAAAGGGGAAATCAAAATCCCGCGCGGCAAAGGAAGCGGAAATGATTTGGTTTAAAAGATCACCCGAAATAAGCAAATCCACCTCTTTTTCGCTTACCCCTGCGTTGACGATTGTCCGAGAAATGGCATAGGAAAGCATTTTGCATTCCGCTTTTTCATAGGTACTTTCCCCAAACATATCGTCCGCAAGCGCCTTATCCACAAATTTTCCAACAACGCCCACGCATTCCTTTGGTCCTGCAATTGTCCCCGTCGCCACCAAGCGCGGCTTCTTTTTAAAAAATATCGTTTGCATACTTTCCTCTTATAAAAACAAATACAACAACCCCACAAGCACGCCCGAAAGCACGCCGTAGACGATAATCGGGCCTGCCACCACAAACATTTTTGCCGCCATTCCGTAGACAAGCCCTTCCGTTTTAAACTCGATTGCAGGCGAACAAACGCTGTTTGCAAACCCCGTAATAGGCACGATAGAGCCTGCGCCTGCATACCGCCCGATACGGTCGTATACACCTAAACCCGTCAACAGAGTGCCGAGAAAAATTAAACAAACGCTAACCGTACCTGCCAGCTCGTCCCCGTGCAAACCAAACACCGAAAAAATTTCACGCAGGGCTTGACCGATACAGCATATCAAGCCCCCGACCATAAACGCCCGAACGCAATTTTTAAAATGCTTTGTAGGCGGCGCAAACGAATTGACGTACGCGATATAATTTTTATTGTAATTTTGTCTATTTTTTCCCGTCATCTCGTACCTGCCCCCTCCGTTTTATTTTTTGGACAGGGCGCAGGAAAGCAAGTTTCCTTTTCTCCCCGTTCCCTTCCGTCCATATCAAAGGTCTTAATTTTTCGCATATCCAGCACCCCTTTTCTACGGCGCAGCGCCGTCTACACTTAATTTGCTGAAATCAACGGCAATTTATACGCCATATTTTTTACATTTTTTAAGAGAAATTTTTTGTATGCGGGTTGACATTCTATATAAAGTATATTATAATGAAATATGCAAGCAACCTACGCCGCCGTTTGCGGTTAGGTTGAGAGGAGGTTTTATGAACAGTTCTAAAATAAGAAAGAACGTAGGTATTTGCAATATTATTATCGCGGCAGTTTGCTCGATTGTAATCATTTGCTATCTCGCCCTTCCTTTCTTCAAGGTATCGCTGTCCTTTACGTTGACAGCGGAAAGCGTAGAAGAATTAATGGAAGAAGAAGTGACCATGTACGACGGCTCTGGTTCTATCGCTATGGTGGATTATGAAGGTATGCCATCTCCCGACGAAACCTTAAACGAAGCGGATATTAGCTTTGAAAATTTAGATATCAAAAAAATCCTCGGCGAGGAAGAGGTGACCATTTCGGCAGGCGTTTCCTTAAACGCAGTACATATCCTTGGCTCCCTTATCAATGATCCTGAAGACACCGTAGAAGACATTTTGCAAGCAAACGTTGACGATATCGTTGACCAATTGGACGAAACTCTGTCCAAAGTTGCAAAAAACGCCGCTACGCAAATCTCCGCTATCCTTTTGAAAGAACAATTGAAGAGTGAAATTTATAACCTCTACGAAACGGATAAGACGGATGCGGAAATTCAAGCCGTTTTGAACCGCGCTGGTATCACCGACGCTTACATAGAAGACCAAACGAAAGCCATTGTAGACAGCTTGTACGCAGACAACGCTAACACCGACAACGTCGCCGATTCGATTGTAAACACTATCGACGATTTTTGTATCAAGCTTCGCAACAGCGGCGATCCCGACTTTGCGGATTTCGCCCTTTCCCCCGAAGACAAAATGGAAATGAAGGCGGATACCAAAGAAATTTTGCTTGAAATCGCAGCGGAAGACGGCTCGATCGACGGCGATGAAATTGTTTCGAGATTGATTTTGGGCTTGCTTTCCGAAGAAGAAGACATTGGTTATTCCTCTTCCGTCTATGGCAAGCAAAGCAAAATTGCGCCCTTGGCGGCAGGCCCCGATGAAGAAACCGTAAAAGACGAGCTGAAAGCTAAACTTTACGAATATTTAGAAGTGGACGACGACGTTGTGGAAATCCTCGCAATTGTTTTGCGCGTTTTCGCAGTAATCCTTATCCTCTTGCTTTTGAGCTGGTTGTATTTGATTATCAAAATTTTGTGCAAGCTTAAAAAGCCCAACAACGCAATTAAGCTGAAAATGCCCATGATTTTGGGTTGGTGGCCTTTCCTGCCCTTCTTCCTTGCGCCCACGATCGCGCTTAGCGTTTTGACCAGCCCCGGTTCTGCGCTTGCGGAAGAAATCAGCACGGAAATCTTTAATTACCTCTCCATTGATTTCTTCACGTCGGCAATCGTAGCCTTTGTTGCGGCGTTTGGTTTGTTCCTGTTTGCAGTTATCTATTATAGAAAACTCCGCAAGCAGTTAAAGCGTGCGTTGGCAAACCCTGTAACGGAAGAAACGCCCGCACTTCCTACCGACGAAACGGTAGATTTGCAAGGCTGGGAAAACAATTTCTACACCCCTGATATGGCGGCGGCTTCGGACGAAACGTTCTCCGCGGATACCCTCTCCAACGATACGTTTACGACCAACAACGAAATTGAATAATCGCAAAAATCCAAACAAAAAACGGAGCTTTTACGCTCCGTTTTTTTACGTGTTTAATGGAAAATATGTAGCAGGCTTTAGGAATAGAATTCCGATTTGGTATCTCTTGCAAACAGCTTGGAAAGCATATTCAAGCAACGTTCTCTATAATCCCCTTCGCCGTCCGTATAGCAAATTTCGTATACGGCGTTGGTGATAGGCAATTCCACGCCATATTTTTCGCCAAGCGCTTTCATTGCCGCCGCCGTAGGCACACCTTCGGCAAGTTTAGCGAACTTTTCGCCCTTTACGAGCATTTCGCCATACATTCTATTATGCGAAAATTCGCTAAACAACGTCGCTTCATAATCGCCCAAATGCGCCAAACCGTACGCGGACAATTCGTTACCGCCCATTGCTTTAATAAGACGGGCAACCTCTCTTGCGCCGCGGGACATCAACGAGCCTTTCAAGGACGCGTAACCGCAACCGTCCAACACGCCTGCAACGATACCCATTACGTTTTTCGCCGCTGCGCCAAGCTCCGTACCAATCAAATCTTCCCCGTGATAGAAACGGATAAGCTCGCTCTTAAATTGGCTAACCAGCTTCTTTTTCAATTCTTCATTTTTCGAATCAATAACCATGCAGTTAGGGATACCCTGCGTAAAGGCTTGGATATGCCCAGGTCCAACCCAAACGGCAACGCGATCGGAAGAAATGCCGCTTTGCGTAAGCACCTCGGACAAACGGCAACCCGTATCCACTTCGATACCCTTCATGCAAAGTACAAAATTTTTCTCCGCTACGTCAAACGCCGTAATGCGTTTCATAAACCCTCTCAAACCCTGCGAGGAAATAGAAATGATTACCGTTTCCGCATGCGCAAGCGCTTCTTCCAAATCGCAGGTCAAATGAATACGAGAATCCAACTCTACGTATTCGTTTTTCCCCGTTTCCTTTAACACTTTATACGAATAATCATCTTCAGGTCCCCAGGAATATACGTCGTGACCGTGGTTGCAAAGATACCATGCGATAAACGATCCCCAACGTCCACAGCCTAAAACCGAAATTTTCATAACCGACTCCTTCCCGAACGTTTTTCGTTCGGTTGTTTTATAATTTATCCGTTTAAAACGGCAAACTACACGCCAATTTTAAACTGCCGCCGCCTATATGCCAGCCCGGCGTTTTTTACATTTTATTACGTTCCAAAAATGCTCTTGCAAGCGTTACGTCGTCCGTGTATTCTATCTCCGAGCCGATAGGAATACCATGCGCCAAACGAGTGACAGTGATATCGAAAGGCTTAATTAGCTTTGCAATATACATCGCCGTAGCGTCCCCTGAAACGTCGGGGTTGGTTGCCACAATTACCTCTTTGACGTTGCCTTCTTGTAAACGCGCCAACAATTCTCTTATGCGAATATCATTGGGACCTATCCCCGAAAGCGGATCAATAACGCCGTGTAAAACGTGGTAAACTCCCTTAAATTCGTGCAGTTTTTCAATAACCGCAACGTCTTTGGGCTCCTTTACGACGCAAATGGAGCTTTTGTCGCGCGTACGACAAACGCCACACGTTTCCTCTTCGGTGAAGTTACCGCAAATTTTGCAATATTTCACCTTGCGTTTCACACCGATAATCGCATCCGCAAACGCGCGCGCGTCCGCTTCGCTCATATCCACAATTTTGTACGCATAACGCTGCGCCGTTTTCTTGCCGACGCCGGGCAATTTGGAAAATTCATTAATCAATCTGCCAATAGGCTCGATAAAAATTTCCATTCGTTAAATCATGCCTCCGAGCGCGCCCATGTCGCCGTATTTACCCATTTTTTCTTCGTATACTTTGTCAGCCTTTGCATAGCCGTCGTTGATTGCAGCCATAATCAAGTCCTCCAACATTTCCACGTCCGTGGGGTCAACAATGCTTTCGTCAAGCTCGATACCGTTGATAATTTTCTTCGCGTTCATATATACGACAACTGCTTCGCTTGCCGCCGTACCAACAACTTCCCAATCGTCAAGAAGCTCTGCCGTCTTTTCCATTTCTTCCTGCATTTTTTGCGCTTGACGCATCAAATTTTGCATATTGTTGTTGCCGCCTTTAAATCCTGCCATGATTTTTCCTCCGATTTCTCGTAATTTTTTTCTTATTTTTCTCTTACGGCAACACTTCGCCGCCGCAAGTTTTTTCTTATTTTACTTCAATTTTTACACCGCCGAAACGGTCCTTGAGTTCGTTTAATTTTTTATCAAATTCATCCGATTGCTTGCCGCGCAAACGCACCGCAAAGCCGTCCTGCTCAATGCCCATGCTTGCAAAAGTTTGCGCAATCAACGCGTAATGGTCTTCCTTATTAAGCGACGTGTAAATGCGTTCGCTTTCGGTGTACAACGTAAACACGCCGTCCTCGTACGCGCTGTCCAAATCCATACAAAGAGTAATCAACACGCCGCTTTTCGCCACCTTTCGGATAGAACGCAAAAACAAACCGAACGTCGCTTTCGCATCGCCGCCAATCGCACGCTTGGCTACGGGCGCAGCCGTAGGCGTTGCGGGCGCAACGGGCGTTTCTTTCTTGATAGGCTGTTTTTTTATTTCCATTTCTTCGGGAATATAACCGTCAAAATATACGTTTCCACCCGTCACCGATTCGTCGGGAGGGGGTTCCATATCGGGGATATATGGTTCTTCCTCGTATCCCCCTGCCACTACGGGTTCTTCCACTTTTTCCACTTTTTCCGCTTTTTTAGGCTCGCTTACGGACTTGAGTTGTTCGCTCGACGCGGACATGCCCCCTTCGGAACGCACAAAAACACCTTCTTCCAAGCGTTTTTCCAATTCCGCAATTCTGCCAATCAACGCTTCGATATCATAATCGGATTGCGGCATACTTGCCTTTAAAACTGCCGTTTCAAACAAAATTCTCGGCGATACCGAATAGCGCAAGGTTGCTTCCGTCGAACCGAAAATTTCCATCACTCTCAACAAGCGGTGTCCGTCCGTTTGCTTGGCAATTTTGTTCACTTCCGCGTACATATCGTCGGGGAAAGCGAGGATATTTTGCCCGTCGCGGCAAGTTTTCGCCACCACGCAAGCGTTGAGGAAATTAAGCACGTCTTTTAACAGCATACCCACGCTTTTGCCTGCGGCAAGGAATGCTTCCGTCTTTTCAAACGCCGCACCCGATTCTCCGCGCAAAATGGCGTCGCACAGCTTACTAACCTCGGAAAAATCCGCATTGCCAAGCACCGCATTTACGTCGGCGTAGGTCAATTTTCCCGACGTATACGACACGCAGGTATCCGCTACGGACAGCATATCTCTAACGCTGCCTGCGCCTGCTCTTGCAATGGCCGCAATGGCTTCATTGTCATATTTTTTACCAATTTTGTCAAAGACAAAACGCAACCTTTCTTCCAAATCCGATTGCGGAATTAACTTAAAATCAAAACGCATACATCTCGACAAAATCGTCGCGGGAATTTTTTGCGATTCCGTCGTCGCCAAAATAAATACGGCGTGCGTAGGCGGTTCTTCCAACGTTTTCAACAAGGCGTTAAACGCCCCGGGCGAAAGCATGTGGACTTCGTCGATAATATACACTTTGTATTTACCTGCAACGGGAGGATATTGCACCTTTTCCCTCAAATCACGCATTTCGTCCACGCCGTTGTTGGAAGCGGCGTCGATTTCGGTAATATCAAGGTTTGCAGGGTCTTTCAACGCACGGCAGCGTTCGCATTTTCCGCACGGCGAGCCGTCTACGGGCGTATCGCAATTGATTGCCGAAGCAAAAATTTTCGCAATACTCGTTTTCCCTGTACCTCTCGGTCCGCAAAAGAGATAAGCGTGCCCGATCCTGTTCGTTTGTATTTGATTTTTCAATACCGTAACGATATGCTCTTGGCGCACGACGTCGTTGAGCGTCGTCGGTCTAAACATACGATATAACGCAAGATATGCCATGCCTTTCTCCTTATTTTTTCAAAATTTGTTGCAGCTTTCTCTTACTGCGCTGCAGGGCATTGTCAATGCTTTTCGGCGTTTTCCCCGTCGCATCGCAAATTTCGTCACTGCTCATTCCCTCGACGTACATCGTTGTCACCTTAAACTCAAAATCCGACAATACTTTGCTCATTTTTTGTTTAAATTCCCGACGCTCGTCACTTAAAATAATCATATCTTCAGGGTTTAAGTCCGTCCCTGCCCACTCGTAATCAAGGGACGTGGGATAATAATTGATTGGCGTATTTTTCTTTCTCGCCGATGCTTTTACCGCATCAATGATACGCCGCGTAATGCACATTCCCGCAAAGTTTTTAAAGCTTTTGCCGCCTTCTTTTCCGTCCTCGGATTTTGGTTTAAAATCGATAATGGCATTATACAAGCCAATCATACCCTCTTGGATAAGATCTTCCGTTTCGCCGCCCACCAAAAAGAAACCGCGAGCGCAAACGCGTACCAAGCCCGTATACCGAAGCAATAATTCCTCGGTAGCAAGCTTATCGCCGCTTTGCGCAAGCGCCACCAGCGCTTCGTCCAATTGTTTCTTGTTCGTGTCGACCATACCTATATCCCAACTACGGAATTTCCGCGTTTTTTTACAATCTGTTTCTAACCACTTCGTACGCCGCAATACCCAGCGCCACCGAAGCGTTAAGCGAATTTACCTTGCCCTGCAAAGGAATGGACAAAATTTTATCGCATTTTTCCTTCGTCAAGCGTTTCACGCCGCTGTCCTCACCACCGACAATCAACGCTACGTTTCCACTGAAATTTTCCCTATAAATATCCTCGCCGCCTGCTTCCAAAGCATACACCCAATAGCCAGCCTTTTGCAATTTTTCCACCGCTTGGTTGAGGTTGGGCACCTTCGCCACCTTCATATGCTCTGCCGCGCCTGCGGAAATACGAATAACGCTTTCCGTTACCGATGCGCTGCCCGATTTGGGAATAACTACGCCGTCCGCGCCTGCACATTCCGCCACACGCAAAATACTGCCGAGATTATGCACGTCCTCAATCCCGTCGCAAAGCACGACAAAACCGCCCTTTTCACTCTTTTTGTTTTCGATAATATCGTCCAAATCGAAGTATTCATAATCGGTGGTAAACGCGATTACGCCCTGGTGGCGTTTGGTTTCACTTTCCTTGTCCAAGACCTGCTTGTCCACAAATTGCACGCGGATATTTTTCTTTCTCGCTTCCGCAAAAATCATGGAAATGGAGCCTTGCGCACCCTTTTCCAACAACAGTTTGTCCACGTTTTTGCCTGTTTTTAACAGCTCGATAACCGCATTTCTTCCTTCCGTTTTCACTTGTTTTTCCTCTTTCTATTTTTCTCTTTTTGCTATGCGAAAGCGTTTGTTTTTCGTCAATTTGGTTTAGAACATACTCGGTTTGAAAGGCTTTTCCACCGCTCTTGCTTGGAAACTTTCTTCGTCGTCCAATGCAAGCAATTCACGGATACGATCCTCCGCGCCAATGAGATACAAATACCCCATCACCGCTTCAAAGCCCGTTGAACGATTGTATTCTAAATGCGAAGCGCTTTTGCTTTTGGTCGCTTTTTTGGCGTTTTTACCGCGACGGAAAATATCCGCTTCTTCCTCGGTAAAATGCGGTAACAATTTTTCCACAAACGCGCTTTGGCCCTGCGCCGAAACAACGCGCGCCGCCGTACGCTGAAAATCAGCCACTTTACCGCCGCCCGACAACGACAACCGTTCGCGAACGTACAACGAATACACCGCATCGCCCACAAATGCAAGCGTCACGGGGTTAAGTTGCGCCGCTTCCAATTTCGTCAAATTGCTTCTTCCCGTCAGCATTTTCGCTCCTCCGTAAAATTCCTTACGCTCAATTATAACATACTTTCATGAAAAATACAAGCGATTGCGCAAATCTTTTCCCTTAAAGGGAAAAACTTTCTTCTTCTTTTTAGGCAAGCGATTGAGAAAAATACCCGACAATCCCCGATGCAATCGACTGCGCCAACCGTTTTTGCCACCCCTCCTCCGACAACAATTGCTCGTCGTAGGCATTGGATAAAAAGCCGCATTCGACAATAACCGACGGGCAAACGGCACATTGCAACATGAAATATTCCCCCGTTTGCGCCACTCGTTTTTTCGCCCCTTCTTTCTCGTATAAACCGTTTATTTTCTCCTGCACAGACAACGCCAAACGCTTACAGTTTTCATCGTTTTTTCGATAGAAAACCTGACCGCCGCGCGCATTTTTCGTCGGGTAAAAATTTTGGTGAATGGACACCACCAAATCGGGATTCGCCTCTTCGATAATTTCCTTGCGGCGTTGCATATCCCGCTTTTTAAACCCTCTCGTCGCCGCGCCGTACAGCCCTGCTTCCGTCTTTCTCGTCAACGTCACTTCAAAGCCCATTTCCTCCAATTCCGCACGTAAAAAATGTGTGATTGACAAATTAAGCTCGCTTTCCTTTAAACCAAGCTTTTTCCCCGTAACGCCACCGTCTACACCGCCGTGCCCTGCGTCCAAAACCACACGCAATTCCGCTTCCACCGCCGCCACCGCTTGCGGAGAAGAAAGTGCACGGAAACAAAGGGCTACCGCCGAAAGAAACCCCATCACCAATACCAAAGTGAAACCAATTGCCATTTTCGTTATTTTCATACGTCTATTCTATGATACCACCGCCTTTTTTATGAAATAATCCTTTCACTTTTACCCTTTCTCACCGCGTACATGGTAGCCCTCTTTTTCATTTCACCGCGTACATGGTCCCCTCATTACAAAAATCAAAACCACCAGTTGAACTGGTGGTATGCACTGGCCCTTCAAGGGCATAATACTGGCTGAGCCTTAAGGCTCATTGAAAGGTTTGCCAACCGCAAACAATCTCAGGCAGCCGCTAAAGCGGCTGTCTTTTTATGCCCTGTTATCCTTGCTACCCGTAAACGGATCTATATATTCTTTTAAACTCAGTTGGTCTGCTATTATATCTTCTTGCAACTGATTCCTTACATATTCCGCTATTTTCTTCTCATTTCTGCCCACCGTATCTACATAGTATCCCCGACACCAGAAATGTCGATTTCCATACTTGTATTTTAAGTTTGCGTGCCTGTCGAATATCATTAGCGAACTCTTCCCTTTGAGATATCCCATAAATTGTGCTACGCTCAAATGGGGCGGTATTGATACCAACATATGTATATGGTCTGGACACGCCTCTGCCTCTATTATTTCTACTCCTTTCGCTTCGCACAATTTGCGTAGTATCTTTCCTACATCTTCTTTTATCTTACCATATATTTCTTGTCTACGATATTTTGGACAAAATACGATATGATACTTGCAATTCCACTTCGTATGTGATAAACTATTTATGTCAGTCATGACTAATCCTCCTGTGTTTTTTATTTGTGGTCGGCAAACCCACTTTATTATAACACAGGAGGATTACTTTCGCTAAAGCTTTTTTATTCCACCACTTCAAGTGGTGGTTGTTTTCCGCTAAAGGCTACAAAATAAATCTGCTCTTTGTACAAGAGCAGATTGTTTTTAAATACATTTCCATTCCTTATTTTTATTTTCCGCACTCGGCGCGCCAACGTCTTTTTTCTCCTCCGCAACAATCAACGCCGTCACCGCTGTCGGCGGAGTTTTTTGCGCAACGGTCGGTTGTGTTTCCGTCGCAACGGCAGGCGCAGGCAAGGCGCGCGGCATAGGGAATTCCGTCACCGCTTTTGCGGCAGCGGCTTCCGCTTCCTTTAACCACTCGGTATACATTGTCCAAATGCGCGTGGTTACAATACGGTCCACACCCGCTTTAATCAACCGTTGAAAATCGGCAAGCGTTTCCACTTCGCTAATTTCCAAACGGCATCCTCCGCCCAACTCAAAGCGCAGTTTTTCGCACCCGACGGCGTAGGAAACACTAAAAAAATCCACCTCCGTTTCACTGCAAATCCTCGCCAAACGAGAAAGCGTAGCCATAGGTGTTTTTCCATCGGCAAACACCTTTAAGCAAGCCTTTTTCGTCACCTTTCGCACCCGTTTGATCTCCCTGCGGATTTCCGTATAGCGACAAGCCGATAGCATAGACGGAGCAATCATTAAAGTCAACTCGCCTGCGCCCTGCTTCATTACTTGTTTGGCTTCAAACGCTTTCACCTTGGTTAGCGTTTCCCCGTTACCGCCGATAATACAGTCTATTTTCACCGCCGCGGATAAAAATTGAGTGGCTTGCGGCAACCAACTAGGCGTAAGCTTTAACGCCGCCTGTTTTAACCGCGCCGCCCTTTCGCACACCCGTTGCGCGTCCTCACCGCTGGCAAGCACCCCTTCCGAGCGCGCAATCGCCGACATAATTTCCGCCACTTTCTTTTGCTTTTTATACGCTCTATATTCCGCCGCATCCTTGGAAGAAAGCAAAAAAGCAAGCTCCGCGCGCTCTAAAACGCCTGCGTTTAACGTTTGCGCCTGCTGCACCGAAGAAGTAGTCTTTCCCCCTTCCGCCTTTGTAAAATCCATTTTTTCAGCCGATTGATTTTCCATAAATTGAGTATGCGACAAACAAATTGCTTTTATTCCAATTTTCTCCAATTTATGAGGAAATAAAAGCTGTATACTGTCCGTATGAACAATTTATTTTTGATTTTTACATACAACTTACTGTTTTCCCCTGCCCTGCAAGGCGGTCTTTGGACGGTTGCGCTGTGGGCATTTTGTTTCGTCGGTACGCACGTTGTTAAGCTGGCAAAATTCGGTTGGGAATATCAAAACGAGCAAGCAAAAAAGCCTCAGCCACAGCCAACTGCCGAACCGCAAAAGGAAGAAACGGAAAATAAAAAAGCCCCTGCGCAAACCTCGCAAGAGCCTATTTATTATATTGTCGAGCGCAAACAGCGCAAAAGCAAACCACGCTACGGCGAGCCCAAAGAAATTCGCTTTAAATAACCTAGTAAAACGGGTTATTTTTTATTTCAACGCGTACATGGTATAGTCTTTTGCTGTTTTTGGTTACGCTTCCGCTTTATCCATAGGCAACAATTCACCCGATTTATCGTCAAATTTTTCAATATTGCTGCCGTCTTTCCAAAGGCGTTCCAAGTGATAGAACAAACGGGTTTCGTCGTTGAAAATGTGCACGATTACGTCGCCGTAATCAATAACCGCCCAACGTCCGTCGCGTACCCCTTCCGTACGGGAAGGCACAATGCCGTGTTCCTTTTCAATCAATTCCTCCACGCGTTCGCCCATTGCCTTAATTTGAGGCGCGTTGCTACCGCTGGCAATAACAAAATAATCGCAAAGATCCGTCTTTTCACGCACGTACAACGCAACGATATCCTTACCCAACTTATCCGACAACGCCTTACATACGGCAACCGCCAATTCCTTACTTGTAATTTCCGCCATTATATTTTCTCCTTTCTTTCATTTTCGTAAAATTGATACGCCTCTTTTGTCAGCGCATAGACGTCCGCGCCCTTTCTTTCCAAAAAGATTAACGTTTGCCGCAAGGCTTCCGTCAAACACCTATCCAAGCCGTCCGTATCCCAAAACAACGCGCGCAGTTCATCCACGCAATCGTAATTTCGTTCCACCTCTAACATATCCGCTAAAAAAATAAGTTTTTCCAACTCGGACATATTCGGTCTGCCGCTGGTATGATAACGTACAGCGTTTAAAACGTCCTCGTCCTGCACCCCAAACGTATGCTCCGCAACGTACGCCCCTGCAAATTGGTGATAAACCGAATTGGGCACCGTCCCCCATTCCGTCGGGCAAACAAAACCCTTCAAATACGCCGAAGTCTCCTCTAAATTTTTAGCGCAATCGTGAAAGAGCGCCGCTTCTATCGCTTGTTTTTCGGGGATTTTTAACCCCACCGCTCTCGTCGCGGCAAGCTCGGCAACGCGCAAGCTGTGCGCTTGTCTGGACGGCTTTTCCAATGCCAACGCTTGCTTCGCACAAGGAATGGCATACAACGCTTTTTCCTCGATATACGCCGCTACGTTTTGCGGCGTCAAATGCGTTAAACTCATACCTGCCCCAGCCAAAACGCGGATTTGGGTAGAAGAAACGTCCTCGCCGTTATAATCGACACGCGCGAAATTTACTGCAAACCGAGCGAAAAATTTTTGCTGTTCCGCTTCCCACCAACCGTCGCTATCGTTACGTCCGCACACGGCAAGCGTTACGTTTTTTAGAATATCGTCAGGGTTTTTCCAAGTGGGAAAGCCGCGTAGCATATCCGTACCCACCAGCCAAAAAATTTCCGCATTGGAATACAACGAACGAAAATATCGACAGGTTTCGTAGGTATAGCTAGTGCCGCCTTTTGCAATTTCATAATCACTCACTTCCACCTTTGGAATATCCGAAAACGCCAAACGGCACATTTCCAAACGGTCAAAATCGGGGGCGAGCCGTTTATAGGGTTTATGCGGCGGCGTATGCGCAGGCATCACGATAAGCAAATCCAACGCAAGCGAACGTATCGCCTCTTGCGCAAACCGCTTATGCTCCTTATGCACGGGATCAAACGATCCGCCGAACACCGCTATCCTCATAGCCTCTCCACCTTTCCTGCGTAACTGAATACGCTTTTCTATATTATACTATATATTTTTATGTTTTTCAAGTTTAAAATGCAAAAAATCCGTCAAAAATTCAAATATGAAAAAATCCGCTTTTATTTCCGACGTTGTTTTTGCGTTTTTCACCGCATTTTTGTTTTGTCTTTGCTTATTTCGTTATTATAAATTAAGTTTATTTGCCGCTTTTTTACTCAGTGCCTTGTGCGGTGGACTAACCGCCTGCGCCATTTTTGCGCTTTTGCAATCCAAACGCAAAAAAATCTTTTTAAAGAAATCAGACGAGGCGTTAAAGGACAAACTGCTTTTCCATTTTGCGTTGTCCAGCGACCAGGACGTTACAAAATTTTTCCTGCAATTTTTCTCCAAAACGCAATTGGCAACCCAGCCGAAAAAGCTTTGCGTGGACGGGGAGGAAGAACGATATTTTTTACACTTCCACGTCGCGCCCGTTTCCCCCGACCAAATTTTCCAAATGGCAAGACACAAAACCGCCAAACGCAAAGTGCTGCTTTGCGCCGCTGTGGACGAAGCCGCGTTACTGCTTGCGACCCGTTTTGATATCACTGTAAAAACGGGCTCGGAAGTGTTTTGGCTGTTAAAGGAGCAAAACGCCCTGCCACAACACTTTTTAGGGGAAGAAACCCCAAAAAAGAAAGGAAAGCGCCGCGCAAAATTATGGTTTTCCAAAAGCAATTCCCGTAGGTTTCTCACAGGAGGAGCCATTTTGCTAACCACTTCGCTTCTCACGCCCTTTCCTTATTATTATCTCGTGTTTGGAAGCGTACTTCTACTCGCCGCCGCGCTCGTTCGAATTTTTGGTTACGATTGAGAAATTTCGGCAAACGCTTTTCCAAAATATCGGATAACGTCGCTAGGCAGCATTGCGTAAACGCCCAAATCCTTTTCAGCGTATTCGGCTGCCTTTCCTGCCAGCCACGCACCGGCAACCGCGCTATCGTAACCGGACAAGCCCGAAGCGCAAAGCCCTGCAAGCAACCCCGACAATACGTCGCCGCTGCCCCCTTTCGCCTGCCCCGAATTGCCCGTCGCATTGACGCTTACGCGCATGCCGTCCGTTATCACCGTTGTGGCATTTTTTAATAAAATATTCACTTTCCATTCCTGCGCCAGTTGCTTTGCGCAAGCAATGGGATTGTCTAAAATTTCCTCCACAGAAAGCGAAGAAAGTCGAGAAAATTCCTTGACGTGCGGCGTTAATAAAACGTCGCATTTTTTATTTAAAAGCAATTGCTTTAACTGCGTTTTATCACTTTGCGCCAAGCTGTTTAAACCGTCCGCGTCGATAATTAGTTTGCCCTTGTAACGTTCCAATAAGTATGCAATGCCTTTATACACCTCATTGGAAACGCCCATGCCCATACCAAACGCAACGGCGTCGCAACCGAGCAAGGAAGCCATAATTTCCTCATTAAACGCGTACATGCCCCCCTCGTTTGAACTTTTCAAGATAAGCTCGGGGCTTTTTAAAATATAATAAGGCAAGCACTGAGAGGGCGTATACAGCAGAGTATATCCCACCCCCGAACGCAAACAAGCCGCCGCGGATAAGTACGCCGCGCCCGTGTATTCGATACCGCCGCCGACAATTGCCGCGCGGCCAAAACTGCCTTTGTGTGCGTTGCGTTTACGCATAGGCAAAAGCTTACAAATATCCGCCGCCATCGTTTCAACGGCATACCCCGTATCGGGTAAACAAATGCCAATGTCCACTCTCTTTACCTCGCCGCAAAAATCCAATCCGTCGTTTAAAAGCGTACCCGTTTTCACTTCGCCAATGCAAAGCGTAACGTCCGCCTGCACCGCCGTCCCTAATGCCCGACCATTGTTTCCGCAAAGCCCCGACGGTACGTCCGCCGATAGCACTTTCAGCCCCATACGCCTACGCGCGTTGACCGCTTTTACAATTTCTTCGTCCTTCCCCTGCAAACTGCCGCGAAAACCCGTTCCGTACAAACAATCGACAATCAAAGCATATTCGCCGTCAAGCAACTTTTTAACGCCGCCAACCGCCTCCCATTTTTGCAGGTTGATAAGACAATCGTTAGAAAATTTTTCCGCATAGCAAACGACGTCCACCTGTCGATCTTGCTCACGCAACAATCGCGCGCAAACAAATCCGTCGCCGCCGTTATTTCCGCCGCCGCAAACGCAGGCAATTTTACCTGTCGGCGCCAATTTCACCGCCTCGCAAGCAAGCGCTTCCCCTGCGCGTTCCATCAATACCAACGAGGGAACGCCCTGTTTTTCAATGGTGTATCCGTCCGCTTGCCGCATTTCCGCATTTGTCAATAGGTATCTCATATTTTCCTCTTACAATCCTCTAACCGACACTTCCGCCGCCGCAAAAGCGCGTTCTCCGTCCGCCGTCCGCACGTGCAGTTTTCCCTCGCTATCCACTGAAAGCAGGGTAGCAGGTATGCGTTCATCACCTAAAATAAGCTCCGCTTCACGCCCCATGTACCCAAGAAAAGACAAATATTCGTCCATGCAAACGGGCTGGCACAGCTCGTCAATCAACCGATTGGCAACCTCGTCCACCGAGGGTACCTCTATCAACTCCGCCGACATCACCGTTGCAATATCCGAAAGCTCGCTAGGCAACGTGTTGCAAACGTTCAAGCCAATCCCCACTACCGAGGCAAAAACGTCCTTCCCCGACAGCGTATTTTCAATTAAAATCCCACAAATTTTTTTACCGCCAACGTGGATATCATTCGGCCACTTAATACACGGCTTCAAGCCGTACGCCGTCAACGTCTTACACACCGCCGTCGCCGCCCCTGCCATAATTTCAAACGCTTGCTCCGCCGGCAATTTAGGAAAGGACAGCTTAGATAAATACACACCGCCTTTCTCGGAAGAAAAGCTCCTGCCCTTAGTGCCTTTGCCGCCAAATTGCCTATCGGCAAGCACAATTAAATCCTTTTGAAACGAGCGTTGCCCTTTGGCGTATTCATTGGTGGACGCAATCTCGCTAAAGCGCAAAATTTCTACGCCGTTCCTTTCGCTTTTTTGTACATTTTTCATATTCATCTCGTACCTGCCCCCACCGTTTAGTCCATAGGAAACTCATCTTCAAGGTCTAACCCCGACATGGCTTCCTTGGCAATTTCGTAGGAAAACCCCTTGCCAAGCAAATGCCGACACGCCTTTTGCAAAGTGGCTTTATCCGCCGTTTTTCCGCGCATATATTTTTCAAATATACCTTTCGCCGTTTGCACTTCCGTTTCCTCGTCCAAGCCCTGCAACGCCTCATCGATTGCGCCGTCGGATAACCCTTTCCCTTTCAACTCCATACGGATAAGCCTGCCGCCCTTTTTACGAGAAGCGCATTCCACGTAACTTTCCGCATACTCCGCGTCGTTTAAAAAATTATACGAGCGCAATTTTTCAATTACGTAATCAATTACGGCGGAAAGATACCCTTTTCCGCTTAAAAACGTGCGCACTTGTCTTTCCGTTTTCCGCGTAGCGGAAAGGTGTAGAAGCGCCTTATCAAACGCCGTATTTTTCTCGCTTTCCAGCTGAATTTCCGCCAAGCGCTCCGCCGAAACGATTTGCCCTGCCTTCAAGCGATATTTCATCACCGCCTCCAAGGTCAAACCGCAGCAAAAACGCCCGTCGACGTACACGTTACAACGGGTTTTATCCTTTACCTGCGGCATAATTGACGTAATTTCGTTCACCGAGCGCCCTCCTTGTCCCCAACTTACGTTTACGGGACGTTACGCCTATCATTTTACCATAAAAACCTAAAAAAGTCAACCCCTGCAAAGCGGAGTGACGAGGCGGATTTTCCCTTGCATTGCCATTTTTTTATTTATTTTTACAAATTCCCCAAAGCTTTTTGCTTGCAACTGTTTACTTTTTTAAAAAAATGTGCTACAATGTAGTAAAAGAACGACGGAAACGAAAAAACCACCGTCCCAAGGAGGATATTATGAAATATCATACCATTAATTTAAACGGCTTTGAAGCGCATTTGCCCATTTTGCCCCTTCCCAGCGGCATCAGCATTGCGTTTTTTAACTTACACGGTGACAGCGAATTGACCGAACATTGCGCTAAAGAGCTTGCAAAGCATCTCACCGATTGCGAAGTGTTAATCACCGCGGAATCGAAAGGCTTACAATTGACGCATTGCGTAGCAAGAGAATTGGGTCAAAGATATTACGCTGTGGCAAGAAAGAGCAAAAAATTGTATATGCAAGACGGTATTGAAGTGGAAATTCAATCCTCTATCACCACTGGCCAAGTGCAAAAATTGTATCTTTCCAAGCACGACGTTGACCTTATCAAAGGCAAAAAAGTGGGTATCGTAGACGACGTTGTTTCTACGGGCGCGTCCTTGATTGGTTTGGAAGACATCGTTAAAAAAGCAGGCGGTATCATTCATAAAAAAGCTTTCGTGCTTGCAGAAGCGGACGCGGCGGAACGCAAGGACGTTATCTTCTTGGGCAGCATTCCCCTCTTTAAATAAGCAAAACGAATAAAATAATCATCCACCCGAATATCGGGTGGTTTTTATTTTTCGGGCATAGCCCTTGTTCACTGGCGTAGCACAAATGTGCTCTTTTGTTGACCTGCCAGTCATGCACGTGTTACTTGCTACCCGTCAACGGGTCGCGCGGA